>NZ_JBRBAF010000001.1:0-504670 GCF_052805975.1 Chromobacterium sp. W521
ACGCATGCGGTTTCTCCCGGGATGGCGGATTCGGCCGGCGCGGGCGGCGGCAACGGCACGCCCTCCCCGTCGTCGAAAATCAATTCCAGCTTGTCGGCGGCGCTCAAGCGCACGCTGCGCAAGGCGCGGTCGGCGGCGCGCGCCTCCAGCACCCCGCGGGCGATGGCCGGCATCACCCGCTGGCGGAGCAAGTCGCCCACCGCGCGGCCGCTGGCCGGGTGCCTGGCCACCGCGCGGGCGATCCAGTCCGCGGCCTCGGCGTCGGCGCGCCAAGCCAGGCCATTGGCGCTCAGGCGCAGGCCGATGTCGTCCAAAGCCTGGCGCGCGATGCCGGCCAAGGCCGGTTCGCCCAGCGGCCGGAAGGCCACTACCCGCATCCGAGCCAATAGGGCCGGCGCGAAACGGCGCTGCAAGCGTTCGCGCGCCAGCGCGTCCAGCCGGGACTGCGAGACTTCGGGCTCCGCCGCGCAAGCAGCCTCGATTTCGGCGTCGCCCAGATTGCTGGTCAGCAAAATCAGGCAGTTGCGGAAGTTGATGTGCCGCCCTTCGCCGTCCTCCATCCAGCCCTGGTCGAACACTTGGTAGAACATTTCGTGCACGTCCGGGTGGGCGCGGTCGAACTCGTCCAGCAAGAGCACGCTGTAGGGTTTCTTGCGCACCGCCTCGGTCAGCCGGCCTCCTCGGCCGTAGCCGACATAACCCGGCGGTGCGCCTTTCAGCGTGGACACGGTGTGGGCTTCCTGGAATTCGTTCATATTGAAGCGCAAGAGATTGCGCTCGCCGCCAAACAGCGCCTGCGCCAACTCAGCAGCGGTCTGACTCTTGCCGGTGCCGGTGGGGCCGGCCAGCAACATCACCGCCAGCGGCCGGCGCGGATCGCCCAGGCCGGAGTGCGCCACTTGCAGCGCCTCCACGATGGCGTCCAGGCCGCTCTCCTGGCCCCGTATCCGCTGGTTCAACCCTTCGCGCAGGGCCATCAGGCGTCTCGCCTCGTCTTGCGCCATCTGGGTGACCGGCACCTGGGTCCACTCCGACAGCACTTCGGCGATGGCGTGAGCGTCCACCCAGGGACGCACCAGCCGATCGGCCCCGCTCAGGGCTTCGGCCCGCTCAGAATCGCCGGCGCCCGCTTCCAGACCGCCCAGCCAGGCGCCCACTTCGGCGCGCTGCTCGCTCAGGGCCGCGTCCAGTTCGTCGGCGCGCGCGGCGGTGTCGGCGCGTTCCCGCTCCAGTTCCGCCGTGTCTTCCGGCGTGGACAGCCCCAGCCTCGCATCGCTGGCGCGCCAGTTCAGCGCTTGTTCCAGCGTCATGGCGCGGTGACGCAGCCGGTCCAGCGCCGCCGGCTGGCAGCTCTGGCTCATCGCCACCCGCGCGCAAGCGGTATCCAGCAGGCTGATGGCTTTGTCCGGCAACTGCCGCGCCGGCAGATAACGGCGCGACAGCGTCACCGCCGAGCGCAAGGCGGCGTCGGCGATGCGTACGCCGTGATGGCCGGCGAAGCGCGGCGCGATCATGCGCAGCATGTCCACAGCAGTGTCGTCGTCCGGCTCGTCCACCGCCACGGTCTGGAAACGGCGCACCAGGGCGGCGTCCGGCTCGATGAACTGCTTGTACTCCGCCCAGGTGGTGGCGGCCACCATGCGCAGCTGGCCGCGCGCCAACATCGGTTTGATCAGGTTGGCGGCGTCGCCGGTGCCGGCGTTGCCGCCGGCGCCGATCAGGGTATGGGTTTCGTCGCAGAACAGAATCACGGGGGCCGGGGACGCGATCACCGCGTCTATCACCGAGCGCAGCCGCTGCTCGAACTCGCCGCGCGCGCCGGCGCCGGCTTGCAGCCTGGCCACGTCCAGGGCCCAGATTTGCGCGCCGCGCAGGCCGGGCGGCACTTCGCCCCGATGAATGCGCTGAGCCAGCGCCTCGGCCACCGCGGTCTTGCCCACGCCGGCCTCGCCCACCAGGATGGGGTTGTTCTGCCGGCGCCGAGACAGCACGTCGATCACCGCGCGTAATTCGGCGTCGCGGCCTATCACCGGATCCAGCTCGCCGGCGGCCGCCTGCTCGCTCAGGCTCACCGCCCATTGCCGCAGCACCGCGCCTGGGTCGGCGGCCTCTCCGGCGGCGGCTTGCGAGACAGGCGCGTCGGACGCTTCCGGCCAAGCGCCGGCCAGCGCCTCGTAACGCTCGACAATATCGTCCAGCGACAACTTCGCCAGCGCCTGGCCCACTCTATGCTGCAGCCAGCGCCGCGTAGGCTCTTCGTCCAGCCAGGCCAGCAAGAGATGGCCGCTGCGCACCTTGGCGGCCGGCGCGGCCACCTGGCTCCAGCTGATGGCTGGCGCCACGCTGCGCTCCAGCGCCGGCGAGATGTCGCGCAGCGATTCTCCGCCGGCTTCGGCGGCCTCCAGCGCCTTGCCCACGCGTTGCAGCGCGGCGACCGGATCGCAATCCAGCGCCTCCAGCAAGAGCGCGACGTCGCCGCCGCCTCGGCGCAGCAGGCAGAGCAGCCAATGATCTAAATCCACCAGCGCGTGCCGGCGCGAGCGCCCCAACGCGGTGGCTTCCACCAAGGTGTCGTATGCGGTTGGGCCTAAGCGGCCGAAGATGCGTTCTCGGTTCACAGCGGATCCTGGAATGATTCATACACGGTGAGAGTCCGGAGCGAGACGCCGGGGCGGGACCATGCGTCCACCCCCAGGCGCATGCGCCCCACCTTGCCTGCCAGTTCCGGCCGGGTGCGGACCTGGACCTTGATGACCGGAGCGGCCCGGCCATCAGCGAAATCGGCGGCGACGGCGAACATCGCCAGCACCGCGGGCGAGCCGCGCCGCCAGCGGGCAAACTCGGAGGCGTCGATCGGCCCTATGGTGATGTCCAGCGCGTGCTGGGCGTCCCAGACCCGGCTGCCGACGCGCCAGTTTCCCAGCCGGCGCGGCCCTCCGACGCCGCGCAGCGGTATCCAGCGCCCCTGGCGCGGGGACAGGCGCACCGGCGCGCCGAAATAGCCGGCCAGGATTTTTCGCAAGTCCGCCAGCGAACGGCGCGGCGCGTGATAAGCGCCGGGATGGCTGCGACGGCAGGCGGCGGCGTGCGGGTCCAACAGAGACTCCGCGTCCGGCGCGGCGCCGGCCAATGCGGCGACGCGTTCAGCGAAGGGGTGGCGACCGCGCTCGTAGCCCAGCGCCGGGTGCATCGCCGCGCGGGCGGCGTAATGCAACCAGGCCAGATCGCCGCAAGCCAGATTGACGAAGCGTTCGAAGGCGGCGTTGCGCTCCAGCCGGCGCTCGTGCAGCGCGTGCTCGGTGATGTGCAGCGGCAAGGGGCCGTAGGGCGCGAACAGACCGAAATGGCGGCACACCACGCTGACGCGCGGCGCGGCGTCGTCCTCAGCTTCCTCCACCCTCACCCCGCTGATTTCGCCGCTGGCGAAGTGCATGTCGGCGGCCTGCTCCAGGCCCAGCCAGTCCGGCCGGCGACGCAGCCGGCTTGCCGCGGACGCGTCCGGCAAGCGCCATTGCCAGGTTTCGACGCGGCGCATCAGTTCGAAGAAAGTGCGCTGCGGGCTCAGCTCCCGGATCATCTGCTGCCGTTTCATTGCAGTTCTCCGTCTGTACGCAGGGTATTGCCGTGCCGGCTGACCAGCTCTCCGTCCAGCCGCAGGCTGACCTCGATGCCGTCGTTGAGCGTGACCGCCTGGGCCAGCGCCTGCGCCAGCAGCCGGCCGAACAGCCAGCCGCCTCGGTCCGCGTGCATCACGGCGGCAATGTCGATGTCCACCAGGGCGGCGCGCACCAGGGCTTGCGGCGAGCTCCGGCCTGCGGGCAAAAAGCCGGCTTGCAGATGCGCGGCCTTCAGGCTGTCTATGCGCTGCCGGTCCAGCGCCAGCTCCGGCTGAGCGGCCAGCCGCAGTTGTTCTGTCAGCCGCGCGCTGATGTCTTGACGGCCGGCGCCGCGCAAGCTGAGCGGATTCAAGCCGATATGGGCCACCGCTTGCCAGCAGCGCTCCTGGTCCGGGATCGGCCGCGGCGCGCTGGCAGGCCACAGGCATTCCAGCCGCGCCACCGCGCCGCCCTCGGCCCGCAGCTCCGCGGCAGGCAAGTCCTCTGGCCGCCAACCGCGATCCGCCACCAGCGCGCGCCCGGTCAGCGTGGCGATGTCGTCCAGACCGATGTCGCCGGCGCAGGCGGAAATGGTGATCAAATCGTGGCTGCCCAGTGTGTCGGGGCGCGCCTGTCGCGGGCCCTCGCTTTGGAGCGCCGGCTCGCGGCGCAACGAGTAGCGCGCCGCCGCCGGGCCGCTCTGGTAGCCGCCGGCGTCCAGAGCCGGCCGCGCTTCGCGAGAACGGCCGTTGCTATCGCACACATTGACTTCCAGCAAGCGCCACAAGTGGTGCTCCGCCGGCCGCATCCGGTCCACCGGAATCCATTGTTCGGTCTGGTTCGGGTCGTAAGGCACCGGGTCCAGCCGCTTGGGGTAGAGATTGATTGCCGGGGTGGCGAACAGACGGAACTGGTCCGCGTCGACTTCGCCTATCAAATCCAGCGGCGCCTGGCGCAAAGCCAGGATCAGCTCGAAGCCGCGCGCCGACGGCGCCCGCGCCGCCAAGGCCGCCAGCGCGTCCAATTCCACGCTGAGCAGCCGCGCCGGCTGGGCGAAGTATTCGCGCAGCAGCCGCAAGCCCGGCAAACCGCCCGCGTCGGCGGGCAGCAGCGCCTCGGCCTCGTCGGCCGCGGACAGGCGCAGGCCGCTGAGCGGCAACTCCAGCAGGACTTCGCCGCCGCGCCCGTCGTCAGCCGTGGCGTACCAGGCGCCGACGTCGGCCAACATGGCCCGGTGCAGCGCGTAAGCGCGCGGCAGATCGCCGGCCAAGCTCAATTGCAAGGGTTTGGCGCCGCCTTCCACGGCGGCCAGGTCGCCCAGCGCCACCGTGCCCTCCAGCTTGAAGCTCAGTCGCAAGGCGGCCTGGGACGAGGCCAGCCGCCGCGCCAGTTCGGCGGATATCCGGGCCAAGCCGCGGCCGCATTCCGCTCGCTCCAACCTAAGCGGCAACAGCGTCACTTCGCGCCCGGTGGAGAAAGTGACGGGCCGGGCCGCGCCCGGCAGCGTCGCCTGGATCAGCGTGCCGCGCGGCATGCTGCGGCCGCGAAAGGCCTCAGGCGAAGCAAAGTCCGGATGGAAGGCGAAACTGCTGATCGCCGGCGTGGCGCTGAGATAAAGCGGGCAGACCCGGGCCAGCGCCTGACGCGCGAATTCGGCGCATTCCAAGTCCAGCCGGGTTTGCACTCGGGCCGACAGAAAAGCCACGCCTTCCAGCAGACGCTCGACAAAGGGGTCCGCTACCGAATTTGGCCGTAAGCCGAGCGCCGGAGCGATCTGCGGATGCTCGCGGGCGAAACGCGCGCCGGCTTCGCGCAGATGGCGCAATTCATTATTGTAGTGATCGAGGAAATTCATCCGGCTACCCCTGCCTCCGCCGTGCGCGGCAGGCCAAAATAGCCGTCCAGATAGTTAAGCGTCAGGCAAAGCCGCAATGTTTCTCCGCCTTCGCGGGTCTGTGCGGCCACGTCGAAATACAGCAGTTGCCGCGCAAGCGGCCCGCTGCCGGCGCGCGCGCTCACTTCCACTCGCTCCGGGTCCAGCCTCGGCTCGAAGCGGCGGATCGCGTCGCGAATGTGAGCGCAGACGCGCGCCGGGTCGATCAGGCTGGACTTCCTCTCCGCCAGCGGCGGCCGCCCATAGTTCCACACCGAAGTCTCCAGCTGGCTGCCCGGCGCCAGCGGCAGGCGCGCGCCGCGCAGCGCGGCGTTCATCAAGTGCGCCAGATCGCGCGCGATGCTGACGGCGAGCGTCTCTCGCCCGGCGCGGGCGGACAGTTGGTCGAATAATCGTGGCGTCATGGCTGCCCGGCGCCGCCTGAGCGGCGCCGTCCCGATAGTGATAGAGAAGAAGGCCGGAAAGACCCGGCTCAAATGGCTTAAACCGCGGCGTTCAGCTTCAGGTCGTAACCGGCCTTGATCACCGCGCCCATGGTTCCGTCGTTACGCTGTTCGCGATATTCGAACTCGATCTTGGCGAAGTTGATCTTGATCTCGTCGGTGGGGAGCACGCTTTCCACATCGCCGCTGCCGTGGCCCATGATGGCGTAGGGCATATTGCCCAGCGTGCGGAACGAGGACACCAGGCCGCTGGCGAAGGTGATGATCATGAAGTCCTGCTGCCCGTTGCCGGACTTGCGGCAGATCAACTTGGCGCGCGGGATGTGCTCGCCGGTGGCGCACATCAGGAACAGCTTGGGCGAGGCCTTGTTCGAAACCATGCGGAACTCGAAGTCTTTCATTTCCACCTTGCCGGCGCCGCCGCCGCTGCCGAAGCCCCATTTACCCGAGTTCTCCTCGGCCCATTGCCAGCTTTGGATCTGGATCAGGCCCGAGTACTGCTGGTCAGTTGATTCCCCTTCGACTCCTTCAATCTGTAGAAAGTAGTCAACCAATGCATTTGCCATGTTGCGATACTCCGAAAAAAAAGTGATGGACATGTCAGACCTGAAATGGAATGCAAGCGCCGGGGCGACTCAGGTCGTTCCCGCCCCGCGCCAAACCGGCCGCCGTCAAACCCCGCTCACAGCTTCGAAAGCTGGGGAGAAACGAGCCGAAAACGCTTGAAAAAACGCAATGCGCGAGCGACGCTTGAGCCTTTGGAAACGGCTTCCAACGCGGCTTCACCAACACGCGGCGAACCTGGAGCGGCTTCTCAGCGGGCGCCCTCCTGCTTGGCCGACGGCAGTTTGGAAACCAGCCGCAGCGACACGGTCAAACCTTCCAGCTGAAAGTGCGGCCGCAGGAAGAACTGAGCGCGGTAATAACCCGGGTTGTCCGGTAGTTCATCCACCAGCACCTCGGCCGCGGACAAGGGGCGCTTGGATTTGGTGATCTCGCTGGAAATGCTCGGGTCCCCGTCCACGTAGTTCATCAGCCAGTCGTTGAGCCAGCGCTGGGTGTCTTCCCGCGACTTGAAGGAACCGATCTTGTCGCGCACGATGCACTTGAGGTAATGGGCGAAACGGCAGGTGGCGAAGATGTAGGGCAAGCGCGAGGACAGATTGGCGTTGGCGGTGGCGTCGTCGTCCTCGTACACCGCCGGACGGTGCACGGTCTTGGCGCCGATGAAGGCGGCCATGTCCGAGTTCTTGCGGTAAACCAGAGGCATCAGGCCGGATTCGGACAACTCATGTTCGCGGCGGTCGGAGATGGCGATCTCGGTGGGGCAATGCAGCTCCACTTCCTTGTCCTGCGACGGCAGCACGAACTTGGGCAACACTTCCACCGCGCCGCCGGACTCCACGCCGCGGATCTTGGTGCACCAGCCGTAGGTGCTGAAGGCGCGGGTGATGTTGGCCGCCATTGCGTAAGCGGAGTTGGCCCAGCAAAAATCGCTGGCGCGGTTGGGATCCACCTTCTCCTCGAAACCGAACTCCTCTATCGGCTGGGTCTTGGGCCCGTAGGGCACCCGCGCCAGGAAGCGCGGCAGGGTCAGCGCCAGGTAACGCGAGTCGTTGCTTTCGCGCAGCCGGCGCCAGAAGGCGTATTCGGTGGAGGTGAATATCTTGGACACGTCCCGCGGATTGCCCAATTCGCTCCAGTCGTCCATTTGCAGCAAGCTGGGCGCGGCGGCGGAGATGAAGGGCGTGTGCGCGGCGGCGGCGATCTTGGACATCTCGGTCAGCAAGGCCACATCCTGAGCGCTGTGGTCGAAGTGGTAGTCGCCAACCAGGCAGCCGAAGGGCTCGCCGCCGAACTGCCCGTACTCCTGCTCGTAGATCATCTTGAAGATCGGGCTTTGGTCCCACACCACGCCCTTATAACGGCGCAGGGTCTTGCCCAGCTCTTTCTTCGACACGTTCAGGTAGCGGATTTTCAGGTTCTCCGTGGTGTCGGTGTTGGAGACCAGGTAATGCAGGCCGCGCCAGGCGCCTTCCAGCTTCTGGAAATGCTCGTTGTGCAATACCAGGGTGAGCTGTTCCGAGATCTTCCGATCCAGTTCGGCCACCAGTTGCTCCACCGTCTGCGCCACGTCTTCGCGCACCACAACCCGGCTGCGGCGCGCATAGGCCAGCAAGGTCTGTACCGCGCTTTGCACCGCTTCGGCGGCTTCATTGGTGCGCGGTCGGAAAGAACGGCGCAGGATGTCCTTCAATCCGTCGTCTACCGTCGTTTCGGTCTGCCCGGCCGCGGCCGGCGCCAGCATCTCGGCGTGGGTGCTCATTTCGCCTCCCCGTCGGCTTGGACCGCGTCGCCCGGCGCGGCGGCGTCGTCCGCGGGCAAATGCAGGTCTTTCAGCAGCTGCTCGATCAACTCTTCGGCCGCCACCTTGCCGTCCATATAGGTCAACAATTCCTTCAACTGGCTGCGCGCATCCAACAACACCGCCAGTTCAGGGATCTTTTTCACCACTTCGGCCGGCTCGAAAGACTCCATGGAATCGAAGCTCAAGTCGATCGGGATCAAGGTTCCGTCGTCGGTGATCACGTTCTTCACGTGGTAGCTGAGTTCCGGCGCAATCTGCGCCATCCGCAGGTCGAAGTTCTCCACGTCGATTTCGGTAAAACGACGGTCTTCTACCGCGCCCAGCGGCTCGGTGTTGTCGCCGGACAAGTCCGCCAACACCCCGGCCACAAAGGGCAGCTCCACTTTTTTCTGCGAACCGTAAACTTCCACGTCGTATTCGATTTGCACGCGGGGCGCACGACTTTCCCCGATGAACTTCTGCGCATCCTTCTGTCGCGCCATGGCATATGTCCTTTCCCTGATATTGGTTGACTACCCTTGTGAAGACCGGGGGCGATCCAATTTCGCCACCAGCGCATCCGATTCGGCGAACAACTCCGCCATCAACTCCTCAAAACCCGCGCCCAACATCCTCTTGGCGCGCAGCAAAAAAATCGGCGCCGGATGTCCTGGCTCGTGTTCGCGGAAATACGCGACGATCAAGTCCAGCGCCGCCGCCACCTCCTCCCGGCTCTTTAAGGCGCCGGCAGGCAGCGCCCTTGCCGCCGGGGCCGCCTCGCTCAAGGCGGGCGCCTCATCGGGGAGCGCGGCTAACGCCGGCGTCAGCGCGGCTTCCAGCTCGTCCAGCAAGGCGATCAGACCGGCGCAGTCAAACTGCTCGGCAAAACCTTCGCTCTCGCTCAGCGCCGTCAAGCCCGCCAGGCCGGCGCGCAGCCGGGACAGGTCCCGCAGCGCACGCTCCCGCGCCGCCGGCCCGGCTGCGGCGGGGTCCTTGGCCAATTGACCGACACTGACCTCGCTGTCCGCGCTTAGCCGGCTGTGCGCCAGTTGATGCAGGAAGGCCGGCCCGCACAGCCAGGCCAGATGCAAGGCATGGGTTTCGCCCGCCGGCGCGTCCGGCTGACCGGCCGGGCGGATATTTTCCAGCGGCTGCGCCGCTATCGCTCCCAACGCCGCCAAGCCTTCCGCCGCGCCGGCCAGCCCTCTCTGAGCCACCGCCGCGCGCAGCAGCCACACCCCTACCCGCACATCGGCCGCCTTGCTCAGCAAAGTGCGGCACGCGCTTTCCACGCTGGTCCAATGGAAGGGTTCCGCGCCCTTGCGCAGAGGAACGTGGCCCACCGCGTCGTATTCGCAGATCGCGGCGTCGACGCGGGCAAAATCGGCGTCGAAATCCAACTCGTCCAAGACTGGACTTTCCGGCAAGGCGATATCAGCGATGGCGTAACTCATGGTTTCAGCGTTCATGGCGAAAGTTTGATCCCGGCTGCTGCCCTGCATAGGGCAGTCTCAATATTTTGAATAAGGCGCCGATAAATACCTGGCCCTCTTTCTCAAAAACTCGAGAACAAAGTTATAAGCAAACGCTTGAGCCTGTCCAAACAAAAAGGCCAACGATTGGCTTGCGGAAAAACAGAGGGGAAATGGAAAAAAATCGCACGGCAATACAAATGCATGCCACGCTTTTCATGACAGACGCGCATGCGTGCCATCAGCGAATGGCTTAGCGGACCCTTGAAGACAAGGCTTGCCGAAGGGGTGGCGGGAGACAAAGAAGACAAGACAGGAATGCTGCGAAAAGTTTAATCGCAGTCTATTTTCAAGGAGGCTTTAAAAACATACGCCTCGTTCACAAGCTGCGGATTTTATTTGCACTTTCTTCGGAGAAAGGCGGACGCGCGCTTGCGCGGGCCCGGCATGCTTGCGTGCCGGCCCGCATAGCCTCGGCCTTTATCTTCATCCGTATTGCGGGCCCTCTAAAAAATGGTGAGACAGGCTTGGGCAATGTGAAAAATACATACTTATTAGTATAATTTTGAGAAAAGTTTTTTATATTATGATTTACTTAGTGTAAATTGGCATAAACTCACGAATTGCTGAAAACTTGCCTCGCATTTCGGTTTTATTAAGCCAATACTTAAAAAATCGATGTACCCCAGCTTGTGCCCCGCTCAAAAGCGCAAGGTGCAAATTCACATTCCGGTCAAACATTGTTGCATTTGATACACAAAACCCACCGACTGGGAATGGCGCCATTTTTGCACGTTAGCATATTTAGATGATTGGGCACGTCTTAAGGCCTTATCGGCATAAATCAAAAACAAGATTAGGGTTATCCCTAATCTTGCACAATAAAATAAACGATTGTTTAATTTTGAAAGTGTTTAGATATTTTTATTAAAATTCTTGCCGGCGATCAAAATAATAAACCCCGTCATTGACGGGGTTTATTATTGCCAGCAATCGCCTATTAGATTTGCGTTCAGACCTAATCCAGCACACGATCACGTTTTTTCAAGCAAACTCGCCGGCCTCCAGCGACTTGCCCACCAAGCGCTCACGCAGATCGAGAATTTCCTTGACCAGAGCCGCGCGTAGTTCCAGTACCAAAGCCAGCAAAGTGGCCATGCGCCGGCGCGGCTCCAGCTTAGCCAGATCTTTGGGTTTCATTTGCCGCCCTTCCGCCGCCAGCTTGCCCATTCGCTGTTGCGACACCAGGTTCTGCAAGCCCGTAGGCAGCGATAAGGCATCTATCGCCTTCAGCTTTTCCAGATTCTGCAGCATCCGCAGCAAAGCCGCGCGCGCCTGCAAAACAATGGCCACCAGCATGGCCATGCGCCGCTGCGGCTCAAGCTCGGCCAGGTCATGACAACTCATGCCGTCGCCCGAGCGCGCCCACTCCAGCATCCGTCTCGGCCCCACCAACTGAGTCAAATTCGAAGGCAAGGCCAAGGCTTCCACCACCCTTAAGCGCTCCAGTTGCGGCGCGGCGCCGCGCGCGCGCTCAGAATTCAGCCGCAGCCAGGCCAATGTCGTCAGCTTTCCGCCCTCCCTCAACTCCAGCAAAGCATCCAGCCGTTCGCGCTGGCCGGCGCTCAAAGCGTCGTTAAGCCGAGCGTAGACTTGACGCGAGCCCAAGGTCAGCGCGGCCGCGCAACTGCGGTCTATCACCCCGATGCTCGGCAAAACAATGCGGCGCTCGCGCAACCAGGACACCATCGCTTGCGCCAAGGTCAACGCCTGGTCGGTTTGATTGGCCAGCCTGGTCAGATGGCGCAATGCCGCCTGGCCGTCCTCGGCTCGGTAAGGTCTCAAGCCCAGATAAGCGTAAAGCTTGACCAGATGTTCGCGCCGGGTCTGATCGCGGGTGGCGTAGCGATCCCAGTCCGACTCCTTTGCCCCCAATGCGGCCGCCACCCGCCGCAATAGCCGGGGAGCCGGCTGGCAGCCCTCGTCCAAAGCGATGCCCGGGTGGCGCAGATAGCACAGCAGTACAGCCACCCCCAGCCGATTGGCGCTACCGCGGTGCTGCTGGATCAAGGCGAAATCCTGTTCGCTGAAAGCGGTTAACTGATTTAGCTCGTATTCGTCCTCTGGAGGCTCCAGCAAGCTGGCGCGCTCCAATGGCGAGAGCAACGGACGTCTTGGCATGATTCTCTTCCCCTGGCCTTGGCCAATGTGTGCTGCGCCGGACAGGCAGCCCGCCGGCGGTGTCACCATGCTCCCCGCTCTGGCGGCGGTATGGAGCCCTTAGAACCTGTTCAAAGCCTGCTGCGCGTCTGCGATACGGCGGTAAAAACCGCTTCGAAATGCTCATGCATCTTGATGTACGCTCCGCATTCTCATCCGTTCCGCCTTGTCTCGCGCTAGCTTGCGGGCCTTTGAACAGGTTCTTACCGCCCGCCGTCGCGGGCATGACGCCAGCGACGAAAGGGCTAATTAAAACATTTTGAAGATATGCTTTCTTCTATGGTAAGCAAATATTTGTGATAGCTAGTATCGGGTGGAGTTCCCAAACTTATGCCATTTTCTTATGGCGAGATATGTATTAATCATTCGACACTTATTTATTCATGAATAAAATGACATTGGGTTTAACCGAACAGCGCCAGGCCATGAAAAAACCCGCCGGCGGCGGGCTGTGCGACTGGCGGTTTTAACGCCGAGTCAGGCATCTCACAAGCGGTATTGCGATAGGGTGGCGATCTGTTCCTTGGCCAACCGGTCCAGTTGCTGCGCGCTGCTAGCGGTTTCCTGCGCCGCTGAGCTGGCTTCCTCCGACATCTGGGCAATGCTTTCCACCTGCACCGCGATATTGTTGGTTGCGCTGCCCTGCTCCTTGATCGCCGCGGAAATCTCGCTCACCATGCGCACGGTGTCGCCGGTTGCGCCCCCTATCTGACGGATGGCGGTATCCGCGTCATCCGCCCTCTCCACACTGTTTTTCACAAGATCTTCCGCGGTTTGCATCTGGGTGCTGGCCTGGCGCGAGCGCTCCTGCATCGCCGACAAGGTGCTGGAAATTTCCTGAGTGGAACTGGTGGTGCGCTCCGCCAGCATGCGCACCTCGTCCGCCACAACCGCGAAGCCACGCCCCATCTCGCCGGCGCGCGCCGCCTCTATAGACGCGTTCAGCGCCAACAGATTGGTCTGATCGGCAATGTCCTTGATCACACTGACCACGGCATTGACCTGGCCGCTGAATTTTTCCAGTTCGCGAATGCTGCCGGCGGCTTCATCCACCGCCCGAGAGATTTGACGGATATCGTTGATGGTCTGGCTGATGGTGGTGGAGCCCTCCATCGCCATGGTGCCGGCGGAGCTGGCCAAGCTATGGGTTTCCTGTGCGCGGTCGGCCACATGGTTGACGCTGACCGTCATCTGTTCGATGGTGGCCGCCACATTAGCCGAAGAGCTGCTTTGGGACGCTGCCGCCGTGGCCACTTGCTCGGCAGTCTGGTTCAGCGCCTGAGAAGCGCCGGCCACCTCCTGGGCGCCTGACAGAATGGCGCCGAGATTTTGCTGCAAGCGGCCCAGCAAATCATTGAAGGCGCTGGCGGTTACGCCGATCTCATCCATGCGCGCCACCGGAGCGCGACGGGTGAAATCCAGCTGTGCGCTGACCTGTTGGATGGTGTCTTGTATCTGCGCCAGGCCGCGGCGGATCACCGAGAGCACCTGACCGCCCAACAAGGCAACCAGCGCCACCACGAGCGCAATGAAACCGGCCATCATCCAGAGTGTGCGCTGAGAGGCGGCTTCGTTCGCCTTCTGGATTTCGGCGGCCACTTGCATATTGAAGGCAACGTGCGCGTCAATCGCCTTGCGAAACGCTTTGGTGCTCACCCCTATCGCTCCGCTGATGAACTCCTTATTGGTCGCGGCGATATCATTGGTGTTGGAGATGGCGAATAATTTCTGTCTGCCTTCTCGCAGTTGCGCCAAGGTGCGAAGGTCTTCATCCAGCAGTTTGCGGTCGCGCTCATCGTAAACGTCGCTCTTGCCGTAAGTGTCGAAGGCGCTGTCCAGTACCTGGTCTGCTTGCTTGACCATGTCCTCGGCCGCCCGCTTGTCTTCCGGCCGGCTGGCCAATACATGGCGGATAATCCCGCTACGCATATCGATGAAGCCGCTAGTCGCCTTGTTCAGGTCTCGCACGCTGGGAATCAGATTGCCCAAGGCATCGTCGAAACGATGCTTGGCCTGTTGTTGTTCCCACAGGCCGTAGCCGCCTACAGCCAGCACCGCCAGCAAGCTGGCCGACAGCAGCATTACTATTCTTTGCACAATCGTCATCAACGCTCTCCTCTGTTTTTACCGCGCATGCCAGGATGGACGGCTTCCATGCGATCACTATAGGCGATTGAGCCGGCAAACCGACGGGTAACGCGGATTCATGCATTTGGGAACTTCTGTCCATGCCAACCAATCTCACCCCACCAATAGTGATTAATATAGTCAGTTTCACCCGGACACATGGCCTCAAGGGAGAACCGAATGTTTGAATCCTGGATCCGTTTTTCCGTACTCCTGTCTATAGGAGTGACTGTGCTGTCGCTGGCCATCACCGGCTTTCTGCTGTTTCGTTCTTTCGACTGGACCTCGCAACTGCGCGGCCTGCCCGGTCCATGGCAGCGCGAAAGCGTGAAAGACGGTATCCGGCTCAATGCCGACGTGCTGTCAATCCGCCAAACCGGCTTGCTGGTCAACCAAGTGCCTATGATGCGTTTGGAATTGAAAGTATGGCAGGACGGCTTTAGCCGGGAACTGACGATTGAACAACTGATAGACTTGGGCAATATGCCGCGAGCAGGTGAGAAAGTGGAAATCATGGTGGACCGCCATGATCCGTCTCGCGCTTCTTATCTGCGCTTGGCGCCGGCGGGAGACGCGCCGGCAACGCGTTTCCCCTAGAACGGTTTACGATTTTTCGTGCCAAGCCGAGACAAGGCGGAAACGGCTGAGAAAACGACGCGCGCCACGCTTCACAACGCACGGCAGATCGTAAACAGGTTCCGATAGATCGGGTTTGACGCGGCGCTAGGCCCGAGTCGATTTTCGCGGCCGCCTGGCGCGCCGCTGCAATAGTTCTTCCAACTGAGCGCTGATTTCCAGCGACGCCTTCACGCCCAGCCCCTGTTGCAGCGCGTCGCGCTGCGGCGGCGCGGCCTGGGCGAACAGCATGGTCTCCCTCAGCAAGGCGTTCATCGAATCCAGCCCACCCTGAGCATGCGTTTGCAAGCGCGCGTTGATGCGGCGCAGGCTGTCGGCCACGTCGATGGAATCCGTGACCGCGCTGTTCAGCCGCATCAGCTGCCCTATTTTCAGGTAGTCCTGCAACTTGATGGCGCCGCTTTGGCTCATGGTCAGCACCAGGCCTTCGATGATTCTCTCCAGCGCGGCTTGCCGCGCAACCAGCATCTCCAGAATGTCATCCATATCCACTCCTCAATATCAGGCGCGTCAAAGGCAGACTAACAAGTAAACAGTTTTAAATACATATTAATTTAGACCAGTTTACGCATCTGCTTTATCACGCCGGGTTTTTATCGGCTTATGGCATCAAATATTCAATATGGGAAACGGGTTTGGCAAGCGAAATACCGCAAGGCTCAGGCATTGTCAGCCTGGCTGTCGCCAAATTGCGTCGCGGCGACAAACAAAAAAGCGGCGGGCAATGCCCGCCGCCACTCGGAAATTGAATCCCTATTACATTAAATTCTGCTCGGCCACGTTCAGGTTCAAGTCAATCATCTGCTCGCTGCCGCTCCGCTCCGCTCCCGCCTTGCCGTCCAGCCGATCGGCCTCGATCGCGTCCAGATAGGCCGGCGTGATATCGCCGGTAATGTACTCGCCGTTGAAGCAGGAGGTTTCGTAGCTGCTCAGCTTGGGATTGACGCTGCTGACCGCCTCTTCCAGCGCGGACAAATCCTGATAGATCACCGCATCGGCGCCGATTTCTTCCGCGATTTCGGCCTCGTTGCGGCCCGTCGCCAGCAGTTCCGCGCGAGTCGGCATATCGATGCCGTAGACGTTGGGGAAACGCACCGCCGGGGCGGCCGAGGCGAAATACACCTTCTTGGCGCCGGCGTCGCGCGCCATCTGCACGATTTCCTTGGAGGTGGTGCCGCGCACGATGGAGTCGTCCACCAGCAGCACGTTGCGGCCCTTGAACTCGCAGGCCACCGGATTGAGCTTCTGACGTACCGATTTCTTGCGCACCGCCTGGCCCGGCATGATGAAGGTGCGGCCGATATAGCGATTCTTGATGAAGCCTTCGCGGTACGGCAGGCCCAGGTGGTTGGCCAACTGCAAAGCGCTGGGGCGACTGGTGTCCGGGATGGGCATGACTACGTCGATGTCCAGTTCCGGCAAGGCGCGGCGGATTTTCTCCGCCAGCTTCTCGCCCATCACGATGCGCGCCTGGTAGACCGAGGCGCCGTCAATCACCGAATCCGGCCGCGCGAAGTACACGTATTCGAACAGGCAAGGCGCGTGGCGGGTGTCGCTGGCGCAGCTGCGGGCGTGGAATTCGCCGTCGAAGCCGACGAACACTCCCTCGCCCGGCTGCACGTCGCGCAGCAGGTTGAAACCGGAACAGTCCAGCGCCACGGACTCGGACGCGAACATGTATTCGGTCTTGCCGTTATTGACGCAAGTGCCTATCACCAGCGGGCGGATGCCGTTGGGATCGCGGAAGGCCACCAGGCCGTAACCGGCGATCATCGCCACCACCGCATAGGCGCCGCGCACGCGGCGATGCACCGCTTCGATGGCGCCGAACACCGCGTCCACGTTCAACTCGTTGCCGCTGAGCCGCTGGGTCAACTCGTGGGCGAACACGTTCAACAGCACCTCGGAGTCGGAGTTGGTGTTGATGTGGCGCAGATCGTGGCGGAACATGTCCGCTTTGAGCTCTTCGGTATTGGTCAGGTTGCCGTTGTGCGCCAGCACAATGCCAAACGGCGAATTGACGTAGAACGGCTGCGCCTCGGCCAGGCAGGAGGCGGAGCCCGCTGTGGGATAGCGCACGTGGGCGATGCCGGCGGTGCCCAGCAGGGAGCGCATATTGCGGGTGCGGAACACATCTCGCACCATGCCGCTGCCCTTGTGCATGTGAAAGGTCTTGCCATTGGTGGTCACGATGCCGGCGGCGTCCTGACCTCGATGTTGCAGCACCTGCAAACCGTCATACAGCAACTGGTTGACCGGAGCCTGACCGACCACGCCTAGAATTCCACACATCTTTTGCTCTCTTCCCTACAACTAAAGAAACGGACAAAAAAACAAGACAAAGAAAAAGGCGGAATCTTGAAGTGAAGATATCAAGATATTCCGCCTTGTTCACCAGCTACCCGGTGTAGTGGAGGTTATCGGCCAGCATCGCCGGTAACCAGGGCCTTAATGATAAGGCCACCGATTCAAATGGCGCCGAGAGCACGGCATTCCTCCACATGGGTTGTCGCGGCAGATCGCTCAAGCCGCCCACCAAAACCAGGGCCGTCACCAGCACCAGCCCGCGAGCCAGGCCGAACACCGCCCCAAACAATCGATTGATCCCGCCCAGGCCCACACTGTCCAGCATGCCGGTCAGCGTGACCCGCAGCAAGGCCGTGGCCAGCCAGGCCAGGAAAAACACCGCTACGAAACCCGCCACCAGCCGCAAGCCTTCCGAACTGAGTTCGCCGGGCAAAAACGCCGACACCACAGGCGAAAACTGCTTGGCGCACCAGAAAGCGATCAGCCAGGAGCCCAGCGACAGCACTTCGGCCACCAAGCCGCGCATCATCGCCACGAGAATGGAGCCGGCGATGATGGCGATGGCAATATAGTCGAAGATGGTCATGACGGCTACTTGGTCACGATAATGCCGTTAACGCCGGCCTTGGCCAGCTTCTGCAAAGTGGCTTGCGCCTCGGCGCGGCTGTTGAACGGCCCCACCCGCACTCGGGTCACTTCGCCCTTGCTGGTCTGCACCTTGCTGAAATGGGCGGACACGCCTATCGACGACAACTTGGATTTCAAGGCGTCGGCCTTTTCCGGGTCCGATAGCGCCGCCAACTGGATGACCGATTTGCCCTCGCTCTTGGCGGAGGGCTCCTCTTTCTTCGCCGCGGGCTTGTCCAGCGAGTCGAAGCGCCCCTCAAGGATGGCCGCCGGGTCCGGCTTGCGCGCCGGCTTTTCATCCAGCTTGATCTCAGGCTTTTTATGCTCGGGCTTGGCTTCGGGCTTGGCCGGCTTTGGCTCCGGCTTGTGTTCGGGTTTGGGCTTGGCTTCCGCTTTCGGCTCGGCTTTGACTTCCGGCTTGGGCTCCGGCTTCACCGCTGGGGCGGGTTGCGCCGCCGGCATGGCCGGCGTCACGGAAGACAGGTTGGCCGCCAGTTCGGTGGCGCCTGGCTTGGACGCGGGCGAGACTTCGGCCAGCGCCGCGGAGGCCGGCTGGGCCGGCGGCGGCACGGCGCCCGCAGGCGCTTCGGCGTGATTGGCCGCCGGCGCGGAAGCGCCCGCGCCCAGCACTTCTATGGATTCCGGCTTCATCTGCTGCTCGGGCAGGCGGCCCACTACATTCCACAAAACGACGGTGGCGACGGTAACCAATACCACAGCGCCCACCAGACGGCGTCTGGCGCGCTTGCGCAACAGGATCAACTCCTCGTGTGTGGATAAAGCCATGCTTTCCTCAAGCCGGGTGTTGCCGGGCTTCCATCACCTCGGCAACGGTGTGGAAGGAACCAAAAACGACAATTCTATCACTCTCCTCCGCCTGCGATAAGGCCGCCGACCAGGCTTGCGCCACCGTGGCGAAGGATTGCACCCGCGCGATGCCCATTTCCGCCAGCCTGGCGGCGATGCGCTCGCCGCTCTGCCCGCGCGGCATGTCGAGGCCGCCGACGAACCAAGCGTCGAACTCCTCCCGCGCCAAAGACGCCACCTGCTCCAGATCCTTGTCCTCCAGCATGGAGAACACCGCCAGCCGGTTGCGGGCGAACGGCAGCTGTTTCAGGCTGGCCGTCATCGCCTTGACCGCGTGCGGATTGTGGCCCACGTCCAGCACTACCGCCGGTCGCCCCGGCAGCACCTGGAAGCGGCCCGGCCACTCCACCTCCAGCAAACCGCGCTTAACCGCGCCCAGGCTCACCGGCAGACGAGGCTTCAAGCACTCCAGGGCCGCCAGCGCGGCGGAGGCGTTGATCATCTGATAACCGCCGCGCAAGGCCGGCAGAGGCAAGGCGTGGCGGTGGGCGTCGCCCATGTGGAAGGACCACTGGTTGTCCATGCGCTGATAGCCGAAATCCGGCCCGTACAGCTTCAAATCCGCGCCGATGGCCCGTGCGTGCTCGATCAGACGCCGCGGCGGATTCGGGTCCGCGCACAGGGCCGGCTTGCCGGCCCGGTAGATGCCGGCCTTCTCGAAGCCGATATCCTCGCGGTTGTCGCCCAGGATGGCTTGGTGATCGATATCCACGCTGACCACCACCGACACGTCCGGCTCGAAAATGTTGACCGCGTCCAGGCGTCCGCCCAGCCCCACTTCCAGCACGATCACATCCACCTTTTCCGCAACGAAGCTGTGCACCGCCGCCAGGGTGCCGAACTCGAAATACGTCAGGGAGGTGTCGCCGCGCGCGGCGTCTATCGCCTCGAAGCTGGCGACAATGCGCTCGTCGCTGGCCGGGGCCAGATCGATGGCGATGCGCTCGTTGTAGCGCAGGATATGGGGAGAAGTGTAAGTACCCACCTTGAAGCCGGCGCAACGCAGCATCGCGGACAGCATCGCGCAGACCGAGCCCTTGCCGTTGGTGCCGGCCACCATCACCACAGGGCACGACGGTTGCAGTTTCATCGCGGCGCGCACCCGCTCCACGCGGGCCAGGCCCATATCGATGGCGGTGGCGTGCAGGCTTTCCTGCCAGCTTAGCCACTCGGCCAGAGTCTTGTGTCCAGTCATTTCGTCTCAGTATCGTCCGAGGCTTGAAACCACAGCAAATAAGTCCGCAAGCGGCGGCGGCCGTCCGCCGGCGCCGAATCCGGCCACAACATCAATGCGCGCCGGCGGCCGCCTATGCTCACATTCAACACCGTCAGCCACGGAGTGACGAAGCAGTCGTCCAGCGGGCTAGCCGGCAGCGCGGACTCGCGCCATAAGGTCAAACGCCCCAGGCTGTCCACTTCCAGCCGTCTGAAACGGCCGGCGTCGCCCCAGCCGTCGGCGTGCAAGGCCCGCCAGAGCAAGAAGGCCGCAACCGGCAGCAAGGCCAGCCAGGGCGTCGGCAGATAGCGGACCACCGCCCAGGCCAGCAGCGCGCCGGCGGCGGCCGCCAGCGACAGCCAGAGGCGGGAGGGCCTCAACTCGAAGCCGAAAGACTCCAGCCGCTGCCGCCGGCTCATTGCTTAGAGATCCAGCGCCGGGTTGTTGCTGATGTCGGCGTCCACGCTGTCTATCACCGTGGAATGGATCTCCACGTCGAACCACTCCCAGAATGCCTTCAAGGACAGATCCTTGGGCCATGTTTCTTCGTCCTCGTACCAGGACGCCAGTTCCATCTTGAACAATTGTTCATAGATTTCGTCGATGTAGGCGACGCCCTCTTCCGGCTCGTCGAACTCCGGCAGCAGGATCACGGTGCAGTCGGTGCGCAGGCTGTCCAGCGCCAGATCCATATCGTTGTCCGGGGCCTGGTTCAGCCAATCCAGGAACGGTTGTTTCGGTTTGATCACGGCCACCGAGCGGTCAACGAAGTACATAGCATGCCTTTCATTCAAGTTTGGCCGGCATTGTAACAGCACAAACCGCGCGGCGCTAAGCGTGGAAGCGTGACCGGCATGTTACAATCCGTGCATTTTTCCATACAGAAAACAACACGCACCATGGCTCTGATTACCGTCGAAAAAGCCTGCCTGGCTTTTGGTCACCACGCATTGCTGGATAACGTCGATTTTGCGCTGGAGCCGGGCGAAGTGGTCGGCTTGATCGGCCGCAACGGCGCCGGCAAGTCCTCGCTGCTCAAAAGCGTGGCCGGCGCGGTGGCGCTGGACGACGGCCGCGTCAACATCAAGGGCGACGTCAAGGTAGCCTATGTGCCGCAAGAGCCGGAGCTGGCCCCGGAGCACACGGTGTTCGAAGCCGTGGCCGAAGGCCTGGGCGACTTGAAAAGCCTGCTCACCGAATACCATCAGGTCACCCATCAACTGACCCAGGCGGACGCGGACCACGAACAGGCGCTAACGCGGATGGAGCATATCCAGCACGAACTGGAAGCCCGCGGCGGCTGGCAGTTCGACGCGCTGATCTCCTCCACGCTCTCGCATCTGAACCTGAACCCGGACGCGCGGATCAGCGAACTGTCCGGCGGCTGGAAAAAACGCGTGGCTTTGGCGCGCGCGCTGGCCGCCAAGCCGGACGTGCTGCTGCTGGACGAGCCCACCAACCACCTGGACGTATCCGCCATCGAATGGCTGGAAACCCTGATCAAGAGCTATGGCGGCAGCGTGCTGCTGATCACCCACGACCGCCGCTTCCTGGACAATGTCGCCACCCGCATCGTGGAGCTGGACCGCGGCATTCTGCGCAGCTATCCGGGCAGCTTCTCCAGCTACCATGTGCGCAAGGCGGAAGAACTGGCCATAGAGGAAGAGCAGAACCGCATCTTCGACAAATTCCATGCCCAGGAAGAAGTGTGGATCCGCAAGGGCATCGAGGCGCGCCGCACCCGCAACGAAGGCCGCGTGCGCCGGCTGGAAGCCATTCGCCGCGAGCGTTCGGCGCGGCGGGAGCGTGTTGGCCAAGTCAACTTTCAGCTTAACGCCGGCGAGCGCTCCGGCAAGCTGGTGGCGGAGCTGGAGCACGTCAGCAAGGGTTTTGAGGGCAAACCCCTGATCCGCGACTTCACCACCCGCATCCTGCGCGGCGACAAGATCGGCCTGATCGGCCCCAACGGCGCCGGCAAAACCACGCTGCTCAAACTGATTCTGGGCCAGCTGGACGCGGACAGCGGCAGCGTCAAGCAAGGCAGCAAGCTGGAAATCGCCTATTTCGACCAGTTCCGCGAGCAACTGGACGAAGACAGCAGCGTGGCCGACATCATCAGCCAGGGCAACGACTTCGTGGAAGTCGGCGGCGTGAAGAAACACGTGATGAGCTATCTGGAAGACTTCCTGTTCTCGCCGCAACGCGCGCGCAGCCCGGTGCGCTCTCTGTCCGGCGGCGAACGCAACCGCCTGTTGCTGGCCCGGCTGTTTACCCGCCCGGCCAATGTGCTGGTGCTGGACGAGCCCACCAACGACCTGGATATCGACACGCTGGAACTTCTGGAAGACGTGATCGCTCAATATTCGGGAACCGTGTTCCTGGTCAGCCACGACCGGGCTTTCCTCGACAACGTGGTCACCCAGGTGATCGCCTTCGAAGGCAACGGCCGGCTGGAAGAATATCCAGGCGGTTACCAGGACTGGATCGACACCAAGGCGCGCATGGCGGCGATGAAACCCGCGGAAAAGCCCCGGGAAGCCGCCGCTCCGCAGGAAAAGGCCAAGGACAAGCCCAAATCCGCGCGCAATAAACTGTCCTACAATGAGACGCGAGAGCTCGCCGCGCTGCCGGACGAGATCGCCGCGCTGGAAACCGAGCAAGCCAGCCTGAATCAGCAATTGCTGGACCCCAACTGCTACCGCGACACGCCCAAGGAGGCCATCGCCTGGCAGCGCCGGGTGGAGGAAATCGACGAATTGCTGATGGACAAGCTGGCGCGCTGGGAAGAACTGGAGTCAAAGCAACAATGAGCAAAACCCTGCCGCCTTCGCCTTCTTCGCCGCTGGACCGGCGCGCGCTGCTGCGCGGCGCCGCGCTGCTGTCGCTGGCCGGCTTGCTGGCCGCCTGCGGCACCACGCCCTCCAAGGTGGCGGGCGGCCGAAAACCCCGCCCCTCCGGCGACCTCAGCCTCTCCGGATTGAAAGCCGACGGCGCCAGCCGGGAAATCCTGATCTACACGCTGGGCCTGCTGGGCCTGGACTACAAGTTCGGCGGCACCAATCCCGAGGCCGGTTTGGATTGCAGCGGCATGGTCGGCTACATCTACCAGAACGCCGTCGGCGTCACGCTGCCGCGCACCGCCGCCGAAATCGCCAGCGTGGCGCGCCCCATCCCGGACAGCCGGATGCGGGTAGGAGACCTGGTGTTCTTCAACACCATGAACCGCCCGTTCTCCCACATGGGCATCTTCATAGGCGACGGCAAGTTCGTGCACGCGCCGCGCACCAATAGCTCCATCCGCGTGGCGCGGCTGGACAACAGTTATTTCGCGGCCCGTTACGAAGGCGCGCGCACGCTGTTCAGCTAAGAGCGGCTAACAAAAATCAGCTTTACGGCTGAGGCAAGGCGCGCCGACGCAGGCGGTACTTGAGTGAGTACCGCTTCAGAATGCTCATGTACCGTATGTACATTCCGCTTCTTCAGCCGTTTTCTCCTTGTCTCGCTCTTGCTCGAGAGGCTTTGAACGGGCTCTATAAGGCCAATGCCGCGGAAAAATGTGACCACGGACGGCTCGTTATGAGCAGGTTGAATGGGACGCTTGCCCCAGCAAGGCCTTCTCCACCTCATCCAGCGCCCGCGTCGCGCCCTCCTCGGCCGCCATTCTCAAGGCCAGCTCACGGCAGGCTCGGCCCACGCCCGGCTCCGCCAGCAGCCGGCCCAGCAAGCGCTCCATCCTCCCCGCGGACACGCGCCGCGCCGGCAACACTTCCGCCACGCCCAGGCTCTTGGCTCGCTGGCCGTTGTCGAATTGGTCGTAGGCGTAAGGCACGATCAACTGCGGAATCCCGGCGCGCATCGCGTCCGCCATCGTGCTGACGCCGCCGTGGTGGGCCAGCGCCGCCGCCCGCGGCAACAACGCGGCGAAAGGCGCGTGCGCCTGCCACAACACGCTTTCCGGCAATGCCGGCGGCAACTGAGCCGCATGCGAGGTGATGAACAGCCCGCGCCGCCCCATCCGTTTCAAAGCCTGCAGCGCGGCGGCGAAATAAGCCGCCGCGTGCCGATGACCCGTGCCCGGCGTGAATACGATGGGCGGGTCGCCAGCGGCAAGAAAGGCCTCCAGTTCGCGGGACAGCCCCGGCGCCTCCGCCGCCGCGGGCAGCACAAAGTCGCCCTGCGAGAATGGACGCGGCCAGTCCGGCTGCATGGCGGCGAACCAGCGCGGAAACAGACTGACAGAGGCGTTGGGCGCCCTCAGCACATGCTCGAAAAAGTGCGGCTCCGCCGGCAAACCGCGCTGGGCGCGCGCCGCGTTCAAACCGGGCAGCGTTCTGGCGTTGAACCAGCGGTGCAGCGCCCGCCACAACAGGCCAACCCCGGCCGGCGGCAAGCAGCGGGGAATCCTCAGGGAGCCCATGGTGCGCAAATCGTGGCGGCTGCATAGATTGGACGGCGCGAGATACGCCGTCACGATACGCAACTCCGGCCTGGCCGCCCGCGCCAGAGCCGCCATCGGCACCAGAAGGGGGTGGCACAGCACCACGCAATCCTCGGCGTCCGGCAGGTCTTGCGCCAACTCGCACAAAGCGACCAGGTCCGGAATCAAACCGTTCCAGATCACATCCCACCCTTTGCGCTCATGCCATAGATCCGGGTTGTCCAGCACCGCCTGTCCTTGTTCGCGGCTGCTAAACAGCCGATACGGCAGCCCGGCGGCGCGCACCGCCTCCTCCTGCAGCGCCGGCGCCAGCAGCAACGCGCGGTGACCGCGAGCGCTCAAACCGCGCGCCAGCGCGATGAAAGGCTGCATGTCCCCGCCGGTGCCGCTGGAGGCCACGATGATCAAAGGCCCGCGCGTCGAATCCGCGCCGGCGTGCGGCGGCTCCTGACTCATCGCCTGCCTCCTTTTGCTATTGCGACAAGGCATTTTAAGTCAATGTCATTTCAAGAACAAAAAGAAAACCGCCCCGGAGGGCGGCTGGCTTGCCGGCGGCGACCTGAAACCGTTTTCATCAGCTCGCCGACGCGCGGTAGATCGTAAACAGGTTCTAGAGAGTGAACTGCTGCACCACCCCGCGCAGCGACACCCCGCGCTCCAACAGATTGACCACGCCTTGCTGCGCTTCTTCCGCCGCAAGCCGGTTTTCCTCCGCCGAGCTGCTGACCGACTCCACGCTGCCGGCCAGATGCTGGGAGGCGTTGGCCTGCTCGCGCACCGCCGCGGAGATATCGCCCATGCCGCGCGACACGCCCTGAATCTGCACCGAGAAGCCCTGCAAGGTGTCCTGGGCCTCGCCGGCGTGATTGACGCTGGCGTCCACGCGGTTCACCGCCGCGCGCATGCCGGAGATGGCGGAAGCGGAATCCTGCTGCACGGAATCAATCATCGAACCTATCTCCACCGTCGCATTGGCCGTGCGCTCGGACAGCTTGCGCACCTCATCTGCCACCACCGCGAAACCGCGTCCCTGTTCGCCGGCCCGCGCCGCCTCGATCGCCGCGTTCAAAGCCAAGAGATTGGTTTGATCGGCGATATCCTTGATCACCGCCACAATCATATTGATCTCATTGGTGCGCGAATCCAGTTGATCCAGCTTGCCCGCCAGCTGGGTCACTTCCTGCTGCACCGTCCGCATGCCCTCCACCGCGTTCTGAATGTATTGCACCGTGGTCTGGGTCTGTCCTTCGAACGAAGACATCAGCTTGGCCGCGTCCTCGGCGATTTCCGAGACATGGGCGATGCTCACCGCCAGCTCTTCCACCGCCGCCGCGCTGCCGCGCACGTCTTCCGCCTGCTGACCGGAACGCGCGGCCACGCCGCCCACCAGTTGATCTATGTGCTGGGACTCGCTCTGCACCGCGTCGGATTCGCCGCGGATCTCCAGCAGGCGCTGACGCAGCGCCTCCATGAAGGTGTTGAACGAAGACGCGATTCGGCCCACTTCGTCTCGGCTGCGCACCGGCATGCTGCGCGCCAGGTTCCAGTCGCCGCCGGCCAGCTGTTGCAAGGCCACGTTCAACTCATTCACCGGCTGCACCATGCGATTGGCCAACAGCAAGGCCACCAGCTGGGACATCAGCAACAGGCCCAGGCCCACCGCCCCGCTTTGCCACAACACCTGAGTGCGCAAGGCCTCCACTTTTTGCAAGGAGGTGTCCACCCCCACCACGTAGCGCATGCCGCTGGCCGAGGTGAACGGCACGAACACCGAACGGAACAGGCCGAACTCGCCCTGGTACTCCTCGTACTGGACGCTGCCGCTATTGAAGGCCGCGGCCAGGCCGGCCGGCACATCCTTGTATTCCGCCAGGAACCACTGCTGGTACTGGCCGGACTTCACCTCGTTCGGGCTGGCGGAAGAACTGGTGTACAGCACGCGGCTCCCGCGCTGAATGGTGGAATACGCGTAAGCCAAGCCGCTGTCCCTCGCAAAATCGGTCAGTTGCTTGGTGGTGACCTGACTATTGGGATTGCTGTCCGGCAATTGATCGTGGAAATTCTCGCCCACCATCTGGCGCGCCGCGTAGGCGGCGGTCAGCAAGGTCTGATCCACGCCTTTCATTTCGGAGTCCACGGTGCTGCGATAGGCGTAGATCGAATAAACCGCCACAATCAGCAAGCTCACCAAAGTAAAAGCGGCGGATAGTTTGGCCCGCAAGCCCCAGTCCTTGTTCAAGACACTCATACGGATGCATTCCCTCGACATTCATTCCAAAAACAACTCCCCGCCGGCGGTGTATCCGGGACGCGCCGGACCGGCGCCGCAAGTCCAGGCAGTGGATCATTCAGTAATCGACAAGAGGCGATGACGACGCCGCAAAGTGGTGCGGAGCGAGCGGGGAAAGATAGACAGGCGGCGGCGCGCGGGGACATGCGGCCCGTTGCGGCGGCGAGCGCTGAATATGGAAAGTGATGATAACGCCAATTAAACGCGAATCAATGCGAGGGGCTTTGGTAGTTTGCACATAGCAAGTGCATAATCGCTTTTTCTCCAGATAAAGCGACTCGTCCCCGCTTTGTTTTTAAAGGATATTTTATAAATAAGCGTCGGAAAACCATGGTGTTTACGTAAAAACACCTATCGCCGCTGTATCTATCTTCAGGCCCTGCGTATCCCCGACGCCCGGCGGGTGGCAAGCAGCTTCACGGGTCTCAGAACGTGTTTACGATCGTCAACAGGCTCTCAAGCGCGCAAACCCTGCAACAACCTCGCCAAGCGCTCCAAAGACATCACCTCGTCCACCCCGCCGCGAGCAATGGCCGCCTGCGGCATGCCAAACACCACGCAGGAGGCCTCGTCCTGGGCCAGCGTGCGCGCGCCGGCGTCGTGCATCTCGCGCATGCCGCGCGCGCCGTCGTCCCCCATGCCGGTAAGAATCACCCCCACCGCATTCGCCCCGGCGCTCACGGCCACCGAACGAAACAGCACGTCCACCGACGGCCGGTGCCGCGACACAGGCGGCCCGCCCTTGACCTCGGCCACAAACTGTTTCTGCCGGCGATGCAGCAACAAATGCTGGCCCCCCGGCGCAATCAACACCTTGCCGGCGCTGACCACGTCGCCGTTCCTCGCCTCCCTCACCTCCACCTGGGCCAGTTCGTTGAGGCGGCTGGCGAAGATAGACGTAAACCCCTCAGGCATGTGCTGCACCACCGCCATGCCCGGGCAGTGCGGCGGCAAGCGTTGCAGCAGGAACTCCAGCGCCTGGGTGCCGCCGGTGGACGCGCCCAGCGCGATGACGCGCTCCGTGCCCTGCGCCGGCCGGCGGCGCTCCGGCGGCGCGTCTAGAATGGCGTCGGCGGTCAGCTTGGGCGCCGGATAGCCGGACGGCGCCGCTTGCTTCAGCGCTTCCACCCTCACCCCCGCCGCAGCGTACACCTCGTCCACCAGCCGTTTGGCGTTCTCGGCGAAATTCGTCTTCGCGTTGACCAGCGGCTTTAGCAACACGGACACCGCGCCGGCGCTCATCGCCTCCAGCGACACCCGCGCGCCCTCGGTGGTCAAGGCCGAGCAAACAACCACCGGCGTGGGCCGCTCCGCCATCACCTGACGCAAAAAGGTCAGCCCGTCCATTCGCGGCATCGCCAGATCCAGAATGATCACGTCCGGCCAGCGGATTTTCATCCGATTCATCGCGTAAATGGGGTCCGGCGACGCGCCCAGCAGCTTGATGTCCGGCGCGGTGGCCAGCATTTGGCTCAGCATCTCGCGCGCCACCGCGGAGTCGTCAACTATCAGAACATTGATGCTCATCGATTCTTCCGCTCGCAAGGTGAGAATCCAGCCGGTACCGCGACGGCGCCTCTTGCGCCAGAGGCAGCGTCAGGTGCCGGATGGATTCCGAATGTCCGATGATCAAATGCCCGCCCTGCCGCAGTTTGTCGCACAGCGACAGCAGCACTCGCAGCTTGGTGGCCTCGTCGAAGTAAATCAGCACATTGCGCAGGAAAATCACATCGAAATGGCTATGGGCGAAGTGAGAGGCGTGCAGCAGGTTCAAATTGGAGAAGCTCACCTTCTTCGCCAGCGCCGGCGCCACTCTCACCATGCCGGCGTATTCGTCGCGGCCGCGCAGAAAATAACGCCGCCACAGTTCCGGCGGAGTCTTGCGCGCGCGCTCCACCGAGTAGACCGCGCGCCGGGCCAGGAGGGTAACCCGGGTGTTGATGTCGGAGGCGTACACCCGCCAGTTGCCCTGCAAGCCCAGCGCCTCCGCCAAAACCATCGCCACCGTGTACGGTTCCTCGCCAGTGGAACAGGCCGCGGACCACACCCGGAACTCGCCGTTGCCCTGCAGGCGCGTCGCTTTTTGCCGCAGCCAGAAAAAATGCTCAGGTTCCCGGAAAAAATAGGTTTCGTTGGTGGACAGCAGATTGATCGCATATTGCCGTTCCGCCTCGTTGGCCGGGTCCGAAATCAAGCGCCAGTAAGCCGCGTAGCTGTTCAGGCGCAAATGGCGGATGCGCTTGGCCAGCCGGGACTGAATCAGCGAACGCTTGCTCACCGGCATGGAGATGCCGGCGGTCTGGTAGATGAAGCGGCGCAGCTGGAAAAACTCCCCGTCCGTCAGCAAGGGCGTGGCAAGCAGCGACTCCTCCAGGGCAAGCATCTATAGCGCCTCGATGTCGTCGCTCAGAAACTGTTGAGTCACCACCTCCGCCATCTCGCTGAGCTCGGACACCGACAGCGCCTGACGCACATTCAGCAAAATGGCGAAGCGCTGATTGATGGTGGCGATGCCTTGTATGAAGTCGCTGCGGATATTGGAACCAAAGCTGGGCGAGGGGTCGATCTCGCTTTGCGGGATCTCCAGCACCTCGCACACCGAATCCAGCAGGATGCCGATGTCCGCGTAACCGCCCTCCAGTCCCGGCAGCGACAAAATGGCCACGCAGGTGGACGCCTTCAGGGCGGTTTGGCCGCGGCCGAAGCGCACCGACAAATCGATCACCGGCACCACCGCGCCGCGCAGATTGATGATGCCGCGCACGAAATTGGGCATCATCGGCACCTCGGTGATGCCGTCGAACTCGATGATTTCCCGGATGAAGTTGATCTGGATGCCAAACAAATCCTCGCCCAGGATGAAAGTGACGCAATGGAATTTCTGGCCCCCGCTGTCCTGGCCGGCCGGCTGCTCGCTGTTTCTCATTGCCGCGCTCCTCTCAATACTTGGAGAACTTGTCCTCGTCCACGCTCAGGTCCAGGTCGTCATCGTCGTCCATCGGCGGCGGCGGCGCGGCCTTGCCGGCGTGCAGGTGACCAATGTGCACCATGCGGGACTTGCGCCCTCGGGTATTGCGCAGCTTGAATTGCTGCATCAGCTCCTGCAACTGCATCGCCGCGGAGCTCAATTCCTCGGAGGTGGAGCTTAACTCCTCTGCGGAAGTGGCCGAGGACTGCATGCCGCTGCTGATTTGCGTCACCGCGCTGTTGATCTGATCGATGCCGGAGCGCTGCTCGCGCGAGGCGGCGGAAATCTCCTGCACCAGGCTGGCGGTCTGGTCTATGCCGGGCAGCATTTCTTGCAATAGCGTGCCGGCTTTCTCCGCCACGCTCACGGAACGGCTGGCCAGATCGCCTATCTCCCTGGCCGCCACCTGGCTGCGCTCCGCCAGCTTTCTCACCTCCACCGCCACCGTGGCGAAACCCTTGCCGTGCTCGCCGGCGCGCGCCGCCTCGATCGCCGCGTTGATGGCCAACAAATCGGTTTTGTTGGCGATATCGTTGATCACCGTGATCCGCGACGCGATCTCCTTCATCGCGTGCACCATATCGCTGACCGCGCTGCCGCCCTGAGTCGCGCTGGACGCGGACTTGGACGCAATGCTCTCGGTTACGCGCGCATTGTCCGCGTTCTGCGTCACCGTGGCCGCCATCTCCTCCACCGAGGCGCTGGTCTGCTCAATGCTGGACGACAGCTCGGACGAGGTTTGCGCCAGGGAATTGGCGGTGGACGACACCTCCTCGGACGCCGAGCCTATCGCCTCCGACATCGCGCTGACCTCGGACAGCGTCTCGGACAATCGGTGCGCCATGGACTTGATCGAATACAACAGGCTGGAGGTGTCGTCCGGATGCAGCTTCACCGGCACGGACAAATCCCCTGCCGCCACCCGGCTCACCACCTGCACCGTATAGGAGGGGTCCCCGCCCAGTTGCTTGAGCAGGCTGCGCGTCACCATCACCCCCAGCGCGATGCTCAACAATACCGCCGCCACCGCGATGCCCACCAACATCCGCAAGGCGTCCGTGCTGATGACCTTGGTTTCCACCAATGAGTTATCGGCCAGCTTGGCGTTCAGGTTCACCAATTCGGTCAGCACCGCGTCTACGGCCTGAAAGGCTGGCCAGCCCTTCTCCGCCATCAGCTTCAGCGCCAGCTTGTTGTTCTCGCCGTCGCCGCGGTCGGTGTAAGACAACCGTTTCACCTCGGTGGCGTAGGGCTGGTAAATGGCCCAGGCGGCGTCAAAGCGACGCAGCGCGTCCACTTCCGGCGGCGTCAAATCCGTCTTGCGGTAAGTGTCCAGGCTGGCGTTCATGCTTTTGTCAAAGCCCGCCATTTCCAGCTCCACCGCGTCCATCGTCTTGGTGTCCGTTTCGGCGATATAGCGGTACAAGGAGCGGTTGCTCGCCATGGCGTAGCGCGCCGCGTTGCCGATATCTTTTATCGGCATCAGCTGATTATCGAACAAGTTCACCATCACCATGGTGATGCGCTCGGTGGCGGTGTAGCTGACAAAGCCCAGCGCCAGCAAAAAGCACAGCACCACGCCAAATGAAAGACCCAGCTTGGTCTTGACCTGCGCATTGTGAAACCACTGCATGGCTTACCTCCCGGCGCGCACAAGCGCGCTAAATAACGTCGCTCGCCTGCGCCTCGCTGGACTGGCGAATCCGCCTGCGCTCGCGACGGCAGGCGTGATGAATCAACTGCGGAATATCCAGCACCAGCGCCGGCTTGCCGTTGCCCAGGATAGTGGAGCCGCTGATGCCGCGCAGCGATCGGAAAATCTCGCCCAAGGGTTTGATCACCGCCTGCACTTCTCCCATCAAACGGTCCACCACCACGCCGGCGCGGTTTTCCCCGTAATGCACAATCACCACGTACTCCGGCTGCGCGGCCGGCGGCAGATTGAACAGCTCGCGCAAGGACACGAAAGGCAGCCAATCGCCGCGCACATTGATCTGACGCGCGTTCTGCCGCATGGCCTCCTCCGGCATGTCCACGCACTCGATCATCATGTCCAGCGGCATCACCAGCGACGAATCGTTCACCTCCACCCGGAAGCCGTCGATGATGGCCAGCGTCAGAGGCAGCCGCAGCCGGAACGTCGTACCCTGGCCCGGCAGGGAAAAGATTTCGATCTCGCCGCGCAATAGCTCGATATTGCGCTTCACCACGTCCAGACCCATGCCGCGGCCGGACAGATCGCTTAAAGCGTGTGCAGTGGAAAAGCCGGGCAGGAAAATCAGCTGCAGGGTTTCCTGCTCGCTCAACTGGCGGCCCTCGCTCAGCAAACCGCGCTCCAGCGCCTTGGCCAGTACCTTGTCGCGGTCTATGCCGCGGCCGTCGTCCCGGATCTCCACCACCACCGATCCGGCGTCGTGAAAGGCGTTCAACGTCACCTTGCCCATTTCCGGCTTGCCGGCCTCCAGCCGCTCCGCCGCCGTCTCCAGTCCGTGATCCACCGCGTTGCGCACCAAGTGCATCAGCGGATCGGTCAAGCGCTCCACCATGGATTTGTCGATCTCGGTGTCCGCGCCTTGAATCGTCAGCTGTATGGATTTGCCCAATTGCCGCGACACCTCCCGCACCATGCGCGGGAAACGGCAGAACACCTCATCCACCGGCACCATGCGCAAGGTCAGCGCGTCGTCGCGTATGCTTTCCACCAGCGTGTTGATGATGGCCACCGACTCCAACAGCTCCGCGTCGCAACGGTTCTGTGCAATCAGCTTGGTGCCTGCGGACGCAATCACCAGCTCGCCCACCCGGTTGATCAGCCGGTCCAGCTTGCCGGCCTCCACCCGGATATAGTGACTGTCGCCGCGGGCCGCCCTGCCCGTCGCCGCACCCGGCTCGCCGCGCGCCTCGCTCTCCGCCCTCGCCCGCCAGGGCGCCTCGCGCACCCGCTCCGCCTCCGCCGCCGTCAAGGCCCCTCGCGCCACCCAGCGCGACAGCTGCGGCTCTATCGACTCGCCCAGACGCTCCGCCAGCGAGCGGAACGCCGCCAGCGGCGCGTGAGGCGGCAGAATGCCCAGCAAGCTGCCCTCGGCCACAAACTCGAAAGCATCGCGAACCTGCTCAAGGCCGGCCTTGGACTCCAGGCTCAACTCCAGGCCGATGAAACAATCCGTCGGCTCCAACTCCGCGAAGGCCGGCAGCGGGGGCCAGACCAACTCCACCTCTCGCAGCACGCCCAACTGGCTGAGAAAGCGCAAGCAGGACAACGGATCAAAGCCGTCTCGGAACAAATCGGGATAAAAACGCAGCGACAATTGCCATAGCGGCGTGGCGGCGGCGTCCAGCGCGTCTTCGCCTGCCACCGCGCAGGCCGCCCCGTCCAGCAGGAACAGCTGCAAACGCTGCAACAGCGGGGCTCCATCCGGCCAAACCGGCTCCGCATCCAGCGCGGATGCCTCCACCGCCTCCAGCATTCGTCGTAAATGATCGTTGCAGCTCAATAACAGGCTAACCAGGTCTTCGCCCAACGCAAGCTTGCCGCGGCGCAGCCGTTCCAGCACGCTCTCCATCGCATGGGCAAAAGCCACCAGCGCGTCGAAACCGAAAGTGCCCGCGGAGCCCTTGATGGTGTGCGCGGTGCGCAGCAACAGGTTGAAGGTTTCGGCGTCGGAGGGAAACGCCGCGGGGTCCAGCAGCGCGCCTTCCAGCGCGTCGCACAACTCGCGGGATTCCTCCAGGAAAATCGCCCTGGCCTTACTCCAGTCCATCCACGCCTCCCGCCGGCGGCGCGGCCAAGGCCACGCCCAGCAACTGAAACGCCTCGCTGACCAAGGGGTTGTCCGCCAGCAGTTCCAGCTGCCGCAACTCCCGCCCAAACGCCAGCAGCAATTGCACCGCGCAGCCGTCCACCTCCGTCACCCCGGCAAAGCTCAGCGACACCGCCTCGTGCGCCAGCAGCGGCAGCAAGTCGCTTTTCAGTTGCTCCGCCGTGTAAATACTCAATTCGCCGCTCAGGCTGGCCTTGGCCCAACCCTCGCCGATTTCGACATGCAAGGTCATTCCGCCCCCAGACCAAACGCCAAGCGGGTGTTAACTCAATGTTTTTACTTAAGTGTCCACACTAAAAGTAGTCAAGAAACAGATTGTTTTATACAAAACAGTAACCAGTCCTGGCGCGCGGCGGCGCGGACAGGGCAAATGCAGCATGGCGGGAGGCCTATGAAACTGAGCATCAAATCCCTGCTGACGGCCAGCGCCAGCGTCTTCGCCCTGCTCTTGCTGCTGCTCCTGCTCTGCACCCTGCGCCTGCGGCATGAGTTGGGCCTGCAAGCCCAGGTGGAATCGCAACGCAATCAAAGCTACCTCTTGGCCAACGAGCTGCGACAAAGCTCGGACGACCTCACCCGCCTGGTTCGCACCTACGCGGAAACTGGGGACCCGCGCTATGAACGGCAATACTGGGCCGTGCTGGCCATCCGCAACGGCCAGCTGCCGCGCCCTGAGCACTACAATCGCATCTATTGGGACTTCATGGCCGCTAACGACAGCAAGCCGCAGCCGGACGGCCCGGCCGTCCCCCTGCAACAGCTGATGCGGCAGGCCGGTTTCACTCAGCAGGAATTCGACAAGCTCGGGCTGGCCCAGGCCAATTCGGATCGTCTGGTCAAAACCGAAACCGTGGCGATGAACGCGATGAAGGGGCGCTTCGCCGACGGCCAGGGCGGCTTCACCCGGCAAGGGCCGCCCGACCCCGAGCTGGCCAGGCGCATCCTGCATGACCGTCAATATCATCTAGACAAAGCCGCCATCATGCAGCCGGTTGACGTGTTCTATCAGTTGATGGAACAGCGCACCAACCAAGCCGTCGCCCAGGCTCAAACCCAGGCCGGCTTATGGCTGGCCATCGTCATCGGGCTGATGCTGGCCTGCTGCGCGCTGGGTCTGCTGATGTTCTGGAGCATTTACCGCCGCCTGTTCGCCATGCTGGGAGACGAGCCGCTGCGCGTCACCCAACTGATGCGGGCGGTGGCCGCAGGCGATCTAGCCGCCGCCGCCCCGCCGGGCGGTTACCCGGCGGACAGCCTGACGGAGGCCATACTCCAGACCGTCACCACGCTCAGCCGCGCGATAGCGGACTCCCAGCGCGGCGCCGGCCATCTGTCGATGATGTCGGCCCAGATCAGCCACAGCTCCCAGCAACTTTCCCTCAATACCAGCGGACAAGCGGCCGGCCTGGCCGAGGCCGCCTGCTCTCTGGAACAGATCTCCTCCGCCATCACCCAGAGCAGCCACAACGCCACGCTCACCGAAACCATGGCGGCCCAGGCCGCGGACGACGCGCGTCAGGGCGGCGAAATCGTCGACCACACCGTACGCAGCATGGAGCGCATCGCCGAACACATCTCGGTAATCGACGACATCGCCTACCAAACCAACCTGCTGGCGCTCAACGCCGCCATCGAGGCCGCCCGCGCCGGCGCGCAAGGCAACGGCTTCACCGTCGTGGCCCAGGAAGTGCGCAAGCTGGCGGAACGCAGCCAGGTAGCCGCCAGGGAAATCAGCGGCATGACCACAAGCGGCGTTCAGCTTGCCGGGCAGGCCGGCGCGCAACTAGCCGCCATCGTTGCTTCCAGCGGAAAAACCGCCAGCCTGATCCGGGAAATCGCCATCGCCGCCAATGAGCAAGCGCAAGGCGTCGGCCAAATCAACGCCACCATCCAGCAACTGAGCGCCGCCACCCAACAAAACGCCAGCCTGGTGGAAGAGCTCGCCGCCATCTCGGCGGACAGCCGCGGCCATGCGGACCAAGTACACGCCCAGATCCAGCGTTTCCATGCCGCCCCTGCTCCCCCTGCAAGAGGAGAAACCAGCGCCGCCGGCCGCGTCCCCGCGGGCCATGCGCCCCGTCATTGACCGGCCATCAGCACATCGTTCAGCCGCACTGAGAGGACATCTCCAACATGAAAAACCTACGCGCAAATCAGGCCATCACCGGCCTGCTGCTGCTCATCGCGCTCACCTTTATCGGCGTGATCTACACCTTTGTTTCCATGCGCCAGGCGGTGGACGTGATGAGCGCCGCCAGCGAAAGCCGCTACCACTCCTACCTGCTGGCTTCCGAGCTGCGACAAAACTCGGACGACCTGACCCGGCTGGGCCGCACCTATGTCGTCACCGGCGACCCCGGCTATGAGCAGCAATACAACCGCGTGCTGGACATCCGCAACGGCAAGGCGCCGCGCCCGCAGGAATACAACCGCATCTACTGGGACTTTGTCGCCGCCGGCCAGGAAAAACCCAGGCCGGACAGCGAAACCGTGCCCTTGCAAACCCTGATGCAACAAGCCGGTTTCACCGATGCCGAGTTCGCCAAGCTCAAAGAGGCTCAAGCTAATTCCGACGGTTTGGTCAAGCTGGAAGTGCGGGCGATGAACGCGGTCAAAGGCAAGTTCGCCGACGCCCAGGGCCAGTACACCGTCAGCGGCCAGCCGGACATGGAACTGGCGCGCAAACTGGTGCACAGCAAGGAATACCACCAGTTCAAAGCCCAGATCATGAAACCCATCGACGACTTCTTCGTGTTGCTGGACCAGCGCACCAACGCCGCGCTGGCGCAGGCCAAGGACAGGCTGTCCAATGCCCAGTTGCAGTTCCTTACCGCCATCGTGCTGCTGGTGGGCGAAATCCTGCTGCTGATCCTGCTGGGCCGCCGCCAGATCCATACCCAGTTGGGCGGATCCGTCACTGAAATTGAAGGCGTGCTACAGGAAATCGCTTCCGGCAACCTGGCGGTGGAGGTGCCCAAAGCGCCGGAAGCCAGCGCGCTGGGGCAAATCGGCGTGATGAATCAGCGGCTGCGCCGGCTGATAGGCGAAGTCAACAACAACGCCGGAGAACTGGTCAGCGCCGTCGGCTCTCTGCACCAGACCACCAGCCGGATCAGCGAAGACGCGGACCAGGTCAACCAAGCCATCAGCTCCAGCGCCGCCACCATTGAGCAAATCACCGTCAGCGTCACCCATGTGGCCGACACCACCGCCGACGCCAACGCCATCATCTCCCAGGCCAATAACAGCGCCGAACGCGGCCGCCATGCCATGCACCAAGTGTCCGCCGAAGTGGGCAAACTCTCCCAGGCCATGTCCACCCTCAGCGACACCTTGCATTCGCTGGGCACCCGTTCCGAGGAGATCAGCTCCATCGTCAATGTGATCAAAGACATCGCCGATCAAACCAACCTGCTGGCGCTCAACGCCGCCATCGAAGCGGCCCGCGCCGGGGAAATGGGCCGCGGCTTCGCCGTGGTGGCCGACGAAGTGCGCAAGCTGGCCGAGCGCACCGCCCAGGCCACCACCGAAATCACCAATATGACCGAAGGCATGCGCCAGCAAACCGCCGGCACCGTCGCCAGCATGCAGCAGGCCCGCTCCACCGTGGACCAGAGCGTGGACCTGGCCCAGGGCGCGGCCAGCGAGATCGAAAACATCGGCGGTCTGATGCGGCAAGTGGTGGACACCTTTACCCAGATCACCCACGCCACCCGCGAGCAATCCACCGCCGTGGGCAATATTGCCCACACCACCGAGCACATCAACGGCATGACCCGCAGCACCTCGGAAGTGGCACAAGACGCCAGCGCCACCCTCAGCGAACTGAACGGCCACGCCAGCAAGCTCAAAAACGTGGTGGAACGCTTCCATCTCTGAACCCGGCTCCACGCAAACCAAGAGGGCTCCGCATTGCGGAGCCCTCTTGGTTTTGACGTTCAGAAAATAGCGCCGGCCCTCAGAACCTGTTCAAAGTCTGCCGCGCTTCGTGAACAGGTTTTAAGCCGGCACCAGGCTGGCCGACAGCGGCAGATGATCGGACAAACGGGACCACGGCGCGCCCTTCAGCACCTCCGCCTCCAGGGGCTTCAACCCGCGCACGTAGATCCGGTCCAAGGGCAGCATCGGCATCCGCGCCGGAAAGCTGCGCGCATGGCGGCCAAACAACTGATCGAACACCTCTACCAAGCCCAAGCTGTCCATCAGATGGTCGGTGGCTTCCTCCCGCCAATCGTTGAAATCGCCGGCCAAAATCAGCGGCGCATCCTCCGGCACGTTCTCGCGCACATAACGCGCCAGGTCCAGGAACTGCTTGCGCCGGTCCCGCGCCAGCAAATTGAAATGGCCGCACAGCGTCACCACCGGCCGCTTCCAGCCCGCCGGCGTCAGTTGGCAATGCAGCAGGCCGCGGCTTTCGAAGCGGTTGACCGAAATATCGCGGTTGCACCAGGTATTGATGGGGAAACGCGTCAGCAAGGCATTGCCGTGATGGCCGTGCTCATACGCCGCGTTCAGGCCGTAAGCCGCCTTGTGATCCAGCCGGCGCGCCAGGAAATGATGCTGCGGCAGCTTGGGCCAGCTGGCATGCTGCAAGGCGCGCTCGATGTTCTTGCCTTGCACCTCCTGCAAGAACAGCACATCGGCGTCGATGGACTCCAGCGCGGAAGCCATATCGCCCAGCCGCACATGGCGGTTCAGCGGCGACATGCCCTTGTGGATGTTGTAAGTGGCTACGGTAATGGCTTTCATAGGATATGCTTCTTTATCGGGCGGGCGCTCGGCCCGCCGCTTTTAACTGCCCCGTGAACAAGCTAACTCAGACCACCGGCCGCAAGCCCCGTTCCCCACGCCCATTGTCCGCGCCTCAGTTTCAAAGATAAGCGCTGACGGCGTAATTTCAATCTTCGCGCCCACTCATGCTAGTCACTCAAAACAATTATTTTAATAAGTATTGAGCTACTGAAAAATATCCAACATCAAGCATTGCAAGATGCATACAGCTGCACTACACACTTATAACAGTAGCTAGAAAACAATGTGTGGTCATCGGCGGAAGTTTAGGGAGCGAGTGATGGGAAACTTTCTTGCGCAGTTCAGCATCAAGGTCAAGATATTTGGGCTGATCGTGCTTGGCGTGCTGGCCAGCGTGATTATTGGTGGAGTGGGCGTCAGAAGCACGTCGGATATGAACGACCTCACCATTGATATGCACGACAATTTATTGATGTCCGTCTACTGGGTGGCGGTGGCCAACCAATACGCCATCTATGTCAGCCGCTCCGACTATCGCTTCATTTCCGAACCCGACAAAAAGCGCAAGGACGAAGGCTCGGCCAACCGCAGCAAGTACGTAGCGGAAATGAACCGGCTGATGGACCTCTATCGCAAAACCGTACTCACCCCGCCGGAAGTGGACGCGCTTAAGCGCTTTGACGCCGCCTGGCCGGCCATGGAGGAAGCCTGTAAAAAAGCGCGCGACCTCAGTTACGCCGATACCGGCGACGGCGTCAGCAACAAAAAGGCGCTGGAAGTGATGCGTACCGAATGCCGGCCCAAATTCCAGATCGCCGACGACATCATGAGCCAGATCGTCGACATCAACGTCAAGTCGGCTGACCAGGCTTTGAAAGACGCCGCGGCCAAATATGAACGCGCGCGCAATGTGGTCATCGGCGTGCTGGTAGCCGCCATCATCGTGCTGCTGGCCTTGGGCGTGATGATTCAAAACGGCATCGTCGGCAGCCTGAAAAAAGGCATGGCGGCACTGTTCCAGCTGGGCAGCGGCGACCTGACCGGCGAGATCGAAGTACAGGGCAAGGACGAAGTGGCCCAGATGATGCAATCGCTGTCCGACACCCAGAAAAAACTACGCGTTACCGTGGGCGACATCATCAACTCCGCCTCCAGCGTGGCCGCCACCGCCGAGCAACTGGCCGCCTCCACCGAACAAGTCAGCGCCAGCATCGGCCAGCAGGTCAACGCCACCTCCAGCGCCGCCGCGTCAATCGAAGAGCTGACCGTCAGCATCGACCAATGCTCCAATAACGCCTCGTTGGCGGACTCCCAGGCCAGCGAAGCCGGCAGCCAGGCCAAGATAGGCAATAAGGAAGTGCAGGACTCCACCCAACAGGTGCGCAAGGTCAACGACAGCGTGGCCGCCTCCGCCAACAACCTGGAATCCTTGTCCGAGCAGGCGCAGATGATCAGCAGCATCGCCACCGTCATCAAGGAAGTGGCGGACCAGACCAATCTCTTGGCGCTCAACGCCGCCATTGAGGCCGCGCGGGCCGGCGAACAGGGCCGAGGCTTCGCCGTGGTGGCGGACGAAGTGCGCAAGCTGGCGGAACGCACCACCGGCTCCGCCACCGAAATCACTCAGATGATTGCCAAGATCCAGGCCGGGGCCAAGGAGGCGGTGGACAGCATGCGCAACAGCCGTCACATCGTCAGCCAGGTCGTGGAGTCCTCGGAACATGTATCCACCACCATTAGCTCGGTGGAGCAAAGCGCGGAAGGCGTGGTAGGCGCCATCAGCGACATCGCCATGGCGATGCAGGAGCAGCGCCAGGCCAGCACCGATCTGGCCGGCCGCGTGGAGGCCATCGCCCAAATGTCCAAGGAAAACGGCATAGCGGTGGATGTATTCTCTCAAGCCACCCGTGAACTGGCGGTGGTGGCGGAGCGGCTACAGCAGACCACCCTCGCCTTCAAACTTTAAGAATCGGTTCACCATCCGCTGCGCGTCGGCGGAAAACAGATTCTGCAATCAAGCGGCTTCATCCCCCGCCCCGCCGGCCTGGTCCGCGGGGCGGTTTTTTCATCCTTGCCGTCCCTGCATTGACAGCAAGCGCCCGCCTCGCCAACAATAGCCCCGCGCCGCTGCAACTGCGGCGCTCGGGCTTGGACTCCCGATAGTGATTTTCCGGCAGACCGCGGCCTCCCCGCGCTCTGTCTCGCTATTGCTTTGCCCATTTGGGCGGGCCGTGGCGAGGGCACCTCGCGGTGCGCCGGTCTTGGAAAGTCACCCGGTAGTCCAACCTTGTCATGCGCCCGCCTAGCCGCGCCCCGCGGCCAGGCCGGCATCCGCTTGAGGAGGTAGCAATGTCGACATCCATTAGGCGCGTATCCCGCCCCGTTTCCCGGTTTTCCCCCGCATCGGCGCTTGCCTGTTTCAACCAGGAGGCCCGCCATGAGTAAATCCAAAGAAGAACTGCGCGCCTTCTACCGCTTGCTGGAGGCCCGCGAAGCCAAACTGCCCTTTGTCGGCTCCTCCCCGGACCGCAGCCATCCGCATTACTGGCGCGTGCCTCGGTGCCGGGACTTTTCGGAGGCCTACGCGCTGGGCGAACGCTACGGCCGCGCGCTGGTTGATCTGTTCCGCCAATACCCGGAGCACGCCGGCCACGGCCTGCTCTCTCGCATCGCCCATGATATGAACTTGTTCGATTTCAGCCCGCAACGCGGCGCCTGGGCAGGTTTCTTCGATCAACTGGAAGTGCTGATCGCCGTCGGCACCCACGTGCACGAAAGCGATGCGGAGGCGCAAGCCCAACGCCCCTAAGCACGTGATTACGATCTCGCGCGCAAAGGCGAAAACGGCTGAGAAAGCGGAATGGTCGAGTGGTGCATGAGCATTTCGAAGACGGTTTCAACGCCCTTGTCTAAACCATCCCGCCGATGCGCGGCAGACTTTGAACAAGCTCTTAGCGCCCGGATCATCCTTGTCCGGGCCACTCCTCGACGCCACAATAGGGAATGTGACGATAGCTGGCGTGGGCAATCTATGGTAAAAAGCCTGAAATCCTTGTCTGTGCAACGCTGGCAAGGCGGCTGCGCGAGTCACCTGTTTGATCCATTCACCCTCCCTCTTGGTGCCGGATAAAAACCACAGGCGGGTGACTCGCCCAGCCGAAATGCTTGTCATTTTCACCTCCCCCCTGGTTTCCGCGCCCCTAAAAACGTGTTTACGATCACGCAAGACAAGGCGAAAACGGCTGAGAAAGCGGAATGCACGCGTGATACATGAGCATTTTGAAGACGTACTCACCGTAAACGCTTCACGGCGCGCGGCAGATCGTAAACAGGTTCTAACTGCATTCGCGTTCATCCCCCCGCTGTCAACGATCTGAAAGGCCCGGTGTTTATTCCCCCCCACGCAGTACCATGGGGGTTCGATTCATCAATCCGTAAAGGAGAGTCTGAATGGCCAAGATCAAACGCGCCGCAAAAAAACTGGCGGCGTTGGCGGACAAGGTACGCGGGCAGAAGAAGGCCACTAAATCGGCTAGAAAGCTGGCCGCCAAGGTGCTGAAGCATCCGATGACCGACAAGCCGACCAAGAAGAAGGAACAAAAACGCGCCAAGCGGGACAAGGCCGAAAAGCAGCAAGCTGAATAAGCCTGACGCGCAACTCCGCCAAGGCCTTGAATAGGCCTGCGGCTTCGTCCAAGGGCGGCGTCGGCGTTTCCGCCGCGCCGCCCTTGGAACGTGTTGACGGGCGGGCCGCCCTTACACCTGATAAGCCGACACCGTCTGCAAAATCACCCGCGCTTGCTGGCTCAACTGCCCGGCGGCGTCCGCGGAGCCGCTGGACGCCGAAGAGTTTTCTTCCGCCATCTGGGCAATCTGCTCCACGCGCTGAGCAATGGTGTTGCTGGCCACGCTCTGTTCCGCAATGCTGTTGGAAATATCGCGCACCAGTTCCATCGCCTTGCCGCTGCTGTTCCGTATCTGGTCTATGGCGTCGTTGGCGGCGCGGGCGTTGTCGGTTTCCTGGTGCACTTGTTCCACCACTTTTTCCATGCTCTGCACCGCTTCCATCGTGCTGCCCTGCATCTTGTTGATGATGGCGGCAATCTCGGTGGTGGAACTGGCGGTGCGTTCCGCGAGCTTGCGCACTTCGTCCGCCACCACGGCGAAGCCGCGTCCCATCTCACCGGCGCGCGCCGCTTCGATTGCCGCGTTCAGAGCCAGCAGATTGGTTTGATCCGCGATGTCCTTGATCACTCCCATCACCGAGGCGATAGTGGCGCTGTCTTCTTTCAATTGTCCAATGCGCTGCGCGGCGTCGGTGATCGCGCCGGCCACCTCGGTGATGCCGCGCACGGTGGCGGAGATCACTTGGCCACCTTCCGTCGCCATCTCGCCGGCCTGCTGCGACTGACCCCGCGCCTCCACCGCGCTGGAGGCGACATGATTAATGCTCACCGTCATCTGCTCCACCGCCGCCGCCATCGCCGCGGCGGATTCGCTTTGCATTTCCGAACTGCGGGCAATCTCATGGGTATTGTTGGCCAGGCCGGACATCGCGCCGTCAATGGCGCCGATGCTGTCGCGGATTTCACGGAAGCTGCGTTGCAGATTCTCCAGCAATTGGTTGAAGGCGGATGCGGTTTCCCCCACCTCGTCCATGCGCCCCACCGGCGCCCGCAAGGTGAAGTCTTTTTGCTGGTTCACATTGAACATGGTGGAGCGAATCTGATGCAGGCTCAGACGGATATGGCTGAACAACAGCCAGCCCAGGCCGCCGCTCAGTAATAAACAAGCCGCTATCACCGCCACGGAGCTGCCGAAGGCCATGCTATAAGCGGCGGCATTGTCTTTTGAAAGGCTGTCGGCCAATGCGTAGTTGAAGTCGATATGGTCGTTGAGGTCCTTGGCCAGCGCCTTGGCGGAGTCCGGGAGCGGCCCTGCCACCAACATCGCTTGCGCCTCCGCGCCCGGATGCTCGCGCGAAGCTTTCAAAAAGCTCTCTCGGTTATTACGGTAGGTTTGCAGATCCGCCCGGTCCTGCTGCAACAGCTTGCGGTCCGCGTCATTGGACAGCAGGTCTTTTTCATAAACGGCCAACACCTGATCCAGCGCTTTATCGCTTTCGGCGATCTGCGCCTCGGCCTCCGCCTTGCGTTTGGCGTCGACGGCGATGCCGTGGCGATATGCGGCGACGCGTATCTTGGTTAAGGCCTGCAAGCCCTGATCCAATGCCTTGATACTGGGGAAGGTATTGACCTTCAGATAATCAAACCGCTCATTAGCGCTGTGCAATTGCCACAGGCCGTAACTGCCGACGCCGATCAAGGCCAGCATGGCCACCATCATGGTCAACATAAGCCGCTGTGAGATATTCATCCTTATTCTCCGTTTCTTCACCCGATGCCGCATGTAGCTTTGTTATAGGCATAGCGATAAAACAGAAGAAAGTACTAAATAAGAATATCCATTAAGCGCGCAAATTCAGCCGCCGCGCGGCTTTACACTTGATATTGGGTCACGGTGTCCAGGATGTTTTTGGCCTGCTGTTGCAATTGCTCCGCCGCATCCGCCGAGGCGCTGGAGGCGGACGCGTTCTCTTCCGCCATCTGCGCGATCTGCTCCACCTTCTGAGCAATGGTATTGCTTGCGCTGCTTTGCTCGTTGATGCTGCCGGAAATGTCCTTGACCAGCTCCATCGCCTGACCGCTGCTGTCCTGAATCTTTTCAATCACATTGCTGGCTTCGCGGGCGTTGTCGGTTTCCTGATGCACTTGTTCCACCACTTTTTCCATGCTTTGCACCGCTTCCAACGTGCTGCTTTGCATCTTGTTGATGATGGTGGCGATTTCCGTGGTGGAGCTGGCGGTGCGTTCGGCCAGTTTGCGGACTTCGTCCGCCACCACCGCGAAGCCTCGGCCGGTTTCACCGGCGCGCGCCGCCTCGATCGCCGCGTTCAGGGCCAAGAGGTTGGTCTGATCGGCAATATCCTTGATTACTCCCATGACCGAGGCGATGGTGGCGCTGTCCTCCTTCAATTGTCCAATGCGATGCGAGGCGTCGCTGATCGCGCCCGCCACCTCGGAAATGCCGAGCACGGTGGCGGAAATCACCTGCCCGCCCTCGTTGGCCATGCTGCCCGCCTGCTGAGCCTGGGTGCGCGCCTCCACCGCGTTGCTGGCCACATGGTTGATGCTCACCGTCATCTGTTCCACCGCTGCCGCCATGGCTCCGGCGGATTCGCTCTGCACCTCCGAGCTGCGCGCAATCTGATTGGTGTTGGCCGCCAGGCCGGAGGTGGCTTTGTCTATCTCGGAAATGTTGTCGCGTATGCCTCGGAAGCTGTGTTGCAGGTCTTCCAACAAGCGGTTGAACGCCGCGGCGGTGCGGCCAATCTCATCCTTGCGCAAGACCTGCGCGCGTAGGCGGAAGTCCTTGCTGGCGCTGACCTGATCCAGGGTTTCGCCTATCTGGTTGAGGCTGCTGCGGATGCTGCGGAACAAAGCGATGCCCAGCGCGCCGCTAAGGATCAAGGCGGCCACGATGGCCACCAGCGAGGAGACGAAGGCCTGCTCGTAGGCCACGGCGTTGTCCGCGGACAGCTGCTTGGCTAGCTTGTAGTTGTAGTCGATGTGGTCCTTGATGTCCTTGACCACGGCCTTGGCCACGGGCAGCAGCGGCCCGTTCACTAGTTCCTTGCGGGTGATTTCCGGCGGCTGCTCGCGCGAAATCTTGAACACGCTGTCGCGCTGCTGGCGGTAGACCCGGATGTCCGCGCGGTCCTTTTCTATCAGCCGCCGGTCTTCGTCGTCGGACACCAGTTCTTTCTGATAACGATCCAACGCCGTGTCCATCTGCTTGTCCAGCTCGGCGATGCTGGCTTCGATATCCGCCTTGACCTTGGCGTCTTCGCTGATGCCGTGGCGATAGGTCAACACCCGCATATCGGTTTGCGCCTGCAAAGCCTGATCCAGAGTTTGGATGCTGGGAAAGGAATTGATCTGCAGATAATCGAAGCGTTCGTTGGCGCGATGCAGTTGGAGCAGCCCGAAGCCGCCGACAACGAACAAGCCGAGCAAGGCAACCGCCAAGGTCAGCAGCAAGCGCTGGGATATGCTCATGGTAACCCCCTAGGTTCATCACTTATGAAGCTCGATTCTTTATAGGCTTGCTTCCTTGGAGTTTTCAAATCATTTGGCATGTAAAATCAGGCTTTTGCGACTTGCGCCGGCACCGTAGAATGTTCTCGCAATCACAACATTCATAAAACACAAACAACAAAGGAGAACTATCATGACGCCATTCCGTCCCCGCCCAAGACTGCTGCTGAGCGCCCTGGCCCTAAGCTTGAGCCTGGGCTTCAACGCCCCGGCCCTGGCGCTGAGCCCGCCGGCGGCGCCGCAGGTCAAATACGATTATGACTACGATGTTTTCCATCCGGTCTACGCTCGCAACGGCATGGTGGCCACCGAGCAAGGCCTGGCCACCCAAGTGGGCTTGGACATTCTGCGCCAGGGCGGCAACGCGGTAGACGCCGCGGTGGCCGTGGGCTTTGCGCTGGCGGTGACGCTGCCCAACGCCGGCAACCTGGGCGGCGGCGGCTTTATGGTTTTGCACGACGCCAAGAGCGGCCGCAACATTGCGCTGGATTTCCGTGAGATCGCGCCGGCCAAGGCCAGCCGCGACATGTATCTGGATGCTCAGGGCAAGGTGGTTGACGGCCGGTCGCTGTACACCCACCTGGCGGTGGGCGTGCCCGGCACGGTGGCCGGGCTGGCTCACGCCCAGCAACGCTGGGGCAGCCTGCCGCTGGCCAAGGTGATTGCTCCGGCGGTGAAGTTGGCGGAGCAAGGCTTCGCGGTGTCGCAGACGCTGGCGGAAATGCTGGAGGTGGAAAAAGACAATCTGGGCCGATGGGACAGCAGCCGCGCGGTGTTTTTCCGCGACGGCCGCCCGCTGCGCGCAGGCGAAAAGCTGGTGCAACGCGATTTGGGACAATCTCTGCGCCTGATCGCGAAACAAGGGCCAAAAGCCTTTTATCAGGGCAGCATCGCCGACAAGATCGTGGCGGAAATGGCGCGTCACGGCGGCCTGATCAACAAGGCTGACCTCGCCGGCTACAAGGTGGAAGAGCGCGCGCCGGTCAGCGGCAGCTACCGCGGCTACCAAGTGGTGTCCATGCCGCCCCCCAGCTCCGGCGGCATCCACATCGTCCAGATCCTGAATTTGCTGGAACGCTATCCGCTGGCCGATTACGGCCCCAACAGCGCGCAAACCATCCACTATCTGGCCGAGGCGATGAAGCTGGCCTACGCCGACCGCTCCGAATACCTGGGCGACCCGGCTTTCGTCAAAGTGCCGCAGGCCGGACTGACTTCCAAGCGCTACGCCGACCAATTGGCAACAACGATAGACCCGGTCAAGGCCAGGCCCGCCGCCGAGATCAAGCCCGGCAAGCCGCAGCCCTATGAAAGCGACCAGACCACCCACTATTCCATTGTGGACAAGCAAGGCAACGCGGTGGCGGTGACTTACACGCTGAACCTGAACTTCGGCAGCGGCATCATTGCCGGCGGCACCGGCATTTTGCTCAATAACGAGATGGACGACTTTTCCGTCAAGCCGGGCGTGCCCAACGCCTTTGGCCTGATCGGCGGCGACGCCAACGCAGTGGCGGCCGGCAAACGGCCCTTGTCGTCGATGTCCCCAACGCTGGTGCTGAAAGACGGCAAACCCTGGCTGGTGACCGGCAGCCCTGGCGGCGCTCGCATCATCACAACCACTTTGCAAACCATCGTCAACGCCATCGATTTCGGCATGAATCCGGCCGAAGCCGCCTCCACGCCGCGAGTTCACCACCAGTGGCTGCCGGATGAGCTGAGAGTGGAAAAAGGCCTGAGTCCGGACACGCTGCGGCTGTTGCGCGAGCAAGGTTACAAGATCTCGCTCAAGCCCAGCATGGGCCGGACCCAAACCATACAACTGCGCGACGGCGGCTTGTACGGTTATTCCGACCCGCGCAACCCGGACGGCGCCACGATGGGCTATTAAGAACCTGTTCACGATCCGCTGTGCTTCGTGAGCCGCGACACGGTGATTACGGCTTCGAAATGCTCATGTACCGCGTGTACACTTCGCTTTCTCTGCCGTTTTCGCCTTGTCTCGCTCTTGCTTGCAAGATCGTGAACGCGTTCCAAGTCGCGCCGGCCAGGCGGCTCCCCGCTCTCCGCATCAAGAAAGCGCCTGGCTGGCCGATAAAGCGTTAAACCGGCATGGAAACTCAACCATAATGTAACAAGGCATCCGAACCTGGCCGCCGGTCCAGCGCCGTTCATTGGGGAGAAGCCCGCACATGCTGAAATTGCTGAGCAGCGCCGCGCTGGCCTTGTCTCTGCCGCTCCATGTCGACGCGGCCACCCTGCACTTCGTCACCCAGGATTTCCCGCCTTTCATAGAAGTGACCGACAAACCCCTGCCGCAGGGCCTGATGGTGGACACGCTGGTGGCGGTATGCCAGCGGCTGAACTGGAGTTGCGAAGTTCAGGCCATGGTGTGGCGCCGCGCCTTGTTGCTGGCAGAGGAAGGCAAGGTGGACGGCATCTTTCCAGTCCAGGACACGCCGGAGCGCAGGATATCGCTGGCCTTGAGCGCGCCGGTGTACAACAGCAGCTACGGCCTGTTCGCCACCGCCAGCTCCACCTTCCGCTACCAGCAAGCGCAGGATCTGCAAAACCACCGCATTGCGGTATACGGCCCATCGGTGACGCAGAACGCCTTGGACAAGCTGATTGCCGGCCTGCCCAATATGAACATTTCCGTGGAAAACAACCAGGAAACAGTGTTAAAGAAATTGGCCGCCATGCGTTACGGCTCGGACGCGGTGGCTTTTGCCAATGAAGACGTTACTCGCTATATCATCCGCCGCGAAGCGCTGAGCGGCCTCCGCCCGCTGGCCACCATCCAACCGCTGACCTACCTCTACGGTTTCCCGTTAAAGTCAGTCAAACCGGGCATGGTGGCGGACTTCAACCAAGCCTTGAACGCGCTGTGCCACGACGGCACGCTGCCTCGTCTGGCGCGCCGCTACAACGTCCGGCTGGCTGCTTGCAAATAGTATTTGAAAGTTTTTGCTATCAATTAAATTGAACATCCATTAGCGATGTGTTATATTTGTTCAAAATTTCAAACAGCCACCATAAGCGCCACGCCATTTTGGCGCTTATCTTGCGCTTCAATGCGATAAACAACCCTTCTGCCCCAAACGGTTTTACGGGGCGGTCTAAGCGACCGACTGTCTTTGCTGACGGCGTCATCCGCGCTTTTCGCGGAGCGTTGTTGCGCCTCTAGCGCATGTGGCTTCCGGATTTCCAATCACAGGAGCGTAGCATGCAAACTCAATCTTCTCCCCACCCCTGGCTGGGCTGGGCTTTTCTGTTGGTGGCTATCGGCACCGAGATCTTGGGCACATCCTTCATGGCTTACGCCGCCCGCACCGAAAGCTACTGGGGCTATGGCGTGATGGCAGCGGCATTGGCGCTGTCCTATTACTTCCTGTCTCTCGCCATCCGCACCATCTCCGTGGGCGTGGCTTACGCCGCCTGGGAAGCCCTGGGCCTGGCCGGCCTGGCGCTGATCGGGGTCTATCTGTTTGGCGAAACCTTGCTGACTCAGGAAATCATCGGACTGGGTCTGTCCGTGGCGGGCATTGCCTGCGTGGTGTCCGGCGAAGCCGATGAACAAGCCCAGGAGCAAAGCGCATGAAAACCGTGTTCTATTTATTCGTGGTGTCCTCGGCCCTGATCGAAGTGGCCGCCAACCTGATGCTGGAAAAGTCCAACGGCTTCCGCAACAAGGCCTGGGGCTTCGGCGCCATCGCCATGGTTTGGGTGGCATTCGCCCTTCTGGGCCAGGCGGTGCGGGGCATCGACCTTGCCGTGGCTTACGCGCTGTGGGGCGCGCTGGGCATCATCGGCACCGCCATCGGCGCGCGCATCTTTTTTGGCCAGCGGCTCAAGCCGCTGGGCTGGGTGGGCATGGCGGTCGTGATTTCCTCGGTGGTGGTGCTGACCACCGCCTGATAAACCGCGGCGGCGTTCAGTGACGCTTTTATGACGCGCCGCCGCCTGCAACCTGTCCTATCTGAGTATGGCGACCCGCGCCATAACGGTTTAGGGTACGGGCTCCATCCAAGCAATGAAAGGCTGAGACATGCAACAGTATCGAGTTGTGAGCAGCATGAGCCAAGAGTCCTTGGAAAACACCCAAGCCTTGCTCACCCTCTGCGAGCACTGCGCCAGCGATGTCGGCATCCTGGCCATCCATGGCGAAACAGATCAACCTTGCGAGCTGTGCGGCGAAGCCGATTGACACGCCGCCTTCGACCACACAGCGGGCCGGCCATGCCGGCCCTTTGTTTTTCCCGGCGCCTCCGCGCCGGCACAGGAATACCGATGCCGATTCAAAAACTGGACCGCGCCGCCCTGCCAGACTGGGTGGCGCTGCGCCAACAACTCTGGCCGCACCATGCCCCCACCAGCCACTACCAAGACGGCGAGGCCATTCTCGCGTCGGGCCACCTTGCCGCCTTCCTGGCGCGGGACGCCGCCGGCCAGGCCGTGGGCTTCGCCGACGCCGCGATCCGGCACGACTACGTCAATGGTTGCGCCAACAGCCCGGTCGCCTTCCTGGAAGGCATTTTCGTGTTGCCCGCCTGCCGGCGAAACGGCATCGCCCGACAATTGGTGACGGCGGTACAAGCTTGGGGCCTGGAGCACGACTGCATGGAACTAGCGTCCGACGCGCCGCTGGACAATCTCGCCTCACAAAGCATGCATGCCCGCTTGGGCTTCGAGGAGACGGAGAGAGTGGTGTTCTATCGAATGCCGCTGCGCTGAATCAGGCTTGCATCCAATAAAAATACCCCGCTTGCGCGGGGTATTCTTTTGGGGGTGCGTCCAGGGGTATTCAATGATACGCTCCGGACGCCTCGCCAGGACTTAGACAATCAAATCATTGATTTGATTACACCTTCACGGTGTCCGCCAGCTCCTGGTAATCGGCGATCTCGTTGAAGTTCATGTAGCGGTAAACTTCGCTGGCCTTCTGATTCAGCACGCCGATGTCGGCCATGTATTCCTCCTTGGTCGGGATGCGGCCCAGACGGGAGCAGATCGCGGCCAGTTCGGCGGAACCCAGGTAAACATTGGAGTTCTTGCCCAGACGGTTGGGGAAGTTGCGAGTGGAGGTGGACATCACGGTGGCGCCCTCCTTCACCTGCGCCTGGTTGCCCATGCACAGCGAGCAGCCCGGCATTTCCATGCGCGCGCCGGCGGTGCCGAAGGTGCCGTAATGGCCTTCCGCGGTCAGCTGTTCGGCGTCCATCTTGGTTGGCGGCGCCACCCACAGTTTTACCGGGATGTCGCGCTTGCCTTCCAGCAGCTTGGAAGCGGCGCGGAAGTGGCCGATATTGGTCATGCAAGAGCCGATGAACACTTCGTCGATCTTGGCGCCGGCCACGTCGGACAGGGTTTTCACGTCGTCCGGGTCGTTCGGGCAAGCCACGATGGGTTCGTGGATGTCGGCCAGGTCAATTTCAATCACCGCCGCGTATTCCGCGTCGGCGTCGCCCTTCAGCAACTGCGGGTTGGCGATCCAGGCTTCCATCGCCTTGATGCGGCGCTCCAGCGTGCGCGCGTCCTGATAGCCGTTGGCGATCATGGTCTTCATCAGGGTGATGTTGGAGGTCATGTATTCGATGATGGGCGCCTTGTCCAAGTGCACCGTGCAGCCGGCGGCGGAGCGCTCGGCGGAGGCGTCGGACAGCTCGAAGGCTTGCTCCACCTTCAACTCCGGCAGGCCTTCGATTTCCAGAATCCGGCCGGAGAAGACGTTTTTCTTACCGGCTTTGGCCACGGTCAGCAGGCCTTGCTTGATCGCGTACAGCGGGATGGCGTTGACCAGATCGCGCAGGGTCACGCCTGGCTGCATCTTGCCCTTGAAGCGCACCAGCACCGATTCAGGCATGTCCAGCGGCATCACGCCGGTGGCGGCGGCGAAGGCCACCAGGCCGGAGCCGGCCGGGAAGGAGATGCCGATCGGGAAACGGGTGTGGCTGTCGCCGCCGGTGCCCACGGTGTCCGGCAGCAGCAGTCGGTTCAGCCAGCTGTGGATCACGCCGTCGCCCGGACGCAGCGACACGCCGCCGCGGGTGGAGATGAAGGCCGGCAGTTCTTTGTGCATCTTCACGTCCACCGGCTTGGGGTAAGCGGCGGTGTGGCAGAACGACTGCATCACCAGATCGGCGGAGAAGCCCAGGCAGGCCAGGTCTTTCAGTTCGTCGCGGGTCATCGGGCCGGTGGTGTCCTGCGAGCCGACGGTCGTCATCTTCGGTTCGCAGTAAGTGCCCGGGCGCACGCCCTGGCCTTCCGGCAGGCCACAGGCGCGGCCAACCATTTTCTGAGCCAAGCTGAAGCCCTTGCCGGAATCAACCGGGGATTTGGGCAGACGGAACTCGGTGGACGCCGGCAGGCCCAGCGCTTCACGCGCCTTGCCCGTCAGGCCGCGGCCGATGATCAGGTTGATGCGGCCGCCGGCGCGCACTTCGTCCAGAATCACTTCGGACTTGAGCGCGAAGTCCGCGATCTTCTGACCGGCCTTCTCGATCTTGCCTTCATACGGGTAGATGTCGATGACGTCGCCCATCTCCATCTTGGACACGTCCACTTCGATCGGCAGCGCGCCGGAGTCTTCCTGGGTGTTGAAGAAGATGGGGGCGATCTTGCCGCCCAGGCACACGCCGCCGAAGCGTTTGTTCGGCACGTAGGGGATGTCTTCGCCCGTGCCCCAGATCACGCTGTTGGTGGCGGATTTGCGGCTGGAGCCGGTGCCCACCACGTCGCCTACGTAGGCAACCAGATGGCCTTTTTTCTTCAGGTCCTCGATGAACTGCATCGGGCCGCGCTTGCCGTCTTCTTCCGGAGTGATGCCGGGACGGGCGTTCTTCAGCATGGCGAGATAATGCAGCGGGATGTCAGGGCGGCTCCAGGCGTCCGGCGCCGGGGACAAGTCGTCGGTATTGGTTTCGCCGGTAACCTTGAACACGGTGACAGTGATCTTCTCAGCCACCGCCGGGCGGCTGGTGAACCATTCGGCGTTGGCCCAGGACTCCACCACCTGCTTGGCGAAGGCGTTGCCCTTGTCCATTTTTTCCTTCACGTCGTGGAAGGCGTCGAACATCAGCAGGGTTTTCTTCAGGCCGTCCGCGGCGATCTGGGCCACGGCGGCGTCGTCCAGCAGGTCGATCAGCGGCTTGATGTTGTAGCCGCCCAGCATGGTGCCCAGCAACTGGGTGGCCAGCTCGCGGGAGATCAGCGGGGATTGGACGTCGCCCTCGGCCACGGCGGCCAGGAAGGAAGCCTTGACCTTGGCGGCGTCGTCCACGCCCGGCGGTACGCGATGGGTGATCAGTTCAACCAGGGTGCTTTCTTCGCCCTTGGGCGGATTTTTCAGCAGTTCCACCAGCGCTTCCACTTGCTTGGCGGACAGCGGCAGCGGCGGAATGCCCAGCGCGGCGCGCTCGGCCACGTGTTGACGGTAAGCTTCCAGCATGACTTTGGACCTTTATGGCTTGGGTTGTTGGCAGCGTCCCCGGCAAGGCCGGGACTCCGACGCTGCGGGACAATGGGGTAAGGCTATGGCTGCGGCCACCAAGGCCGCGCTGCGACACCCATTGGCGCGGCCTTGATTTCATGCCTGAAGATTACGCTGTTAGCCGTCCGCTTTCAAACGAGTTATCGCAACATAGATTGTGAGTTAAAATCACAGCATGAGCACTTACCCCCCTCTCAACACTCTGCGTATTTTTGAGGCAGCGGCCCGGCTGGAGAGCTTTTCCGCCGCCGCCGGCGAACTCTTCGTCACCCATGGGGCTGTGAGCAAGCAGATCAAGCAATTGGAGGATTGGCTGGGCGTGCCGCTGTTCGAACGCAGCGGCGGCAGGGTCAAGCTGACCGACCCCGGCTGGCGCTATCTGGTGCAAGTGCAAGACGGCCTGGACCTGATCGCCAACGCCACTTCCCAACTGCTGCAAGCGGATAGCCGGCGCCGGGTCAGCATCAATTCCACGCCCACCTTCGCCATGTACTGGCTGCTGCCGCGGCTGAGCCGTTTTCGCGAGCAGTTTCCTGAACTGGAACTGCACCTGGCCACATCGGACCGCGACATCAGCCGGCTGGACAGCCCGTTCAACATCGCCATCCGCCGCGGCCCCGGCGATTGGCCCGGCCATATCGCCAAGCCCTTCCTGAAAGAATGGGAGCTGCCGCTGTGCAGCCCGGCGCTGCTGACCGCCGCGCCCATCGCCAGCCCGGCGGATCTGGCGCGCCACACCCTGCTCTACGCCGACACCCGCCCCACCGCCTGGCCGCGCTGGCTGACCTTGGCCGGAGTGCCGGGGCTGAAACCGGCCAGCGCCCTGCACTTCGATAGTTTCTCGCTGGCCTTGCAGGCGGCGATGGACGGCTTGGGGGTGGTGCTGGGCCCCATGCCGATGGCACAGGCGCAGATAGACGCGGGCGTGCTGCTGTCGCCGTTGCCGGCGCCGGTGGCCACGGTGCGCGATTACTGCTGGGTGGCGCCGCGCGCGGCGGCGGAGGATGCCGCCGTTGCCGCGTTCTGCCGCTGGCTGGAGAGCGAGGCCACCCGCCCCGACGCGATCTGAACGCATGTTCAAAGCCGCGCGAGCATGAACGAGATCAACGCCCGGAACCAGGCTGCAGGCCAATCAGTTTGACATCCATAGGCGCAACGTCGCGCGGCAGCCATTTGTTGTAGATGCGTTTAAAGCTCCCGTCTTTCTTGACGGCGCTGAACGCGGTCTGCCAGCGCTTCACCTCCGCCGCCGAGGTGCCGCGGGAAAACGCCAGATACAACTCCAGCGTTTCCAGCACTCGCACCACTTCCACCGCTTCCGGCGGCTGATGGATGTCTTTCAGCACCGATGCGACGACAAACCCGCCTTCCGACCACATATCGTAGCGGCCCACCAGCAGCTTCTGCGCGGTGATCTGCGGGGTTGGCGCCAGGTCCACCTCCACAAAACCGGCCGCAATCGCCGCGTCGGCGAAAATGCTGCCGCGGTAAGCGCCCACCGGCCGGTGATAGATGCCGTTGCCCAAGGCCAGCAAGCCGGCCGCTTCGCCCTTTCGCGCCAGCAACACGGTCTGAGAAATGGCGATGGGCCCCAGCAGCGTCATCTGCTTCTCCCGTGTGTCGTTGCGCCCCACGGTGAACAGCATCACCCCCGGCGTAGTCAGCAACTCCTTATAGCCGCGCGCCCAGGGCACCACGTCGATGGCGCTGTTGTCGTGCATCCGCGCCTGGATTTCACGCACCACTTCCACCGCCATGCCGTCCGGCACGCCGTTGTGTTGGAAAGTGATGGGAGGCCAGTCTTCGGTGTAAATGGTGATCGCCCGCGCCTGCCATGCCGCCAGCAGCAATAGCAGCGCCAATAAACCCTTAGCCATGATCTTTCCCCGTACCGCGTGAACCCGATTTTATTCATAGCCGTTTCACGCGTCGCCTGCCGGCCATTTCCGCCCCCCGCCGCGCCGCCAGGGGCATGACGACCGCAAGACGCTTATCCGTTATAATATGGCGGTCAAGCCGGCGCAGCCGGCATATCGAGCATTTGTTTCGCGCACCCACCCAAAGCTAAGGATTGCCATGAGCCGCATCACCCTCTCCCGCTTTTTGATCGAACAGCAACGCAAGGCCGGCACGCTGCCGCCCGAGCTGCGCCTGCTGATCGAAACCGTTGGCCGCGCCTGCAAGGCCATCAGCTATTCGGTAAACAAGGGCGCGCTGGCCGACGTGCTGGGCGAAGCCGGCACCGGCAACATACAGGGCGAGGCGCAGAAAAAGCTGGACGTGATCGCCAACGACTACCTGCTGGACGCCAATGAATGGGGCGGCAGCCTGGCGGCGATGGCCTCCGAGGAAATGGAGCTGCCTTACCACATACCCGGCGAATACCCGAAGGGCGAGTACCTGTTGATGTTCGATCCGCTGGACGGCTCATCCAACATCGACGTCAACATCTCGGTGGGCACCATCTTCTCCATCCTGCGCTGCCCCCAGGGCATCGACCACGCCACCGAGAGCGCCTTCCTTCAGCCCGGCACTGAGCAAGTGGCCGCCGGTTACACCGTGTACGGCCCGCAAACTCTATTGGTGCTGACCTTCGGCAGCGGCGTCCACGGCTTCACGCTGGACCGCGAACAGGGCTCTTTCGTGCTGACTCACCCGGACATGAAAGTGCCGGAAAGCACCGGCGAATTCGCTATCAACATGTCCAATATGCGTCACTGGGACGCGCCGGTGAAACGCTATGTAGATGAACTGCTGGCCGGCAGCACCGGTCCGCGCGGCCGCGATTTCAATATGCGTTGGGTGGCGTCCATGGTGGCCGAGGTGCATCGCATCCTGACCCGCGGCGGCATCTTCATGTACCCGCGCGACGCGCGCACGCCGGATCAGGCCGGCAAGCTGCGCCTGATGTACGAAGGCAACCCGATGGCCTTCGTGGTGGAACAGGCCGGCGGCGCGGCCACCAACGGCCATCAGCGCATCATGGACATCCAGCCGCAGAAGCTGCACGAGCGGGTGGCGGTGTTCCTGGGCTCCAAGGAAGAAGTGGAACGCGTCACCGCCTACCACGCCGAACAGCGGTAAGCGCGCGCCAAACAAAAACCCCCTGTCGAAACCGACAGGGGGTTTTTCTTGTTCGCCGCCGGCGCTAGCGCAAGCGCTCGCGCACTTCCATCAGCACAAAGCCCAGCAGATTGCTGCCGTCCCACATGTCCGGCAGACTGGCCTGCGGGTCGTCCTCGGCCCAGCCTATGCCCCAGACGCAGTCCACCGGGCTGGCCTCCACCAGAATGGCGTCGCCGGTGCCGCGCAGAAAGTCCCCCAGCGCCGGGTTTTGCACGAACTTGGCCAGATTGCCCCGCATCACCACCTCGCAGCTGCACTGCCGCCACAAGGCGCTGTCGAAGCCCCGCACCTGGCGTCCCAAGGCCTTGGCCTCGGCCGGCGTGGCCGCGGCCAGTATCCTGCTCCGAATCTCCCCGTCTTCGAACAAACGCGCTTTTTCCGCCATCATGTAATGCTCGGCGCTGGCATACCCCACTCCGTCAAGTTCAAAACCAGCGGGGAACCACTGACTCAAACAGCTCTTGCAAACACTGTGTTCATGTTTAGGTCTATGCCCCCAGAAAAACAGAAAATCCAGGGTTTCGCCGGCCGCAGCCCGCTTGCGCAACTCACTTACTGTCCGGATCGCCATGGTCCGCGTCCTCCACTTCCTGCGCGGCCATATGCCGCAAAAAATGCCAAGAGCCCCCTCTTTGTCCGCTGTCGCCGCGGCGCTGAACATCTGCATGGCCATCACTATAAGGAGCCGGAATCGGGTTAGACAAGCGCGGCGAGCAGCCGGCCCGCGCGTGAATCCACCGGTTTTCACGCAAACAGACAAAAACAATGATTAATTACCGCATGACGATGATTTGGCCGCATCCGCCCATATTCCGGGCGCAGTGGATATGCAACACCGCCTTACCAACATAGGACCGGCCACCCCGCTTGCCCATGGGTAAAACTACTCAGCGCAAGCGCAACCGTCCGCATTGCCATGAAGCGGCGTAGCGGAGTATGTTTTCCCCCATAAGCCTGATAAGCCGCTGTTGGAAAAGACATTACAAGCCCTGGGGAGACCGGCATGGCTATTGTGATCACGCTGGACATCATGCTGGCGCAACGCAAGATCAAATCCAAGGATCTGGCGCGGGCCATCGACATCACGCCGCATAATCTGTCGCTACTGAAACTGGGCAAAGTCAAAAGCCTGCGCCTGGATACGCTGGACGCGCTGTGCCGGCAGTTGGGCTGCCAGCCAGGCGATTTACTGACCCACGTGCGGGAAGCGGACCCGACGGACGGAGAGCCGTCGGTCTGACTCTCCGCCCGCCCGCGTCAGCGGGCTGTCTGACGCGCGCCGCGCGCCGAGGTGCGGCCCGAATTCAAATAGCCGGCAATGTAGTCTTGCGACACTTCGCCGTTATAGCGGCCGTCCCCGTCCAGCACCGGCATCCAGGTCAGGTTGTGCTCGTACAAGCGGGACAGCACCACGCGCAGGTTCTCGCCCGCCGCCGCGGTCACGCTCACCGGCTTGATCTTGTCCGCGCACACGCCGTCCGCGCCGCGCGCGTCGCGGCGACGGACAAAGCCCAGCGGCTGGCCGTCTTCGTCCACCACGGTCAAATGCAACAGGTCGTTGTCGTCCATCAGGGCGTAAGCGGCCGCCAGCGGCGTATCCAGCCGGGCGGTCAGCGTTTCCTGCTGATCGGCCACTTCGCCGGCCTGCACCAGCAGCAGGCGCTTGAGCGTGCGGTCCTGGCCAACGAAGCTGGCGACGAAATCGTCCGCGGGACGCGCCAGAATCTCGTCGGATCCGGCGCACTGCACCATGCGGCCCTGACGGAACACCGCGATGCGGTCTCCCAGCTTGATCGCTTCGTCGATATCGTGGCTGACCAGCATCACGGTCTTGCCCAGCTGCCGCTGCATTTGCAGGAACTCGTTCTGGATCTGCTCACGGTTGATCGGGTCCACCGCGCCAAAGGGTTCGTCCATCAGCAAGACCGGCGCGTCGGCCGCCAGCGCGCGGATCACGCCGATGCGCTGTTGCTGGCCGCCGGACATCTCGCGCGGATAACGCTGCAGGAAGCGGTTGGGATCCAGGGCCACCATACTCATCAGTTCGCGCGCGCGCTCGCGGCAGCGCTTCTTGTCCCAGCCCAGCATCCGCGGCACCACGGTGATGTTGTCCTCAATGGTCATATTGGGGAACAGGCCGATTTGCTGGATCACGTAGCCGATCTGGCGGCGCAGCGTCACGCTGTCGATGCCGGCGGTGTCCTCGCCGTTGATCAAGACCTTGCCGGACGTGGGTTCGATCAAGCGGTTGATCATTTTCATCGTGGTGGTCTTGCCGCAGCCGGACGGGCCCAACAACACGCAGATCTCGCCTTCCGGCACATGCAGATTGACATTGTCCACCGCCTGGAAGACCTGGCCGTTTTTCTGGGTAAATTGCTTGCAGAGGTTTTGCAGTTCAATCATCAACGAATTCCTTTCGGGGTCAGCGCGCGCTGAGCGCGCAGCAGCAACCAATCCATCGCGACGGCGAGCACGCTCACCGCCACCGCGCCGGCAATCAGCTTGCGAATGTCGCTCTGGCTGATGCCGTGCAATATCAGAGTGCCCAAGCCGCCGGCGCCGACGATGGCGGCTATCGCCATCACGCCGATGTTCAGCACCACCGCGGTGCGGATGCCGGCAAAGATCAGCGGCGTGGCCAGCGGCAGTTCCACCCAGCGCAAGCGCTGCCAGAAGGTCAGCCCCAAGCCGCGGCCGGCCTCGCGCACGCCGGGTTCAAGATGCGTCAGCGCGGTATGGGTGTTGCGCACGATGGGCAACAGGGAATACAGGAAGGCGGCGGTGATGGCCGGCACCGCGCCAATGCCCTGCCCGATCATGGAAAACAGCGGCACCATCAAGCCGAACAAGGCGATGGCCGGAATGGTCAGCACCACGGTGGCCAGGCCCAGCACCAGGCCGGCCAGCGCCTGGAAGCGCACGATCAGCACGCCCAAAGGCACGCCCAGCAGCACCGCCAGCCCAACGGCGATGCCCACCAGTCTCAGGTGCTGCTCGGCCAAAATCGCGATTTGCGGCAGGTTTTGCCAGATGAACTGGCAGGTTTGCAATAGGGTTTCCATGCGGCCTCCTTTAGATCAGGCCGCGCTGGCGCAGGAACTCGCTGGCGACTTCCTTCACCGGACGGTGTTCGATGTCCACCTTGGCGTTGAGCTCGGACATGGTGTCGTTGTCCAGCAACGCCGCCAGCTTGTTCAGTTCATCGGCGAGGCCGGGGTTGCGCTCCAGCGTGTCGCGGCGCACCACCGGCGTGGCGGCGTAGGCCGGGAAATAACCCATGTCGTCCTGCAGCACCACCAGATCAAAGCCTTTTACGCGGCCGTCGGTGGTGTAGACCAGGCCGGCGTCGACGAAGCCGTCGCGGATGGCGTTGTACACCAGGCCCGGATCCATCTGGCGGATTTGCGGACGGCTCAACTCCATGCCGTAGAGCTGCTCCATCGGCTTGAGGCCGTCAGGACGTCCGGCGAACTCCATGTCGAAACCCAACTGCCAGCGCTTGGAGCCGCCGTTGTTTTCATTGACCCGCCGCGCCAGATCGGACAGCGTGCGCACGCCCTCGGCCTCGGCGCGCTCGCGTTTCATCGCCAGCGCGTAGGTGTTGTTGAGCGGAGCCGGGTTCAGCCAGATCAACCCCAGGGGCTCGTCCAGCTTCTTGACCGTGGCGTAAGCCTCCTCGTTGCTCATTTTCTTCTGGATGCCGTGATGAATGATCAGGCCGGTGCCAGTGTAGTCCCACACCAGATCCAGTTGGCGGTTCTCCAGCGCGTTGCGCAGGATCACCGTCGCCAGGTCCGCCTTTTGCGTGACCTGGTAACCCTTGCTGCCCAGATACTGCGTGGTGATATCGGACAGCAGGTGCTGTTCGGTGAAGTTCTTGCTGCCCAACACCAGGCCGGCGGCAAAGGCCGGCGCGGCGCTCAGCAAGGCCGCCAGCGTCAGCGCGCGGCGCGCCAGCTTGCGCCAGGGCGAGAAGAAAAGTGCTTGTGTCATAGATGTCCTCCGTGCGAGCGCCCGCCGGAACGGGCGACAGGGGGGTATTCGAATCAGGCCAGGCCGCGGGCGGCGGCCAGACGGCCCAAACCGGCCAGCGTCATGTCCAGCGTCAGCGCGATCAGCGCGGTGCCGCCGGCGCCCAGCAGCAGCGCGGTATGGTTGTTCAGATAGATGCCTGGGAAGATCAGCTCGCCGTAGCTGCTGGCGCCGATCAGGAAGGCCAGCGGCGCGGTGCCCACGTTCAAGGCCAGCGCCACCCGCACGCCGGTCAGTATCACCGGCAAGGCGTTGGGCAGTTCCACCCGCCACAACCGTTGACGCGGGGTCATGCCCAGCGCGTCGGCGGCTTCCAGCAGCGCCGGCTGCAGGCCGGCCAGGCCGGCGTAGGTGTTGCGCACAATGGGCAGCAATGACGCCAGGAACAGCGCCACGATGGCCGGCGCGTCGCCGATGCCGATCAGGGCCATCGCCAGCGCCAACACCGCCATGGGCGGCAACGTGTTGCCGATATTGAAAATCTGCATCCAGTGCTCGGCGCTGCCCCGCAGCCGCTGGCGGCTGAGCAACACGCCGCTGGGCAAGCCCACGGCCAGGGCCAGCGCCATGGAGACGCCCACCAGATAAAGATGTTGCCGGCCCAGGTAGATCAGATCTTCCCGGTACTCGGTCCATACGGCTGGGCTTACACCGTAAATCAATCCCGCCGCCGCTACGGCGACCAGGATCAGCCCGATCATGCTGCGCTTGCTAAACGCTCTTTTGTGCATCTGCGTCCTCCTTGGCGAAAGCAATGGCCGGCAAGGCCACGGCGATCCGCTGTAATGATCGCGACAACTAGAGAGCTGCCAGTAAATAGACATCCGGCGCGGGCCGGACATGAGGTGCGTTTAAACGCGAGGCTCGACGGCGCGAAACCGTCGATTTTGAGTGGCGCGGTGTGCGCCTGATGAAAAACCTAATAAGTTATAACACTGTTTGTATCGAACATGCAAATTTTCTAATGTTCACGACAACACTTAAAGAGCAAGGGCAAAGCATTGAAAAAGCAATCTTTCTTTTTGTTCACATCAAACAAAATAGATAATTTGGCCGCTCTCCTTCGCCCAGCCCTATAAGGTACGCGCGCGTTGGCCCGCCCGCGCCGTCCCAACGGCCACTTGCCGCCGCCCGGCCCCGAAGCCAGAATGCGCTGTTTCGTCCGTTGCAACAATCACGGCAAAAAATATGGATCGATTGCATTTGATGACTGTATTCATCGCGGTGGCGGAAGCGGAAAGCTTCGCCGGCGCGGCGCGTAAACTGGGCATGTCGCCGCCGGCGGCTACGCGCGCGGTGGCGGCGTTGGAGGCGCGGCTGCAAGCCCGCCTGCTCAACCGCAGCACGCGGCATGTGCGCGTTACCGAGGCCGGCCAGCGCTATCTGGAAGACGCTCGCCGTGTGATCGCCGCGGCGGACGAGGCCGACGAAGCCGCCTCCGGCGGGAATGCGCCGCCGCGCGGCTTGCTGACCATCACCGCGCCGGCGCTGTTCGGCCTGCGCTACGTGATGCCTGGGATCAACGACTACCTGCTGCGCCATCCCGAGGTGACGGTGGACGCCTTGCTGCTGGACCGCGTGGTCAACCTTCTGGAAGAAGGCGTGGACGTGGCCGTCCGCATCGGCGATTTGCCGGACTCCAACCTGAACGCTCTGCGCGTAGGCCAAGTGCGGCGGGTGGTCTGCGCGGCGCCGGCCTATCTCGCTGAACGCGGCGCGCCGCGCTCGCCGGCGGACTTGCTGCGGCACTCGCTGATCGCCTCTCGCGGCGTGGGCTCCAGCCACGAATGGCGTTTCAGCGACGGCGGCAAACCGCTGAGCGTGCGTCTCAAGCCCAGGCTCACCGTCAGCAACAACGAGGCGGCCATCGCCGCGGCGGTGGCGGGCCTGGGCCTTATCCGCCTGCTGTCTTACCAAGTGGCGCCGCAATTGGCCGCCGGCCAATTGCAACAGGTGCTGGCCGAATACGACGACGCCAGCCAGCCCATCCACATCCTGCATCAAGAAGGCAGACTGGCCTCGGCCAAAACCCGGACCTTCATCGACTTGATGGCGGAGCGGCTGCGCGGCCACCCCGAGCTTCGCTAAGAGCCTGTTCAAAGCCTCGCGAGCAAGGGTGAGACAAGGCGAAAACGGCTGAGAAAGCGGAATGTACAAGTGGTACATCAGCATTTCGAAGCGGGTTTCAACGCCGTATCGCCGACGCGCAGCAGATTGAAAACAGGTTCTAACATACGCCATCGCCTCTCTTCTCACTCGTTCAAGGAGACCTACCCATGTTGACCCCGCTTAAGGATAAAAGCGTACTCATCACCGGCGGCACCGCCGGCATCGGCCTGGGCCTGGCCCGGGCTTTCGCCCGCGCCGGCGCGCGCGTGGCCATCAGCGGCCGCAGCCGGGACAAGCTGGACGCCGCGCTGGCCCTCCTGCGCGCCGAAGGCCTGAACGCGTCCGGCCATATCGCCGACGTGGGCCGCCCCGAGGATGCCGCCCGCCTGATGGCGGACACCGCGACGCAAAACGGCTTGGACGTGCTGTGCTGCAATGCTGGCGTGTTCCCGTCCGCGCCGCTGGAGAGCATGAGCGCGGAGGAGTGGGACCAGGTGCAGCACACCAATGTGCGCGGTAACTTCCTCTGCGTGCAGGCGGCGCTGCCCTATCTGCGTCAAGCTGAATACGGCCGCGTCATCCTGACCTCCTCCATCACCGGCCCGGTCACCGGCTACGCCGGCTGGAGCCATTACGGCGCCAGCAAGGCGGCGCAACTGGGCTTCATGCGCAGCGCGGCGCTGGAGCTGGCGCGTGACGACATCACCATCAACGCGGTGCTGCCGGGCAATGTGCTGACCGAAGGTTTGCGCGAGCTGGGCGAGGACTACCTGGACAAAATGGCCGCGGCGGTGCCGCTGCGGCGGCTGGGCAGCGTCGACGACATCGCCAACGCCGCGCTGTTCTTCGCCAGCAAGGAGGCGGGATTCATCACCGGGCAGACCCTGATCGTTGACGGAGGCCAGGTCTTGCCGGAGTCGCTGGACGCGCTGGCCGGCTAGCCCTGATAGACATCCGGCCGGTGCAGCTCCATATAGCGTTCCGGATGCTCCAGCGCGGCGAAGCCGAACGGCCGGTACACCGGATGCGCGTTGGAAGTCACCAATACGATGCGCCGCAGCCTGGCCAAGGCCGGCTCGGCGGCGACGCATTGCATCAACTGGCGCGCATAACCCCGCCCGCGGCATTCCGGCACCACGAACACATCGCATAGATAACCGAAGGTGGCCAGATCGGTCACCACGCGGGCAAAGCCCACCTGCCGTCCGTCCAGATACGCGCCGAAGCACAGCGAGCCTGCGATCGCCTGCTCCACGGTGGCGCGAGGAATGCCCTTCGCCCAGGGGGCGTGATCATGCAGAAAAGCGTGGATCAGCGCCACGTCCAGCCTGTGCTTGTCGGTGGAGATGTCCAGTTCCGGCTTTCTCATCGCGGCGCGGCTCCCTTGCTCAGGTGGACCCGCGCCAGCCAAGCGCGCAAGACGCCCAGTTTGCCCGCGTAGGTGTTCAGCGCCAGCGCCGCCACGATCAAGGCCGACGCGACGATGCTGAGCGCGTCGTAGCGCTCGTTCAGGATCAGATAGCCGCCCAGCAGGCCGAACACCGGGCTGAGCAGCGAAAACGGCGCCACCAGCGTGGCCGGATACAGGCTGAGCAGTTTGCCCCAACTGCCCAGCGCGAACAGCGTGCCGATCAAGGCCAGGAACAACAGCGCCAGCGTGGCGGTCCAGCCGAAGCCGGCCAACGCGGCCCAAGCCGCCGCCGGGCCGCCCTCCAGCGCGAAGGACAGCAGCAGCAGAGGCAGCGGCGGCACCAGGCTCATCCATACGGTAAAGGCGAACATGTCCACTTTACCGGCCCGCTTGAGCTCCACATTGCCCCAGGCGAAGCCGGCCGAGCCGATCAAGGCCAGCGCCAGCGGCAGCAAGGGCAAGGCGTCATGATAACGAGCGTAGCCCAATAGCAGCACGCCCAGCAGCGCCAGCGCCATCACCGCCTTTTGCAACCTGGATCGCGTCTCGCCCAGCAACAGGCTGGCCAACAGCAAAGTGATGAACACCTGCAACTGGGCCAGCACTGACACGATGCCGGCCGGCATGCCCAGCTTGATGGCGGAGAACAGACAGGCGAACTGGATCACCCCCAGGCACAGCCCGGCTCGCAAATACCAGCGCCAGGGCAAGGGCGGCCGCGAAAACCACCAGGCCCCGGCGGCGAACACCACCACGAAGCGCAAGGCCGCCAGCAAAAGCGGCGGGCACTCGGTCAAGCCTATCTTCACCACGATGAAGCTGAGGCCCCAGATGGCCGCCACCAGCACCGCCAGCAATACGTGTCCTATCTTCATGATGTCGTCGCCTCTTGCTCCAGCGCGGCGATCGCGCGCCGGCAAGCTTTCAGGAAAAAATCCAACTCCGTCTCCGCCACGTTCAGCGGCGGCAGCAAGCGCAACGCGGCGGCGTCGTGGGCCGCCGGCGCCGTCAGCGCGCCTTCTTGCAGCAATTGCAACCACAGCAGGCCGGCCGCGCCCTCGCCCAGCCGCTCTTGCGCCGCCGGGCCGGCGCGCAGCGCCAGCATCAATCCCACGCCCTCCAGCTCAAAGCCCTCCAGCCCGGCTCCGCGCCAGCGTCGCCGCAAAGCTTCGCCGCGCTCCCGCGCCCGCGCCGGCGCGTCCAATTGGCGCAGCAGGCTCAGCATGCGCAGTCCGCAGCACAACGCCAGCCGGTTGCCCCCAAAGGTGGAACCGTGGATCTTGGCGCAGCCGGGCCGGGCGAACACCGCCTGGTAAATATCTTCGCGAAACAACAGCGCCGACACCGGCAGCACGCCGCCGCTCAGGCCCTTGGCCGCAATCAGCATATCCGGCGCCGGCGCGCCCAGCGCCTGGTAAGCAAACCAGGCGCCGCCGCGGCCCAGGCCGGACAAGGCCTCGTCGTAAATCAGCCGCGCGCCGTGGCGGCGGCACAGTTCAGCCAGCTCCGACAAGGCCTCGCCGCGCCAAGCGCGGGCCCCGGCACTGCCCTGCACCGGCTCCAACAGCACCGCGGCCACGTCGCCGCGCGCCAGTTCGGCAGCAGCCGCGGCCAGATCGCCCCAGGGCAGCACCGCGCAGTCCTCGCTCCTTGGCAGCCCCTGCCGCCAGAAATCGCTGCCCGCCAGGCTGGTGGCCTCCAGCGTAAGACCGTGAAAGCCGCCGTCGAAACTCAGCGCGCGCCGGCGGCCGCTGGCCATGCGCGCCAGCTTCAGCGCGCCCTCAACCGCCTCGGCGCCGGTGCTGGCGAACAGGGCCTTGCCGTCGGCGAAGCCTGCTAGCGCCAGCAGTTCCGCCGCCAGATCGCCGGCCAAGGCGGAAAACCCCAGCGGATGGAGATTGGGCGCGGGATCGAACAGGTCTTCGGCCAAGCCGGCCAGCAAGGCTTGCGGCCGATGGCCCAATACCGCCGCGCCGTAGCCGGCGACGAAGTCCAGCCAACGCCGGCCGTCCTCCAGCCGCAGCCAGCAGCCCTCTGCCTCCAGCGGCCGGGCGTCCAGCCCGCATTGCCGCAACACGTCCAGCCAAGCCGGGTTGACGCTGGCCGCGTAGGCCGTTTGCGTCGCCTCGCGCTCAGCCGGCGACGGCATAACTGTCCAGCGAGCAGACGGCCAGTTGCGACTGCGGGCCGTAAAAATCCGCCACCTGGTCCATCGCCCGCAGATTGAGCTCCAGCAGATACGCCAGATTGGCTAGCGCGCGCTGCTGCGTCAGCGGCGACAAGGCGCTGATTTCGCGGAAAAACAGCCGCGACAACGCCGCGTGATTAAGCTCGACGTTGAGATCGTCGTGGCGCTTGGCCACGCGCTGGTAATCGGCGCGAAACTCCACCAGCGATTCCAGCCGCTCGTGCACCGGGTTGTCCACGCCCAGCATGCCCTCGGTCACCATGATGGAGCTCAGATAGCCGATGGGATCGTAGCGGCCCAGCACGGTGAAGGCGTCGACATAGGCCTGAAACAGCGGCAACGGCAATGCCTGATCCAGCCAGGCCGGCGGCACCCCCAACGCTTCGCAGGTGGCGCGCTCGTAGACCTCGTGGCCCAGCTCTTCCTGGAAGTAACGGTAAACGCGTTGCTTCAGCGGGCTGCGCAGCCGCTTGGTCATCAACGGCGCGATGATTTCGACGAAGCGCTGAGTGACATGGTATTGCTCGATGAACAAGCCTTGCACCAAGGGACCGAAGCCGGCGTCCTCGGCGTTCACCCGGCTTACGTAGCGCGATTCGCCCAGCTGAGCCAGGCCGTCCAGCGCAAACTGCTCGGCGCGACGCATGAAGTTGACGCCGCTGTCCACCGTGGACGCCGGCTCCCGGCTGAGCAGCCTACGCCGCGCCTGAGACTTGGGCGCCAGCAGCAGCAAGTCCGCCAGGCACAGCAAATAGGCTTCCAGGTGCGCCGGGCAGTAGAAGCCGTCGCTGGCGGGGTCTTCCTCCGCGCGAGCCTCCCGGCGGCTGAGCCCGACAAAGCCGGCGCCGTCGGCAAAGCCGTTGAGCACCCGCCGCCACAGCGTCAGCGCCTGCGGCAGGTTTTCGGCCAGATACAGCTTTTGCAGGTAGAAGGTTTGCAGCGCGAAATTGTCACGCCACTCCGGCGCGCCCACATCGTCAATGCAAAAAGCGTCGGCCCGCGGCGCCGGCTCATCCAGCAAGCGCAGCATGCTCAGCACCACCGGCGCGTAAGCGCCGCGCGCGTCCGCGGCGGTGGCCGCCAACAACTTGTCTACGCAGCGCCGGATCATCTCGCTCCACTGCCTGCGCTGCCGCTCCAGCGCCGCCGGGTCCGCCGGCGCGTCCCGGATCAGCGACAAGGCGTCCAGTTGCTCCGCCAGCGACAGCTGCCAGGACGGCGCCGAACCGGCGTGGATGTCAAACCAAATCTCCGCGTCCGGATTGGCCATGGCCAGCACGCTGTCCAGCACCCGGCCGCCTTCCACGCCGGAAAACTGGATTTCGTACTCCTTGGCGTCCGCCGCCAGCACCACGGTCTGGCCGTCGTCGGCCAGGTGAGCGCTGAACGGCACCAGATGCGGCGCGCGATAATGGGTGACTTGCCAGGCTTCCATCGCTCTCTCCTTGACTGCCGTCTCGGGGGCTACTGCGGGGGCTTACAAATACAGCCGCGGCATCAAGGCGTCCGGCCGGCTGTAGTAATCAACGATTTCCTCATCCTGCAACGCCATGGTTTCTATGGTCAGCACCAGGTTTTTCTCCACTACCAGCTGCTCCTCGCGGCTGATGGCGCTGATGTCCTGCAACAACTCTGCGGTGATGTCGTCGTGCCCCAGCGTGTCGTTTAGGTAGGCGTGGCGCAGCAGCGGCTCCCAAAAGCCCTTGTCCAGCCCGGCGCGCTCGCAGCAACGCACCAGCGCGCGGTTGAACTCGTCGCCGGGCATTTCGAACAGAAACAACACACTCTTGAACGACAACAAATGCTGACGCGCGAACACGCCCAGCGCCGCGCACAAGGCGAAGGTGGACGGCAGCGGCTGCAGGTGGTCCAGCCCTTCCACCTCCATATCCACGCTCGCCAGGCTTTCCGCCAGCATCTGGTCGTGATCCAGTTCCGACACCAGGAAGCGCTGGATGCTGCGCTGATTCTGCCGGCTGTCCGCGTGCGACAGCGCCGAAGCGATCAGGCCCGGCGCCGCGCGCACCAGATAGTAATACTCCAGCGCGTAGCCGATCAGCACATTGCGCGGCGCGCTGCCGTCGGACAACATGCCGTAAAGCCGGGAATGGCCGCGCTTGCGCATCGCCCGCTGCGCCAAGTTGCGCAGCCGGGTGTTGAATTCGCAGCCGGACAGCGCGTCGTCCGGCAATTCAAAGCTCGCCTCGGTCACCAGGCCCAGGCGGTCCAGCTCTTCCAGCAGACCGGGGATCGTCCCCGCCAGTTCGGGATGCGCGGCGCGCAACGCGGCCATGCTGGCCGGCGCGCGCTGCAGGTCGTCTAGCAAGGCCAGTAATTGCAGACGGCCTTCGTCGGCCACTTGCAAATCGCAGGACTGCTCGCGGTACAGCAAGGCCACGCCGCCGTCCTGCTGCTGGATTTCCACCCCAGGCCGCAGCGCCGGAAAGCGGAACAGGTCATGGGTGCCGGGTCCGTGCATATTGCCTCCTCAGTAGTGCTCGATGCGGCGCAGCAAGGTGTCGGCGTGCAGATAGTGCCGCCAGACCGCGCTGTAGAAAGCGTCGTAAAGTTCGACGAACAAATGGGTTTGCGCCAACAAGCGCCGTGCCGTTTCCTGATCCACCACCGGAATCTGCGCGAATATCTTGCGGGTCAGGCTGCCGTGCTCGCCCTTCAGATTGATGTCCGAGTGCGCCTTCACCGGGCGCAGAAACTCCGCGTCCACGCCCAAACGGTAGGCGGCGTCCAGGAAGGAGTCCTGACGAATGTCCTTGCCTTCCAGAATGCCCAGCGTGGTGAAGAAGAACAGCGGATCGTTGTGCGACCAATACGCCAGCGCGTTGCACAGCGCCATGGTCTGCGGCAGCGGCACGGTGTGCGCCAGATCCTCGCGGCTGACGCCGATGCGGTTCAAGGCCTGCAACAGCAGCTCGTCGTGGCCATATTCCTCGGCGAAGAAAGCGTTCATCGCCAGCCGCACCTGAGTATTGGGCACATAGGACAGCACCGGCGCGTCGAAATAGCTTTCGCGGAACAAAAAGTGATAGTTTTCAATCACCATGCCATGGAACACCCGCTCCGGGATGTCCCCCGGCTGGCTGGCGTTCTGGCAGTGAGTCCAGAATGGATTGCGGTACAGCGTTTGGTACAACAGGCGGTTGGACAGGTCCTCCACCTCCAGCAGCACCTCCAGCCCAGTCTTGCCTCGGGCCGGCGCCAGCGGGCGGATGACACCGTAGTTTTCCAGGCTAACCAGCAGACGCCGCACTTCGTCGGCGGATTGACGCGGCAGAAGGCGCTCCGCGTCCAACTGGCTGCAGCCCCCGGCCAGCCTAGCCATCAGCGCGCTGACCTCCTCCGCGTTGGCTAGGCCCGCGGAAATTTCCAACTCCTCGTCGCCGGCGGTCTTGACCACCAGCGGCGTCTGCGAAATGACCTCGCCGTTCAGGCAAAAATGGAGATCGGACGGATGGGACACGAGGACGTCTCCTCTGAAAGATAAGCGCGGCCGCCGGCAAGCCGGCGGCGCGGAATCCGGGTCGGTCAGGGCTTTACGCCTGAAACGGCAGCCCCGCGATACCCGATTACAAGTGAACCGGTACCAGGACCGGACGCGGATTGCGGGGTTTGACCACGACCACCGCTTCTTGCGTGCTGGCTTGCATTTGGCTCTCCTTGGCTTAAGAGAAAACAAAAACGCCCTTTTGCAGGCTCTCCTATCTTATGCCTGTCGCCGCACCGCAGAAACGGCAAAAAACTGACACAAATAACTGTTTTTAAATGAGGTTTTTAAAATAAAGCGACGCCATCGAAACGGCGCATTGCGAATGCGGACGCGCCCGCGCCGCAGCGCACGATTGACGCCGGGCGAACAATCTATATGCTGGCAAAGTCTTCCGTTCCCTCCTCGGCCGCCGTTCCCTGCGTTGAACTCCACCCAAACGCATGTCGGTTCGCCAAACGGCGGGAATTGGACAGATAAACAAATAGAAAGCCCTAAAGGGCCTGCCAAGCACTCTCGAAGAAGGCGCTCGCCGCCCTTCATCGCTCTGCAAATAGGGAAATAGAAATGAAAATGACCCAACCGAAACTGTTGGCCGCGGCCTGCTGCGCCGCTTTCGCCGTATCCGTTCAGGCCGCCGGCACCCTGGTTTACTGTTCCGAAGCCAGCCCGGACGGTTTCGATTCCGCCCAGTTCACCTCCGGCACCACCTTCGACGCCGCCGGCCACGCCATGTTCGACCGCCTGGTGGGCTTTGAAAAAGGCTCGACCAAGGCCATTCCCAGCCTGGCCACCTCCTGGAGCGCCTCGCCGGACGGCAAGATCTACACCTTCAAGCTGCGCCAGGGCGTGAAGTTCCACACCACCGACTATTTCAAGCCGACGCGCGACTTCAACGCCGACGACGTGGTGTTCACCTTCATGCGCATGTTCGACAAGAACCACCCCTTCCGCAAAGCCTACAACACGGAATTCCCTTACGCGGTGGACACCGGCCTGGCCAGCAACGTCAGCGCGGTGGAAAAAGTGGACGCGCAAACGGTGCGCTTCGTGCTGAAGGAGCCGGACGCCGACCTGGCGATCAAGATCGCCATGCCCTTCGCCTCCATCCTGTCCGCGGAATACGCCGACCAACTGCTCAAGGCCGGCCGCGCCGCCGACATCAACCAAAAGCCGGTGGGCACCGGCCCCTTCATCTTCAAGCGCTACCAGAAAGACGCGCAAATCCGCTACGCCGGCAACAAGGCGTACTGGGACAAGGGCGCGGTCAAGGTGGACAATCTGGTGTTCGCCATCGCCACCGATCCCTCGGTGCGCTACCAGAAGATGAAAGCCGGCGAGTGCCAGATCATGTCCTACCCGCGCCCCAGCGATCTGGCGGTGATGAAGACCGACCCCAAGCTGAAGATGCTGACCGCGCCCGGCTTCAATATCGGCTACCTCAGCTACAACATGGACAAGCCGCAGCTGAAAAAACGCGAGGTGCGTCAAGCGCTGGACATGGCGATCAACCGCCAGGCCATCATAGACGCGGTCTACCAGGGCCAAGGCCAGGCCGCCAGCAATCCGTTCCCGTCCTCGCTGTGGTCCTACAACAAGAGCCTGAAGAACGCGCCCTACAATGTGGCCGCCGCCAAGGCGCTGCTGGCCAAGGCCGGTTACCCCAACGGCTTCGAGCTCAGCCTATGGGCGATGCCGGTGCAACGGCCGTACAACCCCAACGCCAAGCTGATGGCGGAGATGATCCAGTCCGACTGGGCCAAGATAGGCGTGAAGGCCAAGATCGTGTCCTATGAATGGGGCGAATACCTGAAGCGGATGAAGCGCGGCGAGCACGACGCCGGCCTGATGGGCTGGACCGGCGACTACGCCAGCCCGGACAACTTCCTGGGCGTGCTGCTCAGTTGCGAGGCGGTGAACGGTTCCAACTACTCGCGCTACTGCGACAAAGAGTTCGACACGCTCGTGGTCAAGGCGCGCACCCTGAACGATCAGGCCGAACGCGCCAAGCTGTACTCGCAGGCGCAAACCATCTTCAAACGCGACCTGCCGTGGACCACCATCGCCCACTCCATCGTCAACCAGCCTATGCGCAAGGAAGTGACCGGCTTCAAGATCAGCCCGTTCGGAGACTATGAGTTTACCGGCGTTAGCGTGAAGTAAGCCTCTACAGGGCGCCGCCGGGCGGCGCCCTAAAACTCATCTAGGCCACGCTTACATGCCGGCCGCTGCCAACAACTCCGATAACGTCAAACCGCTCAACTGCATCATCGCGGCGATGATGGCGATCAATACCGCAAGCAGCGCCAGCGCGAACAAGAGGCCAATTCCGGCTGCCCGCCATTTGGAAAACACCAAGCCGCCGCTTGCGCCGTGCGCGGCCAGCGTCGTCTCAAAACGTTGCTTGGCCAGCATTTGCATGACCACCGTCTGCGCAACGGTAAAAACCATGCCAGGCACACTGTCGGGCAAAACCAGGCTAAGCGCCAGCATCGCAAACAGCAGGCCGACACCCAAACCCCAGACCTTCTTTAACTGATCGCGCTGCCCCAGCATCTTGCAGTTTTCCGCCATCAGCCAAGCGCCTGCCAAGCTGGAGCCAATAAAAGTAGCAATCGCTACCCCCGCCGGACTGTTCAATTTATATGTCGGCGCGGTGTGGTCAGCGGTGAAGCCAATATCTGTCATGTCTTTTCCTCTTAAAAAATGACGAGAATATTAACAGTTTCTTGGCTACGCCGTGGCGGCTCATGCAGGCAAGCAGAATTTGAACTTGGCACTCGACATGCGAACTCCACTGCGCGTCGAAGACAAGCACTTCCACGCCTTCAACCTGGGCAATCCACACCACGTTAGTGTCCGCGTTGGCGCAACCACGTCTGCTGCCACGCTGTGTCCATTCGGATAGGCCGTGGCAGGGAACGCCTAGTGAGTTACCGGTCTTTAATCGAGTGCGCCCGTCTTCCAACCTTGTCACGCGCCTGTCCAAGCATCGCCGGACAGGTTTCCAAGCGCTGACTTGGAGACCGCAATGACTCCCTTTTCCCCATCGACTTTCGTCCCCCCTGCCGCCCAACTTCGCCAGCTGTCCCAAACCCTTGACGCTCCCTCACGGCCAGCACAGAGTGTCGCTGGCCGTTGCCGGGACAGCCGCTAGCGGACGCGCGGCAGGAACAACTCGGCCAGCATGCAGCGGCAGCTGCCTCCGCCCACCGCTTCAATGGTGGGGATGGGGTTCACCACCGGCTGGCCGTGGCGCTCCAGCACTTTTTGCTGCGCAGGCGTGAAGCCCTTCCAAGCCTGCTCCGACATCGCGATCAGCGGCTGGCCGCCGGCCCCGCGCAGCTGCAGGATATTGCCGCAGAAGCTGCGTTCCACCTGGGCCAGGCTGATATCTATCACCTCGTGATGCTCACCCAGCGCGCTCAGCACTTGCCGCCGCTGCTCCGGCCGGTGCAGGCTTTCGGAACAGATCACCGCGAAGCCCTCGCCCACGCTCATCATCACATTGGTGTGGTAGATGGGGACGCCGCGGCTGTCCACGGTATCGAACAGGTGTACCGCCTCCAGTCCGCGCCGGCGCGCGTAACGATACAAGGCGCTCGGGTGGCAGCGCTGTGAACGCGCCGCGTACACACGCTTGCGCGGGTGATCGAACACCATCACCCCGGTGCCCTCCAAAATCAACTCCTCTTCCAGCGCATGGCCGGCCCACACCACTTGCTCCACGTCGTAACCATGGTTCAACAGCAACTGGCACAGCTCTTCCACTCGCCGCTCCCGACGGCGGTTCAGCGTGTGCATCGGATAGACGTGCAGGCTACCGTCGGCGCTGGTGGTGAACCAGTTGTTGGGAAACACGGCGTCCGGCGTCGGATAGCCGTCCGGGCTTTTCTCCAGCACCAGCACTTCGACGCCGTGATCGCGCAGCCGCTGCGCCATGGCGTCGAATTCGGCCAGCGCCAGCGCGGTGATCTGGGCCGCCGGCAGTTGCAGCCGGTGCTGGAACACGTTGTCTGCCCCGGTTTGTTCATTGAAGGCGAAGTCGTGAGGACGCACCATCACAACGGCGCGGGCCAGTTGGCCTTGTCTCGCGCGGAGCCAGAGCGGCTCCAGATTTTCTTGCGGCGCCGCATCTGCGGCGGCGATAGCTTGGGCTTGCATGGTGGGCGACTCTTGGGTGGGTGGTTGCATGGCCGCCCGCGGGCGGCAAATCATTCTACTGACAGTACGCGTTCCGGCCATGCCGTAAACATGACGCTAACGTTCAAGCAAGCGACACGCGCGCGCCGGCGTCTGCCCGGCCCAGAATGCGGCACAACTCCATGCCGGCCTGGGCGTAGCGCAGCGGGTGACTGACGTAGAGCAGGCCCACAGCCGGGCTGAGCACCGGCGTGACGCGGTTTTCCAGCGGGTCTATCAGTTCCAGCAGCGGTTGGCCGCGCTTGACCTCCGCCCCAACCGCGCAATGGCGCAGCACCAGGCCGGGCGTGGGCGCGCTCACGCTGGCCATGCCTCGCCAGGTCCACGGCTCGGGCACCGGCGGCGGCACAGCCGGCGCGACGCCGCCGATGTGGCCCCGGAGTTGAAGATAGGCGTACAGCGCCTCCGCGTCCCGCCGCGCCTGGCCGTGGTCCAGATCGCCTTGCCCGCGCAGCTCCACCGTGGCCGCCACGCAGCCTAGCGGCAGCGGTTGCGCCGGCCCCAGTTCGCCGGCCAGCCGCCACCAACTCTGCCCGCAGGATTCCTCAAAGGTCGTGCCGCCCGGCGCCTCATTCAACACCACCGCGGCCACGCCCAGATAACGCGCCAGCGGCTCCAGCGCCGGCCAAAACGGCGCGTCGGCGTATAAATGCAGCAACGCCTGGCTGTCGCAATGCAGGTCCAGCACCAGATCGCTGTCCAGCGCCAGCCGGCTTAGCTCCAGACGCAAAGCGTCCAGCTCCGTGACAGGCGTTTGCGCGTCCAGCGCGGCGCGAATCCGGGCGCGCACCGTCCGTAGATTGGCGTCGGCATCGCGACCCAGCCCGGCTTCCAAACCGGCGCGCAGCAGCGGGTGGAAATCGGTGAAACGGCGATTGAAGTTTTCGCCGCTGCGCAGTTCGAAACGCCCCGGCTGCTGCTGTAACAAGGCCTGGGCCAGGCCGATGGGATTGGCCGCCGGCACCAGCACGATTTCGCCGCGCAGCAGGCCGGCCGCCTCGGCCTGGTCCAGCAGCCGGCGCAGATGGTGGATCACCAGCATGCCGGGCAGCTCGTCGGCGTGCAGGCTGGCCTGCAAATAAGCCTTCGGCCCGTCGCCGCGCCGGCCGTAGTGCAGACTCAGCAGTTCGCGCCGCATGCCTATGCTGGCCTGCGGCAAAACCCGGCTGACGATTTCCATAAAGCGCCTTCCTTTTTCATGCCGTTCAATTGAAAAACCCATGGTGGTCGCGCCGCCTTGACACCACCGCCCGCCAAGGCTCAAATCAACGGACAGCCCCACCCATCCCTAAGCCCGCCATGAATGAGAAGAAACCGAGCCTGGACCGCATAGACCTGAAAATTCTCGCCGCCCTGCAAGAAGACGGCCGCATGTCCTTTCAACGGCTGTCCGAGCAGGTCAACCTGACGCCGCGCCCCTGCCTGGAGCGCGTTCGCCGCCTGGAAAAAGCCGGCGTGATCCGCGGCTACCGCGCCGTGGTGCAATTGCCGGCGCCGGTTTACCCCGTCATCGTGGCGGCCCAGGTGGCGCTGGCCGATCACGCCTTGTCGCAACAAGCCTTCATCAAGGAGCTGCAGCGCAGCGAGGCCGTGCTGGATGCCTGGCTGGTGGCGGGCAGCTTCGATTTTCAGGTTCGCATCGGCTGCCGCGACATCCAGCAGTACCGCGAGCTGGCCGAACAATGGCTGGCCAGTTCCGCCTTCAAGATCGACAAGATCATCACCATCACCGAGCTGCAGGAGATCAAGCGCAGCGCCGGCCCTCTAGGCTGAGCGCGGCTGCAGGAATTTCAGCCAGCGCCGCTCCGCCTGGCGGAAGCTCGCCAGCAGCGCGAAGGTGCAGCCCAGGTAGATCGCCGCCGCCATCAGGAACGGGAAAAACGGCGCGTAAGTGGCCGCGTACAAGGCGCGCGCCACACCGGTGACGTCCAGCAGCGTCACCGTGGACGACAAGGCGGTGGCGTGCAGCAGAAACACCATTTCATTGCTGAGCACCGGTATCGCGCGCCGTAGCGCGCCGGGCAGAACGATGCGGCGTATGGTTCGCGCCCGCGACATGCCGAAGGCCTCCGCCGCCATGATTTCCTCCCGCGGATAGGCCGCGAGCGCGCCGGCCAGAATCTCCTGGGCGTAGGCCGCGGTGTTCAACACATAAGCGAGCACGGCGCAGAAGGTGGCGTCGCGAAACAGCAGCCAAAACGGGTCTTCCGCCTGCCAGCCGTCTATCACCCAACTGAATTGCGACACGCCGTAGTAGATCAGCATCAATTGCATGAACAAGGGCGTGCCGCGAAAGAAATAACTGAACGCGGCCACCGCCCATCGCAACGGCACCGGGCCGTAGACCCTGAGCAAGGCCAGCAGCACCGCCAACAGCATGCCCAAGCCGCCGGAGATCAGGAACAGCTTTGCGGTAACCGCCAAGCCGCTCCATTGGCCGCCGTCTCCCCACAGATAGCCGGGCAAAGCGCGCAGGATTTCGTCGAGCGTCATTGTTTTCCCCTCAGAGCAAGCCGCGGCTGTAACGCAGCCCCAGCCAGCGGAACACGCCCCCGGAAGCGGCGGTGAACAGCAAATAGACCAGGCAGACCAGGAAATAGAACAGGAAAGGCATCTGGGTGGCGCGGCCGGCCTGCTCGGCGAGCCAGGCCATGTCTTCCAGGCCAATCAACGACACCAGCGCCGCCGACTTCATCAACGCCAGCCAGTTGTTGTTGATGCCGGGCAAGGCGTGGCGCAGCATCTGCGGAAACAGGATGCGCCGGAACAGCTGCCACGGCCGCATGCCGTAAGCGACGCCGGCCTCCAACTGGCCGCGCGGCACCACCAGGAAAGCACTGCGGAAAGTTTCGGTGTAATAAGCGCCGAAAATGAAGCCTATGGTCAGCACCCCCGCCAGGAATTTGTCGAACTCCACCGCGGGCAACCCCAACACTGCCAGCAACAGATTGAAGACCTTCTCGCCGCCATAGAACAGCAGCAACATCATCACCAGCTCCGGAATGCCGCGAATCACCGTGGTGTAGGCGATGGACGCCGCGCGCAGCCAGCGCGGGCCAAACAGCTTGACGCAAGCGTTGGCGAGGCCAAACAGCAGCGCCAGCCCCAGCGCGGCCAGCGCCACGCGCAGGCTGAGCCAGGCCCCGGTCAGCAATAGGGGCAAATAGGACGCCACCATGGCCGCCCTCCTTGTGAAACGGCCGGCGAACGCCGGCCGGGGAAACGGACGTATGCACGCGGCTCAAAGCCTAGCGAGCAAGGGGGAGACAAGGCGAAGACTGCGAAGAAAGCGGGATGTACAAGTGGTACATGAGCATTTCGAAGCTGCCCTCACCGTTGCAAGTCTCACGAAGCGCCGCAGACCTTGAACAGGCTCTTAGTGGTAAATATCGAAACCGAAGTACTTCTTGCGCACGCCTTCATACACCCCGTTGGCGCGGATGGCGGCGATGGCGCGGTTGATCGCCGCCTTCAGTTCCGGATCGCTCTTGCGCACCGCGATGGCCACCGGGTTGGATTCGCCCAGTTTGGAGCCGGCGAAAGCGAACTGCTTGCCGCGCTCGGTGCGTAGAAAGCTGGTTTCGGCCTGGATATTGTCCTGCAAGGCGGCGTCGATGCGGCCGGAGGCCAGATCCAGATAGACGTTGTCCTGATTGGCGTAGGTAACAATCTTCACCTTGCCGCCGCCCCAATTGGCCTTGGCGTACTGCTCATGCACCGAGCCGGACTGCACGCCCACCGTCTTGCCGGCCAGCGACTGCGGCGTGGGCCGCAACGGACTGCCCTTGCGCGCCACCAGCTGAGAGGCGGACGCGTAGTATTTATCGCTGAAGTCCACCTGTTTTAGCCGTTCCGCCGTTACGTTCAACGAGGCGATGACGGCGTCGAACTTATTGGCGTTGAGCGCGGCAATCATGCTGTCGAACGGCTGCTTGACGAAGACGCAACGAGCCTTGAGTTCGGCGCAGACGGCTTTGGCGATGTCCGGATCGAAACCGGTGATCTCCCCGTTGGGCGCCAGCACGTCGAACGGCGGGTAGCCGCCGTCCACGCCCCAGCGGATCTGCTTGATGTCCTTGGCCAGTACAGGGCCTGCGCTCAGCGCCAGCAAAAGCGCAATCTTGATGGTTTTCATCTTTTTCTCCTTGAGAGCCTGTTCATGGCCGGCTACGCGTCGGCGACAGGTTCTGAATCTCCCCGGCTCTGCGGCCAGTGGCGAATGAAACGACGCTGCTTTTAGAACGTGTTTACGATCTCGCGAGCTAGAGCGCGACAAGGCGAAAATGGCTGAAAAAGCGGAGTGTACACACGGTACATGAGCATTTTGAATGCCGCTTTCAACGCCGTATCACCGACGCGCAGCAAATCGTAAACAGGTTCTTAGAAACGCAGGGACATGCAGGTCAAGCCCCCGTCCATCTTGCGGATTTCGCTGGTGTCGGTCTCGATGATGGGCAGGCCCAGCGTCTTCAGCTTACGCAACGTGTCGGGGTAACCGCTTGGCGTGATCAGGGTGTCGTTGATCCACAAGGTGTTGCCGGCGTATTCCTCGTCCTTGGCCAGCACGATCTGCTGATAACCGTGGAATACCGGATCGTCTGCGCGGTCCTCGGACAAGATCAACGTGTTGCGGCCCACGTAGTTGACGATGGACTTCAAATGCAGGCCGGCGCTGACTTCCACCGCGGTGACGACGTAACCGAACTTTTCCACCGCGGCGGCAAACTGGCTGATCCCGGCCTCGTTGGTGCGGCTGGTCAGGCCGACGAAGAAACGCTTGTCTATCATCAAGACATCGCCGCCGTCCATGCGCGCGTCGCCGTTCATCCACACCGCGTGGCGGAAGCGGGACACCAAGGGCGCGATGCTGCTCACCTCGCCGCGGCGGGCCGGCGCGCCGGGCTGGGTGATCACCGCCAGTTCCGGCATCAACACCGCGGTGTCTTCAACGAAATGGGCGTCGGGGAAATCGGGCTGTGCCGGCAAGGTGCTGACGGTCAAACCCAGGCGCAACAGGATATCCACGTAATCGCGGAATTGGGAGCGCGTCAGCGCCGGGTCCGGCGCGCCGATATTGGCGGTGGTCAAACCGCCGGCCACGGTGTCGGCAGGCAGGCGGGTGATCGCATGGGTGAAATGCATGGGCAGGCTCCTTGGTCAGGCGGCCCAGCAACCGGATGGTTGATGGGGACGGCACGGGGCCGTTCTCGCTCGAACCATTCTAGGCAGCGCCCTGGGCCCGCGTCGGTCGTATGGGGCGACGGCGGCAGCCGGTTTCGGCTGTTTTGGAGCGGAGGGCAGCCGCTTTGCGTGGCGACCGCCAAACCTGGTCATATCCTACTCAACTAAACCAATGGCCAGTCGTTTAAATTCTGTTTTTGTTTGAAATTAAGCATATTATTTCAAGGGCTAGAGCAAAAATGCCGTACATCAAACTATCCATCCTCCTTCTTTTTGCGCTCTGCACCGTCTACATCCATTATCGCGGCTGTCAACGCTTGGGGTTCTGGCGGCAGTTGACCGACCACTCTACCTTCATGGCGCCGATCAACTGCTTCTGCTACCTGTTCTCCACCCTACCCGCGCGCCCCTATTTGCCGCTGCAGCGCTTTCCGGAGCTGCGGACGCTGAACGATAACTGGCAACGTATCCGCGCCGAGGCGCTGGCCTTGTCCGACGACGGCGCGATCAAGGCATCCGATCGTTACGACGACCTGGGCTTCAATTCATTTTTCAAGACCGGCTGGAAGCGTTTCTACCTGAAATGGTACGACCAGCCGCACCCGTCGGCGGCCAAGCTGTGCCCGTACACCACCGGGCTGCTGCAAAGCATTCCCTCGGTCAAGGCGGCGATGTTCGCCAGCTTGCCGCCGGGCAGCCGGCTAGTGCGCCACCGCGACCCCTTTGCTGGTTCGGTGCGCTTCCATTTGGGCTTGTCCACACCGCAAAACGAGGCCTGCTACATAGAGGTGGACGGCGAACGCTACAGCTGGCGCGACGGCGAGGCGGTGATGTTCGACGAAACCTATCTACACCACGCGGAAAACGCCACCACTGAGCAGCGCATCATCCTGTTCTGCGATATCGAGCGCCCAATGCGCTTCCGGCTTGCGGCGTGGGGCAACCGCCTGATCAGCCGCCTGCTGCTGGGCGCCGCCAGTTCCCCCAATCAGGACGGTGACCGCACCGGCGCGCTCAACCGCCTGTTCCGCTATGTGCAGGCGGTGCGGCTGTTTGGCAAGCGCATCAAGGCGCAGAGCCGTCTTGGCTATTACGCGCTGAAATGGCTGTTGTTCGGCGGCTTGTTGCTGGGCTGGCTGCTGAGCTGAGCCACGCTATAGATGGAAGAAGGCCCGCGCGTTGCCGTCCAGCAGTCGCTGGCTGTCCTCCTCGTCCGTCACCGTGTCGCGGATCAGGCCGCCCAGCATCTGTTCGCCCAAGGGGAACGGCGCGACCAAGCCCAGGAGCATTTTCAGCGCTCTGCTGTTTTCCGGCGGCTGTCATCGCCGTCGCCCTACTGCTGGACCTGAACCAAGGCAGGTTCCGCTAACCGCTGCCTTGTAGAACCTGTTTACGGTCTGCTGCGCGTCGGCGGAATGAATAGAAAGGCGCATTGAAAACCGCTTGGAAATGCTCATGTACCAGGCGTACATTCCGCTTTCTCAGCTGCTTTCACCTTGTCTCGCTCTTGCTCGCAAGATCGTAAACAGGTTCTCATCGCGCCGGCGCGGCGCCATCCGCTCCAAACCCCAAATCTCCCTCATTGAAACTCATTTCCATCATCTCCCCGGCGCCGTCCCGGCAGCTTACCGCGAAGTCCGGTTGCTCCGGACTCTTGCTGCCAGGGTGCAGTCTGATCGCCGTGACTTCCATGCAGTCGCGCACCAGTGTCGCTTTGCGCCCTACCTCTGCCAACGCTGGCGCCCAGCGGCAGAAAGCGCCGCCCGAGAAAGACTCGGCGCCGCACAGCTCTCCTGCCGCTTGCTCGGCGCCCGGCAACACCACGCCGGCAATGTCCTTGAGCTCCGTCTCATGCCTGGCGGCTGCCATCTGCTGATTGGGCCAAAGCGTGTACGCCAGCCCCGCCGTACCGGTCAGCAAAACGCCCAGCACCACGCCCACATGCGTCCATTGCAAAGGGGAAGCGGGCTCCGGCTCCTTCCGCGGCAGCGGCTGCGGATACATTTCCAGATACGGCGTCTAGCACAGCGGACATGCGTAGTCCGGCGCCCGCTGGTCGCGCGGCGAATCCCCGCGCAAGTATCCGCAGTGTAGGCACTGTTTCTTTTCCATTGGCACTTCTCCCCAGGTGGAGGTCAGCCACGCTCGCCGGCGCTTTTAGAGCTGCTTCCCAAATGATTGACGCTCCCCATGCGTACGTCCTGACATGCTAACAAAGAAATGCCATTGCAGTTTCACATCGCCGTCGCGACTCTTGCACTAGCGCTTTGGCCAGGTGCAATCCAATGGAATTGCCTGCCGGCGCGCACTCGCCTGGCCGGGGCGCAATGGCGCTCCAGCAGGCTTGTGAATGGTGCTCCAACGCACGCCAATATTAAACCGTTTAATTAAAACAAATATTTAACTTTATTTCTTATAGGAGGTGTGCTACTTTAATTTAAACAATATGAAATAGTAGTTTTAACAAAACAAACAAAGTCAAGCTCCGCTAAGTGCTTGTGAATAGCCGTGATAGATATGATATGGCTGCCGTACTATAGTGGTTTTAACAAAACAAACAAAACCAAGCCCTGCTGTGTGCTCGTGAATCGTTGTGATGGAGATAATATGTTTACCGTACTAACAATTTTTGGCACCCGTCCGGAAGCCATCAAGATGGTGCCTGTCATCCACGCGCTGCAAGACTGCCAGGGCGTGGCGTCCAAGGTATGCGTGACCGGCCAACACCGCGAGATGTTGGATCAGGTATTGGACTTTTTCGAAATTCACCCGGACTTCGACCTGAAGCTGATGCAACAGGGACAGAGCCTGGCGTCTTTGACCGCCAGGCTGGTGGACGCTGTCGACAAAGTCTTAGAGGAAGCCCAACCCGATGTCGTGCTGGTGCATGGCGATACGGCCACCACGCTTGGCGCCAGCCTGGCCGCGTTTTACCGCCGGATTCCGATTGGGCATGTTGAAGCGGGATTGCGCACCGGAGACCTGTATTCGCCTTGGCCTGAGGAAATGAACCGCCGCGTCACCGGCATTCTGGCGTCCTGGCATTTCGCTCCAACGGAGGAGTCCCAGCTCAACCTGCGGAATGAAAAGGTTGACCCGGATAGGATCTTCATCACCGGCAACACCGTTGTCGACACCTTGCTGTTGGCGGTAAAGAGGCTGGAGCAACAGCCGGATCTCAAGGCCGGCATCGCCTCCCAGTTTGCCTTCCTGCGCCCGGAGGCCAGAGTGATACTGGTCACCGGCCACCGCCGGGAAAATTTGGGGGAGAGGTTTGAAAGCTTCTGTCGCGCGCTGGTGCAGCTGGCCGAGCGCTACCCCGACGTGGACATCGTCTACCCGGTGCACCTCAATCCCAATGTGCGCAAGCCGGTGTACGCGCTGCTGTCCAAGGTGAACAACATTCATTTGATCGACCCGCAACAATACCTGCCCTTCGTCTATCTGATGGCCCGCTGCCACCTCATCATCACCGACTCCGGCGGCATACAGGAAGAGGCGCCGGCGCTGGGCAAACCGGTGCTGGTCACCCGGGACACAACGGAAAGACCGGAGGCGCTTGCGGCCGGCACCGCCATGCTGGTGGGCACGGAGACAGCGCTCATCGTCCAACACGCCAGCGCCTTGCTCGATGACGAGGCGGCTTATCAACGCATGTCTCAAGCCCATAACCCCTATGGCGACGGCGACGCTGGCAGACGCATCGCCGGCATTCTCTCGTCGCTGCCGCGTCAGCGGCAGGCGGCGAACACAGCCAGTCGGACCGTCGATGCGTTCGCTCCCGTACCGGGGAGATAAGCATGCCCCCGCGATTCCTACTCTGGTTGATCCTGCTGATGTGCTGCTACCCCGCCTGGTCCGCCGTGGATCCGTCCAAACCGGTCGCCAGCCACCCGCATCGCCACGGCGCGGCCACGTCTAAGGAGAGCCAGGCCGCCATGGCGGCTCTGCCCATAGACCCAGACGAACGCCCCTCCTCTGTCAGCCCCACCGTGAGCATCAAGGGGGCCTCGGACAACGCCGATCTGCGCCATACCCAGCAGTTGATTCTGGATCAGATCGAAGAAGCCCGTCACCGTACCGTCAGCCAGGAGGACGACCCCCTGCTGCGGCGCGAAACCGCAACGCCGTTCATCTGGCCTTTGCGCGCGCTGAGCTTCGTGCTCTACGGCGTGGTTCTCTTGGTCGTGGTGTACGCGGCGCGGCATATGGCGTTCACTTTGAACCGGCTGTTCGGCCACCAGCGCCATCCTTATCTGGACATTGAAACCGCGCAATGGCCCAAGGTCACAGTCTTCATCGCCGCGCACAACGAAGAGGCCGTGATTGCCGATGCAATGGAGGCGCTGCTTGAGTCCGACTATCCGCCTGGGCAAATGATCATCATGCCCGTCAACGACCGCTCCACGGACGGCACTCGCGCCATCATAGACCGCATCGCGGCGCGCAGACCGGACGCGATCAAGCCGTTTCACCGCACCCAGGGCAAACCCGGCAAAGCCGCGGCGCTGAAGGATGCGACGGCCTTGATCGACACCGAGATTTTCATCGTCTTCGACGCCGACTACCTGCCAAGCCGCGGCCTGCTCAAACAATTGATCGCGCCGTTCTTCGATCCGGAAGTCGGCGCCGTGATGGGCCGCGTGGTGCCCTTGAACCCGGGCGCCAACCTATTGACCCGCATGCTGGACATGGAACGCGCGGGCGGTTATCAGGTGGACCAGCAGGCCAGGATGAATATGAAGCTGGTGCCGCAGTACGGCGGCACGGTCGGCGGCATACGCGTCGCCGCGCTCAACAGCGTCGGCGGCTGGCACGACGACGTGCTGGCGGAAGACACCGATTTGACCTACCGCCTGCTGATCGGCGGCTGGCTCACGGTCTACACCAATCGCTCCGAGTGCTACGAGGAGGTGCCGGAGAGCTGGCCTGTTCGCATCCGGCAATTGATGCGCTGGACGCGCGGCCATAATCAGGCGCTGGCGCGGCATGTCGGCCGTCTGCTGAGCACCCGAGGAGTGCAGCGGCGGGAAAAACTGGACGGGCTCCTGCTGTTGGGCACTTACGCCATGTCTCCGCTGCTGCTGCTCGGCTGGGCCATCACCTTGGTGCTGTTCTTTTTCGACAGCATGCTGCCATCCCCTGGCCTCCTGCTGATCCTGGCCCTGGTCTGCTACAGCGCGATGGGCAATTTCGCCGCCTTTTTCGAGATCGGCGCCGCCTGCTATCTGGACGGCAACGGCAAAAGACTGCGTATTTTGCCTTTCGCCATTCTTGGCTTTTTGGTCAGCCTGGTCACCATTTCCCGCGCCACGCTGCAGCAGTCGCTGGTCGAGCCCTTCAAGAAAAACAGAACGCTGCATTGGGATAAAACCAAGCGGTATCGGAGACAGCCGGGATGATGGCCATACTTTACGTGCTTGGCGTGGCGCCGCTGATCGCGCTGCCGCTCTTGCCCGGTCTATTGGAGTTGCTGCGCAAGACCGACGCCTCCGCGCTGGGCATCAACCGGCTGCACACCGGCACCGCCGACGTCTTCGCCCGCAACTACCGGCAACGGCTGGAAACGCTGGACTTGGGCGAGCGGCGGCAGGACTGGAACGCTCGCCTGGACGCCATCGGGCCGGAAAACCGCCCGGTTGTGGACGAGGAGGTCTTGGCCGCGGGCGAGTTGCGCATTCCGGCGCGCTTCAGTTTCCTGAAAGAAATCCATTGCGACGACAATGTCGTCACCGGTCCTGGCGTGATCCTGCGCAGCGTCTTGGCCGACGGCGATCTGAACCTGGGACGGAGCAGTTCGATTCTGCGTTGGGCCGGCGCCCGGAACGTCCGCATCGAGCCGGACAGCCTGTTGTTCGGGCGCACCGTGGCGGAGGACACTCTGGATATTTCGGGACCTGTCCGCTTCCAACGCCTCCAGGCGGCAACCATCCGCATGGGAGAAACCCCGCGCCATCAGCCCCCGGCCACGCCGCTGCGTGAGGTGGATATCGAAAGTTTGGAAACGCCCCACCCCTTTAACGCGGAAATGCGCCGCGCGGTAATGGACGGCGATTTCCTGCTGCCGGAAAACAGCTTGCTACGCGGACACTTGGTGGTGCGCGGCGGCTTGAGCATCGGCCCCGGCTGCCGGATTGAGGGCAGCGTCAAAGCCAGCGGACCCGTCCGCCTGGCCAGAGGAGTGGTCGTGGACGGCGCCGTTGTTTCCGATGACTCCATCATCTGCCGCGAGAACTGCCTTTTGCTGGGCCCGGTTGTTGCCGACCGGATTGTCGTCATTGGCGCCCATTCCGTATTGGGCGCGCCGGACTCGCCCAATACCGTTTCCTCGCGCTTGGTGCTGCTCACGCCGCCCCTGATCGCTCACGGCACTATCTGGGCTCGCATCCGCGGCAAGGTGCGCGGCCGATGAAGCATCTATGTTTACTGCTGGCCTTGTGTTGCGGAACAAGTCAAGCCGCGGACAGCGCATTCAAGCTGCCGGGCTACCAGGAAGAGGACGGCGCCATTCTGCTGCAAGCGCATGGACGCCATGTCGACCCCTATTTCGCCATGAAAGCCTTGCTGACGGCCGAGGAGCTGGGGCTGTCCATCGCTCCGGCCACGGACGCTTGGGTGGCGTGGCTGGCGCCCAGGCAGGAGCGCAACGGCAGCTTTCCCCGCTTCGAGCGCCAAACGGACGGTGCCTGGCGCCGAACGGCCGACGCCGACGCCGACGACTCCACGCTGGCCATGTGGATTTCCCTGCTGAGCCGGCGGTATGGGCAACAGGAGATGCCCCCGCCGCTTCAGGCATCGCTGGCGCGCGCCAGGCGGGCGCTGTGGCGGCTAAGGCAAACCCGCAGCGGCATTTATGACTATGCCGCGGGCGTCAAGCTGGGCTACCTGATGGACAACGTCGAAGTTTACGCCGCGCTGCGCGACGACTGCGCCAGAACAGGCGCCAGTTGCCGGAGGATGCGGCAGTTGGCCGCAGCGCTTCCCAAAGCGTTTTGGGAGACGAAAACCCGACGCTGGCGCGTAGCCAGCCGCGACCTTCCCCCTGTCGCCTTCTACCCGGAAGCCGCCGCGCAACTGTTCCCCAAAATGGAGGGCATGCCGGCGATGCCGGGGCAAGCCTCCTTCGACGCCTGGCTGCAGGGCGAAGGCCGGCCCTGGCTTGCTCAGGACAAGGCGCATCTGGACTTCCCATGGGGCGTGCTGGCCCTGGCCGCGTTAAGAGACGGCCGGGAGGACGCAGCGCGCGCCTGGTTGCAGAAGGCGGCACCCGCGCGAGGAACGCCGCGCTGGAATGTGCTGGAGGAGGCGGTTTTTCAAGGATTAGAGCGCCGTCTGGCCACAACGGCGGAGCAAGAACAAAGGTTGGAAAAATGAATAAGATTCGATCCAGTCCCCGCTGGGTGTTCATCATCCTGCTGCTGGGGCTAATACTGGCGGCAAGCGCGATCTGGCACAGCTTGCGCGCAAAACAAACGCCACCGCCTCAAGCCTTCATCGCCTTGCTGCTGCCGGACAAACCGGCCAGCGGCAAATACTCGCTGGCATGGCAAGACGCCGCCAGCGAAGGCGGCGTGGCGATGATGCAAATCACCGCCAGCCAACTGGTGGACATGGAACCGGAGCAACGCGCCCGTCTCCGCGGCATCATCTTGCCGGACACGATACACCGCTATGTCGATGCGGCGCTGACCGGAGTGCTGGAGGAGTACGTGCAGGCCGGCGGCGCTCTATGGATCAATTACGACGCCGCCAGCGAAAACGCCGGCGGCCGCTTTTTGGACAAACCGGCGCTCTCGCGCCTCGTGGGCGTGGACTATCTGCTGTACCGGGAGCTGGGCAAGCAGATGGTGCGCAGAGATTTGATGTTGATGCCGCCCTCCGCCGTTGCCGAGCTGGGCATCACGCCCGGCCGCTTCCAGCCCTATCCGGACGGCAAATCCGCCTTGCTGCAAGCCTCGACCTACGGTTACGACCAGGCGGCGTTCAGCTACCTGGCGACCCGCGGCAGCTTCCCGGGACGCGTGCTGGCTCAAGGGCCGGACGGCACCTTGATTGCCGGCGTGCGCGCTTATGGCCGCGGCAAGGTCTTGTTCGTCAACCTGCCGGTCACTTTTCTCAAAATACGCACCGACGGTTTGTGGCTGCAGTCCTACCTGCACTTCTTCAATAGCCAAGTTCTACATCTGCCCCAATTGGCCTCCGTGCCGGACGGCGTGGGCGGGCTGGTAATGAACTGGCACGTCGACGACGCCAACGCCATACCCTATCTGGACTTGCTCAAAAAACTGGGTTTTCTTGAGCAAGGCCCTTATTCCGTCCATTTCACCACCGGGCCGGACACCAATCAGCCCGGAGACCACCGAGGCATGGACCTCGCCCATAACCCGAAGGCTCAGGACTGGGTTCGTCGCTTGAGCGAGCGGGGTTACGAAATCGGCGCGCACGGCGGCTGGGCGCACAACTACTTCGCCTTCAACATCAATGAACATAACGGCAAACGATGGGAACCCTATCTCGCCAACAACAAGAAAGATCTTGAAAAGCTCACCCAACAACCTCTCACCGAGTATTCCGCGCCCAACGGCCACCATCCGGACTGGGTAACCGCTTGGCTGCGCCAACACGGCGTGCTGGCTTATTACTACGTGGGCGACCTGTCCATGGGGCCCACTCGAGCCTATATCGATCCGGCCAACATGCATGGCCGGCCCTGGGCCTTCCCGGTATCGGCCAACGGCGGCATCGCCTCCTTCGAAGAAGCCGTGCGCAATAAACTGCCCAGCGCCCAGATGACGCTTTGGCTGCAGGACATGACACGCTTCGCGGTGCAACAGCGTGTGGCGCGCCTGGTTTATTTTCACCCCCCGGGTGTCTATTTCTATCAGCAAACCGTCCGCGAATGGCTGGCCCAAACCCGGACTTTGGGCAAACAGGGCGTGTTTCATTGGTACACGATGACCGAGCTGTCCCGTTTCCTGTCCCAACGAGAACTGACCCAATGGCAAGCCGCGCCGGCGGAAGGCCGGGACGCGTCCTGGATCAGCGTAAGCGCGCACAACCCAAAGACCTTGGCGCGGCAAAGCTGGCTGCTGCCCAAAACCCCAACCCCGCCCGTGCTGCGGTCCGGCCAGGCCGATATCGAAGCGCTGCCGGACGCTTGGCGAGTCACCGCCCGATCCGGGCAGGACCTTAGATTTGAATACGTGCAAACAGCGAGCAACACTTTGGAGAGCCGCCATGCTCAGTAAACGACTAGCGCAAATCTGCCTTTGGGCACTGTGTCTTACCGGCCAAGCGCACGCCGACGAGATGGCGGCCCCTGATGCGCCGGAAACGGCGCCCGCTCCCGCAGATGTCGAGACAGAGTCCCCGCCGTCAGCGCCGGAGCCGTACTCATGGGCGCGCAGCATCGAGATCGGCGCGCAACACTCCCGTCTCACCGGAAACAACCCTGCCTGGGACGGCGTTTATCTGTCCGGCGTCTGGCAAACCGACGCCGGCAACGTCTTCGATTGGACCGCAGAGCAGGACAGCCGCTTCGGCGAACGGGGCATGGCCTTGAACGGCGGCTGGAACCACGACATCAACCCGGACTGGTACGGCAGGCTGGAGTTGGGGCGCAGCAGCAGCGGCACCTTCTGGCCCGGCACCCACTACGGCGCGGCCATCAACCGGAAATGGCTGCCCAACCGCAATCTGGTCACCACCTTCGGCCTGGCCTACAACGACAATCGCCAAGGCTATAGCGACCGCATTCTGACCTTGGGCATGGCCTATTACTTCGACGCGCCCTGGGTCGTGGAAGGCGGCGTGCACCGCACCTTGAGCAACCCCGGCAGCGTAAGCTCCATGCAGGGTTACGGCGCGGTGACTTATGGGCGCGACCGCTGGCGCCTGATCACCCTGGCCGTCAACGCCGGCGGCGAGGGTTATATGCCAATCGGGGTCAATCAGCCCAAGCAGAGCTTCGACAGCCAGCTCTATCAACTGAGCTGGAGGGAGTGGATAGGCACGCATTGGGGCATCCATGCCGCCGTTGAACGCTACCACAGCCCCTACTACGAGCGTACCGGCATCACTACCGCCGTGTTCTGGAACCTGCCATGAGCCTTCAAGAACGTCTGAAACATTTCAAGGCGCTGCGCCACACCGGCCATGGGGGCGAACTCATCTCCCTGCACCGGGCCATGCGCACAGAATCCTTCCAACGTCTTCGCTGGCTGGAGATCCTCGGCATTCCGCTGCTGTTCAACCTGTTGCTGCTCGCCTTCCTGCCGCAAACGCTTGCGCTATGGCGGCTCGTCACGCAATGGAGCATAGAGGTTACCGGCGTGCCGGCCCAGCTCTCCAGCCTGGAGATACTGAACGGGCAAATACCGGGCTTATTGTTGCCGTGGCTGGATCTGCCGGCCTCGGTGCCCTCGTTCTGGCAATGGTGGGGCAACGGTCTCGCCGGCCTGCTGCTGCTGTTGCTGTCGTTTTTGATCAGCCCGGAAAACATGCCGATGCGCTACTTGCTGCGCTTGTTCGTCATCATCCATGGCTGTTCCTGCGTTTACTTTGCCCTATTGCCGGCGGCCTTCAACCACTCCCTTCCCGAATATCACAGCTCCTGCCTGACATTTGTGCTCACCTTGCTGTTTTTGATGCCCTGGGTGCACGCGCTGACCTTTCACGTGCTGGAAAAACCGCTCTGGCACAAGTTTGCCCTCACCGGGGTCTCCCTGGCCTATTTGCTGCTTGAGGCTCCGCTGCATTACTTCGCCGCCGCCCTGGTGCTGCACTACGGCTCGCTGCTGTTCATGCCCCTGCTGTTCATACTGGGCAGCCTGATGATGGAGGTCATGATGATGATTGCGCTATACGCCTGGGCGATGAGTTGGGAGTAAGAACGGCAAATCCCCTGATGCGAAATATATCCGCGGCCTCTCATTCAAACCGCGCGGCGCGTGTATCCTGTGGCGTGGATCGCAATCAAGACAGGGAGGACGCATGGGTTTCAGCGCAGATGAAAAAAACAAGATGGTGGCTTTGAAAGGCGTGGGCGCCACCGTTGTGTCCAGACTGGAGCAAATCGGCTTTTCTTCCTTGGCGCAGTTGGCGGACCAGGACCCGGCCTTGCTGACGCGCCAGATCGCCGACATGATGGGCTCCAGCTGCTGGCACAACAGCCCGCAAGCCAGGGCCGCCATCCAGGCCGTTGTCGATCTGGCCCGCGCGGAGCGCCGCCTGGCCGCGGCGATGGACCTTGACCCGATTGCCCGATAGACGGGCGGCAGTTTGAGTCGACAACGTGGATGCTATGGCGGAGGAGTCATTGCTGCGGGTTGCGATATTAAAGAGAGGTATAAGACGGTGCTGGGCGGCAGGCCGGCCAAGCCGTTTTGATGAGGTGCTGCGAACAGCCTGATCATCCGGTATAGTCTTTTTATTCAAAGCCGAAGACGTGGCAAAGACTAGCGGAGTAAAAACCGGGTATAAAACCGGGTACAAAAAACAAACATCAAAGCTCACGTCAAGCAAATTCAAGGACTTAAGCCAATCATGCTGTTGATGATCGATTATTGCCATTAGCAGATCACTTCAGATCACCTCATATCACACACCCAATCAAGCCGTTGCTATATAAAGCGTTTTCATATCATGCATGATCAAATCAGATCATGACAGCTCAGAAAAAAGGGGGTATTTTGTGGGGTATCAAATCCCAGTACCCCCTTTTTCATGGCACTAACCGACGTCAAAGCCCGACAGACAAAGCCAGCCGAGAAACAGTTCAAACTCAGCGACAGCAATGGCCTGTACCTACTGGTCAAGCCAAACGGCTCAAAGCTCTGGCGGTACAAGTACCGCATGCGCGACGCCGAGGGTGTGGTGCGGGAAAATGTGTTCGCCATTGGCGAATACCCTGCCATGTCACTGTCTGAGGCAAGGGCGGAACGCGACAAGGCCAAAGAGCTAATCAAGTCTGGCAAGCATCCATCTCAAGTTCGGCGCGCCGAAAAGTCTTCCCAGATTGCCGAGGACGCCCATACTTTCGAAGTCATCGCGCGCGAGTGGCTTGAAAAGAAGAAGGCTACTTGGAAGCCATATACATACAAGCAGGCCACATACGCGCTAGAAAAGAATGCATTCCCAGCGTTCGGCGCCCTTCCCTTGCGCGACGTGTCATCGGCCATCCTGTTGGGGGTGCTCCAGAAGATGGAAAAGCGCGGAGCGGTCACATTGGCTATTCAGGTCAGACAATGGTGCTCTGCTATTTTTTGCTACGGCGTGGCGACACTGAGAGCAGACTTTGACCCAGCATATGCACTCAAGGGAGCTTTGCACCGGCCACCTGTCACACACAGCCGCGCACTCACCGAAGAAGACATAGCTGATCTGAAAGCAAAGCTGACGAAATATGGCGGCAATCAAACCACTATCGCCGCAATCAGATTGCTGATGTACTGCTTCACCCGGACGGCAGAAATCCGGATGGCAACATGGGAAGAGTTTGATCTGGATCGAGCGGAGTGGCGCATCCCTGCAGGTCGAATGAAGATGAAGCGGATGCACGTCGTGCCGCTCTCGCGGCAGGTGGTAGAAATTCTCAGGGGGTTGAACGGGATTACTGGCGCTGGGCAGATTCTTTTTCCGAATCTGCGACGGCCAAGCGAGCCCATCAGCGCGACGACCATAAACCGCGCGCTAGAGCATATGGGATACAGTTCAGGTGAGGTGACCGGGCACGACTTCCGAGCCACGGCCTCCACGCTGCTGCATGAGAAGGGATTTTCTGCATTGGCTATTGAGCGCCAGCTGGCGCATGCAGAGAGAAATAAAGTGAAGGCGGCGTACAACCATGCAGAGTACATGGATGAGCGCCGCCAGATGATGCAGTGGTGGGCCGACTATATCGACTCGATAATACCGAAAGAAATACCAGCCGTTGGTCAAGCGGCCCTGGCCTGACTCGTCTCGGAGATCCACGCGTTAACCTCACTCTCCAGCCAGCCGCTTGCCCTGCCGCCAAGCTTTACCTGCTTTGGAAATCCCCCCTGCCGAATGCGCCGGTAAATCGTTGGCAAAGACAGACCTGTCCTGGCCACAACTTCCTGAATTCTCAAATATCGATCAACCATTTCTTCTCTCCAAATAGTTAGGGCCGCCATCTGGCAGCCCTCAAAACACAATTTCCGGATCGGCCCACCGGCCGCCCCACTCCGCCGTTTTGTCCGGTAGCCACTCGCTACGGGTGCAGCTCGTTCCCGGCGTTGGCTCAGGCCGCTCCGGGCCCAGGTAGATGACCTCAGCGCCACGGCGCTGGGTGTAGCGGTAGATGGGCGGTTGCGGGTCAGCGATTAGCTTGTTTAACGACTTCACGGGCAATTCCGTCATCAATGATCCTGTCTGCGCAAGCTTCGAACTTGCGCTGAGACCCGCCATCGTCAAAGTCGTACCGTTCAAATGCTTGCTGAAACCATGCCTTCTTCAGCAGCCAGCGATATCGCGCCGCGTCCTGCTCCAGCTCGGCGATGCGGTCGAGAAGCGCCAGGACTGTGGCCGGGTTGGCTGCAGCAGCAAAAGCCGCATCTCGCTCGCCATCCGCAATGAAGTTCGAGTTGCCGGACAGCAGTACTTTGGGCCCGATGTCGGTATCGACGCAGACATCATATGGCCCCACAACTTGCCGACGTTTTCCTGTTTTCCACGGCCCGGGCGTTGCCGCGCGCGCCAGGCTGGCCAGCTCGGCCAGTTGTTCATTGGTGATCATGCCGCCTCTCCTTTCTTAATGGGTGCCCACCACCCGCTCCGGCATCGGCCGGTGTAGCCGCACTCTCTGCAACCAGAGCCGGTTCCGTTATAGTGGTCGCGCCCGTGGTAGCATCCGCTGCATGCCTGACTCCACCTTGCGGATTCGCGAACCTCGCCGTCGATAATCGCGTAAGCCTTCCGACGGTCCAGTCGCTGGCCCGCAATCCTGTCTGCTTCTTCGAAGGTGCTTGGGCGGTCGTCACACTTGATTAACCCGTTCTCCACCGTGGTACTGAAGCGCTTGATTACGCTGCCGGCCATCACTCACCCCCTCTCGCATGCGATTGAATAAGAGCAACAAAGCCGCCTGCTTCATCGCGCGCTTTTTTGCAGCCCGGGCAGTGGCAACCAAGAAACCAGTTATCCTTCTGATATTCGTGCTGCGGCTGTCCTGGCCTCCATCCTTCGCAGTCTTTGTGGCCGCAAATGCAAGCCTTACTCTTCATCAATCGCCCCCTTTCGCCTCGGCCGGAGCCTTAGCCTGTGAAAAGATCGCGATCATTGTAGTTTTCTCCCAATTGATTCGATTGCTGCGACCGCTTGGGCTAAGTCTTCCGGTATCGGCGCATTACCGTGGGCTTCACAGCGCCAGTGCGGATTTACTCCCGGCCCTTTCCCTCCGGTACGAAAAACTGTCGCGCCGTTCATTGGACCTTGGCCGCAAACCTCGCATACCATTGTGAATTTAGTCGCCATGGCTTCTGTCCTTCGCCTCGGCCAGCAAACGCGCCCCAGCCTTGCGGATGTTGACGCTAACATCGCCAATATCGATGGTGTCGTCCGGGTCTTCCTTGTCCCACTCCTGAGCAAGCAACTCGACGATCTGCTCAGCTGTGATGGCCGGCGCTTGCTGAACTATCAAGGAATCCTTGACGGTTGCCGCCTGCGCGGCCTTGGCGGCTGCGATGGCGGAATTAACGGTCCGCAGATGGTCTTCATCGTGGGCTTCCCATGTGTTGCTCTGCCCCGGTACGAACTTGAATGCCACCAAGCTGTTCCTTGCCAACTTCAACGCCTCCAGCAGCTGCTTTTCCAGTTCAGTCATTGATTTTTCTCCGATTCGGCCCGTACTTCGGCAATAAAGTCCGGCTCCAAGCCCGTGTTTATCATCAGGCAGAAAGCCACGGCGGCGCATCCACACAGCACGGCCACGCCGGCCAAAGCTAGGACTATGAGCTTAAGAAGCATCTGCCGCTTCTATCTGCGCGTTGATCAGTTCGTCCGTCAGCTCGCCGGCGCGGTCGGCCGCTATCACCGCGCGCGCGGCGTCGATCAGGTTCTGTTGCATCACGCAATCTCCTTGAAAAGGTCGTTCTGATGTAGCGCGGCGCTGCATGCGGGGTTGAGCCATAGAACCTCGGTGCGCTCCAGTGCGCCGTCGGCGAGCGCGCGCCTTGTGGAACGCTCCCAGCCGGCGTACAGCTCGTTGTAGAGCGGCGAGTCATAACCGCTTAGCACCACCATGCCGGCGCATTCATGCAGGACCTGCGCCAAATGGGCGTGATCTGCATCAGTCATTTCGTGCCGGTAGCCCTTGCCGCTTCTTGTTACCGAGTTCGAGCGGGTGTCAAGCACATACGGCGGGTCGCAGTAATGTAGGGTCTGCGGCGAGTCATGCTGCAGAATGACGTCAGTGGCCTGGCGGTTCTCAATTACGACGCCGGTCAGACGTTCCAGCATCCCGGCCAGTGCCGCGGGGTAGTTCGACCAATCGCGCGCAGGGTGGGCTGATTTCCGGTTGCCATTGGCGCGAAATCCACTAGCTGCGCCGCTGGCTGTGTCTGACCCAAATCCCATGAACGATCTGGCGCAGGTCCTCCGCGCTTGCTCTACCGGATCTGCCGACGGCTCGTATGAAAGCTCAAACTCGGCGCGGGCGTATGGCGTGAGCCGGAGAAGATGCTGTAGCTGCGCGGATTGTTCCGGGTCACGCAGCACGCGGAACAGGCCGGCAATCTCCGGGTCCAGTTCGTTGTAAATCTCGACCAGCTTCGCGCGGGGCTTGCGCATGAGAATGGAGCCGGCGCCGCCGTATGGCTCGGTGTAGACCCGATGTTCTGGGAAGTGTTGGATGATCCACGGTGCTAGCATCCATTTGCCGCCGTGGTAGCGCAGCGCTGGGCGGGTGACGGCCATGGTCACGCCTCCACTTTCTTGAACGAGATTCGCCACACATATGGGTTCGCATCCCAGCTGCCGGCTCCGTAGAGCTCTTCCCATAGCAGCTTGAACCATGTGATTGGGTCGTGAGGATTGGGCTTGCCGTCTACCATTGGCGGCCAGCCTTCGTCCTGCGCGTCGCCGTAAGTGATGTCCTGCAGCCGCTCGACCCTGATGTCAGTTATCTCCAGAACCAAGCGGCAGGCTGCCCGCGGCATGTGGATCGATGGAATCCACTTTTCAACAACGCAGTGCGCGCCGTCGTCTTCGTCGGCACGGTATGTCAAACGGCAGCCGGCATCGGCGTAAGTCTCCCGCACCCAAATCCTGTCGCCGGGCTGGCCGTAGGGGCACACGAGGCCAAACTCACCATCACCCCAGTGCGCGCCAAACACTTCCGGGCCTGGCACCAACTCACCGTTTCGGGAAACGATGGCCGGCTCGTATCGCTCAACCGTGACTGTAGAGCCTTCGCTGGGCTGCACCTTCATCATCCGCCGCGTCATGGTCTTTGCATCCGCCAGGACTGCGCGAACCATCGCGCCGGTGTACAGCATCGGGTGTTCTTTCATGCTCACTCCCAATAAGTAAGGGCCGCCGCGGCGACCCATCGAAGAACAATCCGGCCATCTCGATAGCCGGTGTGGACTCAGCGGCCGGTCACGTGGTGGTCTTCTTCAGCGCTTGCGAGCAGTTGGCGTCGTACCAAGCCTGGGCGTTCTGGCTGTTCGGCGCGTCCTCGCTGGGGATCAGGTCAGGACCGTCAAGAGAGTTCTCGATCCATTCCATTGCCGCATCCGCGCCTTCTCCGTGCTTCCACTCAATCCACGCGGCTTGCATCGCCGCGAGGTTGTCGTGAAGTAGCCACTGCCATTTTTCGGATTCTTCCTGGTGCCGTTTGGCGGCAAGCTTTGCACCGGCAATAAGCGCAGTAATTGCGATGGACATGCACTCGGGGCTGCAGTCTGTACTAGCCGCCCGCTCTACTTCTTCGGCCAATTGGATCAGAGGGTTCATGGTTAAAACTCCGTCGATGCAAACAGGTTCGGAACCGCCTCGCCGTTGTCCACGATCTGCTGCAAGCGCGCGCGGAAGCTGATGGTCGGGCTACGCATGCTGTCCTCAATGTGATATTGCAGGCTGTCCAGCTCCCTGGCTGTCAATGCGCGCGGAGCATCGTCCTCGCCATTCAGATCCCTGTAGTAGGCCTGCGCCTCTTGCTCGGAGCGCGCGACAACCCAGTCGCAGTCGTTCATCTCGAAGATTCGGATGCCGTTGATGCTGTTGTTCATGGTCTGCTCCTCGGAGGGGTTAAAAAGCCCGCTAGCGTGGGCTTCGTTCAGGCCGGCCAGGGCAGCGCCGGTGTCGGGTGCTTCAATCAGGTGGGACATTTCCATTCCTCCGGGCCTTCGTTGTCTTCGTTCATCTCGATGTTGGTCTTCTCCCAATCGCCGGTCCGGTAGAACGCGGTCGAGTGCTCCAGCTCCTCGCCCAGTCGGCGGATAGCCCACGCGATGGCCTCATGCGTTGCCGTGCGGCAGTCGTGGCCGTGGCCTGGCTCCGCCGGCCGGTCAAAGTGGAAAATCTCGACTTTGTCAGCGGTGATGACGATGCGTAGCGGCTCGTCGGGCGGATCTTGCGTTTGCTGCGGGTCCATACACTCACCCCAAAAGCAAAGCCGCCCACTTGGGCGGCTGGTTGATCGGCTGGTTGATCGGAGCGCCGGGATTGAGCCGGCGCCAGGCAGCGAGGTCGTCTTCGGTCATGGGCTCACCTTCTTGTAGATCTTGAGCTGCCGCTCCCTCCGCACAATCCGCAGCAACCCAGCGTTGACAGCATCAGTGCAGATCAGCCGGGCGGACTCGATGCTCAGACACAGCAACTTAGCCACGTCCGCGCTCGTGAACTCGCCGCGCGGCATGTCTTCGACCCGGTGCTCAACACGATCCAGCGAGTACCGCGCACCCGCGGGCCGCCGCTTCTTCGGCTCAGGCTTATAGAAGAGGTGTGCGAGGCCGGGCACGATCCGGGGCTCGCTCTTGATGTCGGGGTACATCACGCCGCCCTCCCCAGCCGCAATGCCAGGTTTTCAGCCATCAGTTGCATGGCATGACGATGCAGCAACATGTTTGCAAGCATCAGGTTGTCGCACAGCAGCGTTTTCTCGACGAGCGCACCGTCCATGCGTTTGGCTTCTTCAACGCTGTCCCGAAAATCACGGGTAATAGCATCGCGTTGCTCGGTCATCACAGCCAGCGCGCGGCGCTCCAGATGCAGGGTCATGTCCACTGCAGCGAGCTTTGCCTTCACAATTTCCAGTTCATCCAGATCAACCATGATCAATCCTCCAGGCCGCCCAGAACACGGACAACGTCCGCGATCAGGCTGCCGAGTTCTTCCGACATGATGGTGAGCGTCCCTTCAAGCAGGGACTCGCGGTCTTCGCCGGCCTGGCTGGCCTGGTCTTGCAGCAGATCCAGGAACTGGATGCGCCGCAGTTGCAGGGTGTCGGTCAGCTGAAAGCGGATCTTCTCCTGCCAGATCAGATCTATCCGGGTCACTTGCTTACCGGTGTCGATGTGCTGGCGGATCTCGTCCGCGGTCAGGTCGATGTGACTCACCTTCACCGTTGCTCCGTTCTCGCCGCAATCCTTCAGCACCGCATCGCTGCCCAGCTCGAAGCCCTGCGGCGCCGCGCCGGCGGCCAGCCAATCCGTCATCGCGGTGTGCGGTGCGATCCTGGTGCGCGGCAGCGTGGCGGGGAACGGTGGCAAGGCCTCGCGCAGCTTGCTGACAAAGCCCTCGGCGCGCGCCGACGTCGCCGACGCCACCACCAGAATCTTGCTGGTGTTGTCGGCATAGCCCATCAGGCTTGACTGGCGTGTGAACGCCCGCGGCAGCAGGTCATCGGTGATCTGTTCTTTCAGCGCCAGCTTTTCCTTGCGGTCGACCGTGCGCAACTCCTTGGCCTCGATCTCGGCCACCTTGGTATCGACGGCCTTGCGGATCACCGCCGTCGGCAGAACCTTGTCTTCTCGCTTCAGCCGAACGAAATGCCGCTGTTGGAGACTCATCACCGGCACGCTGTGGAACGATGCGATCTCGCCCCAGCCCTCGCCAAACCAATCCAGGCCTGCAGGCTGTGTGAAGGGGCGCTTCTCCAGCGCGGCAGTCAACAGCGCGCTGTCGACACTGGCACCGAGGCAGTAGAACGATGCTTGTTTAAACCAGGTCATTCGAATTTCCTTGATGGGCGGCGATCAGCCGCATGAATTAAGACGCGGCGACCTCGATCGCCAGCTTCGGCCCGCCGGCGCCGGTCGCTACCAGCAACCAGCCTTCGGTGCCGTTACGTGCAACAGCTAGACCAAGAGTTGAAGCAACCGATTTGAGTCGCGTCTCGACATCTGCAACACCCCATCCGTTAACACGCAAGAACGGCGTGGCCGGCGGGTGGAATGCCGCCGAGGCATCAACACCCACGGCCACTAGTTCTAAGGCGATGGTTTCGACCAGTTCGAAGTCCTCGCGTCGGTCCTCCAACTGCTGCAGCGACTTGATCAGCTGCTGGCTGGTGTGCTTCAGCGCAGCAGAGAACAAACATTTGCGGAACATGACTACCCCCACTGCCCGGCCACGGCGAGGACAACCACCACGGCGGAGCAAACAAGCAGGTTGATGAAGGCTGATCTCACAGCGCGACCCGGCGGATGGTGTGAACCGGCTGACCGTGCCGGCTCACGAATTCGAAATGCAGGCGCTTGCCCTGGCGGCGGAGATGCGCGGCAACTTCGTCGCTGATCCAGCCAATGATGATTTCGGTGAAGCGCATACCACCTCCCGTTAAGCGGCCTCGGCCTGTTTCTGCTCTTTCCAGAAGCCTGAAACCAAGTTCTCCGGCTTCGCACCGGCAGAAACTGTTGCGTGGATACTCCAGTCCAAAAGACGAATCCGAATGCCGGCGAATATCCCGTAGCCCTCGCCAGCCTCGATGCCCCGGCCAGCCTCGATGCCCCGGCCAGCCTCGATGCCCCAGCCAGCCTTGATGCCCCAGCCAGCCTTGATGCCCCGGCCAGCCTCGATGCCCTCGCCAGCCTTGATGCCCCGGCCAGCCTCGATGCCCTCGCCAGCCTTGATGCCCCAGCCAGCCTCGATGCCCTCGCCAGCCTCGATGCCCCAGCCAGCCTCGATGCCCCGGCCAGCCTCGATGCCCCAGCCAGCCTCGATGCCCCGGCCAGCCTCGATGCCCTCGCCAGCCTTGATGCCCCGGCCAACCTCGATGCCCTCGCCAGCCTTGATGCCCCGGCCAGCCAGCAAATACCCTTCAACCTTCAGATGGCCTTTGATGATGACGTGGCCAGCAAAGAACAAATTCTTCCCAGTCCACTCGCCTTCAATTTCAAGAACAGAATCGACGCTGCCAACCTTCGACATCAACCAGCTTGCATCGCCAGCGTGATCAAGCTCAGCGGCTTTATTGAGCACGTCCTGATATTCAGCAGCGCCCTCCGGGAACGCCTCAATAAATCGATCAACGCCGTCGCGGCACGCGCCCCATTCTTTGAGCATGTCGATAGTGATTTGCATGGTTTCTCCAGCTTGAAAAAGAAGCCCCGCACGAGGCGGGGCTAAACGCAGGGACGATAGGGTTGGGGCCACACTGGCCCCGAGAGCCGTTTTACTCAGGCCGTCCGCGCCTGTTTATTGCGAGTGGCCCAGGTGGGACATTCACGCAATTAGTCGTCGTAGCCGTCTGGGTCTCGGTACTGGAATTCACCGTCAAAGTCGGTGCGGTCGAAGATTACCTTCACCTGCTGGCTGTACAGCTGCAGCAACATGCGGGAAATGCCAAACATGCGACCGGCAATCAGTCCCTCGGTGATCTTCACGTCGTCAACGTGAATGGTGGTGACGTGGCCGTCGCCATCAAAGCACAGCTTGTACTTGCAGGAATAGCGCGACTTGTTTTCCTCTGGGTCAATGCTCACGCTCATGTAGCCGCGCAACGCGCTGCTGTCCGGATAGCTCTGGTTGATGATGAAGGTCGGGTAACTGTTTTTCTCGGCGTAGCTTTCCGACGTGTCATTGAAGTCGTCAAACAGCATCTGCAACAGCTCGCCAATCTTCATTTCGGCCGGCAACGGCTTGGTGATTTCTTCCAGCATGGGGTTGATCACCTTGGCGGCTTGGTCGGCCATCATGCCGTTCAGCTTGGCTACAACAGCCTTGGACACGAAGTCACCGAAATAGCCCATGTCGGCGTAAGTCTTCGGCATGTGGCCGGTAATGTGCTGCTCCAGGCCTTTGCGGAAGTCGCTGTTATAGCGGAACTGCCCTTCGATAGCCGACTGAACAGCCTCGCCCACATGCTTTTCGATGATGGGCTGCAGCGCCTCGGGCGCCAACTTGGCGGCGATGGCATCGGCCACCATTTTTTCGATATCGATGTTCAATTGCATGGTTGATACCTTTTCTTGTCTTGCAAAAAGAAGACGCCCGACTGGAATGAGCACGGGCGGCAAGGAGAAGCAGGGGGAATTTGTGCCGGTTACGTTGTCCGGCGCCAGGTGACTGCCCGGCCGTCTGCGTTGCCCTTTCGCCGCCCTTGTCATCGGGCCTAGCTTCAATAGGGGGCGGTAGCTGCCTGTCCTGCGCTTTCCGTGGGCTACGACTCACCTCCACCCGTTCGCGTCCTTTGCTCGGTTGCCTGGCCGTGGTCACCAGTCTTGCTACTGCACATTGAAGCGGGCCGGTGCTGTGATCTCCGGCATTGTTCCTTCCAGGTGGAAAATCTCGCGGCGGATCGGACACCGCCGGCCACCCTTCTAGTCGCGCATCAGCCTGCGCATTCCGCTTCAATGTGCCGCCTCGTTTAGAAGCGGCTCTTGTTCCGACCACCCTGCTCCCATCCTCTGCGTCTTGGCCACCTTGGGGCCCTCCCGCTCACCGCCTCCGCTTCATCGCGCAGCGCCGCTGGTCGCATCAGTTTGCATGCTGGTCGGCTGCCGCTCGTTTGCAGTTCTCTTGCCAGAGGCCTGCGCCGGCGAGCGGCGTCCGTATTTGTAGGTTGTTTGAGATCGGTGCCCGGTGTGCTGGGCTGGTGACCCAAGTATCACAATCGTGTTAGATGAAGTCAACACATAAGTGTTATTTGCTGACAAAAAAAACTCTCCCCGTGTTGTTAAGATTCCACACAATTGTGTTTAGCTGACGAACGCATCACCCTTGCTTGACGACATTGGGATGGGTTTTACAAGGCTCGGCATGTAAAATGCCAACGTCACACAGGTCATTGAGATGAGTGCTGTGAAGAAATGAAAAGCTGGAAAGACCGTACCCGCGAAGTGATGCTCACCAAGGGGTTGACCCAACGGGTTGTCGCAGCCCACATGAGCCGCTCCCAGAGCACACTCGCGTGCTGGATGAATGGCCGAAACACCCCAAACATCAACGATATGAGCTCTTTGGCAGAAGCTTTGGGGGTTGATGCTGCGTGGCTGACATATGGCATTGAAGCCAGGGAAAATCCGGTGATTTGCAGGGTTTTAGAGGCCCTACACGGGATGAGAACCGCTGATTTAGAAAAGGTAGCGGACATACTTGAAGCCTTGAAGGCAACCTCCCGCTCAAACGAAATCGACAACATGGGAAATTGAGCAATGCTTTTGAAAACCCTTGTAACCGCTTTACTTGCGATACCTGGACAAGACAGCAGCGCTGGGCAGTAGTATGTAGCCAATACGCCATAATTATTACAGTAAAAGGCAGACTAAAATGGCAGAGAGCCGCCAAAAGGGAAAAGCAACAATTAAGGCAACAGGAACGGGGGCCAAAGAGTCAAAAGCCCCATCTGAAAAGTATGGTCATACCAAATTAAGATTTGATCCGTCGTTAGATACAGCAAAACTCGTCGCTGGAGTATCAAGAGAAATGCGCGACGCCCTTAGGGGCACACATTGGCGATTTACCCCCAATCCATCCGGTGAAGAAGCCAAAACACCGCCTCGAAATGAGCCATCATTAGAGCAAAGCCTTGCGTCCACCTCTTACGAGCAACATAATCAAGACATGAGCACCGCACCAACACGTGAAGAACTGGACGCAAAACTCGAGCTGATCGAGACCAGGCTTGACTCTAAAGTCCAACGCATCGAGGACAAGATGGATGGGTTCTTGGCCGCGAGCAAAGAGACCCAAGACTCCATCAAGAGCCTAAAAACGACGATCATTGTGACCGCCCTCTCGACAGTGCTTGCAATTGTTCTTGGGGTTGCTGCCTTCAATTCAACAGTATTGAGCAACATGGTCGCCTCATTCGAGTCCGGCAAGAACACAGCCCAAGCCATCGACAAGGCCCAGACAGAACTTCAGAAGAGAGAGGCGCGGCTTGACGAGATCGACAAGAAGCTGGACAAGCTGATCGCGGCACCTCCGCCGCAGAAGTAACCAAGACAAGCCCGCCGAGTGCGGGCTTTTGCCTGCCCTACAATGTCAATATTACGACCCAACTTGTCAGCATACGAGCAAACCCATAGCCCATCATTTCGGGCATGGAACAGTACGGTGAGCGCATTAGAGCAGCGCGCGAAGCACGCGGGTGGACGCAAGAGCAGTTGGCAAGGAAAGTCGGCATTGGCCGCTCCACACTCTCAACCATTGAAAGCAATGGCCTGGACACCACAACCGAGGTGTTCTTCTCCCTGGCGAAAGCGCTCAACTTGAACCCGAACTGGCTGTACGCCGGCAAGGGCCCCCGAGAACCCGTTGTTCCATCTGAGTCTGCCTATGTCTCCGCAGAGTCCTTGGATGACCTCGCGGAGAAGCTTCTAGACCGCGGGCCCGAAGACGTCGGCCGGCTGATCACGCTGCTTCTTCAAAAACAGGCCGAGCGCCGCAAGCCAATCTGACCGCACTGTTGCGCATTAGCGTCACTCTTTTTGCTACAAAAGTGTGCGCCAGCACTACCTGGCACTGCTATTGTTAAAACTAAGTAAAAACGCTTAACATGCGCACGTGCCAGAAGAGACTTTCCACGCAAGACTGCGGGCAGCCATCGAGTCCCGCGGCACAACAGTCACAGCCGTTGCCTCCCACCTCCAGGTACACCGGTCTACTGTAAATCGCTGGTTAAAATCCCAAATGCCTGACGACGAACAGATTTCCAGACTCGCCGCATACTTGAACGTCAGCGTTGACCACCTCCAGCGCGGGTCTGAGATCGATCACGACCACATGATGCGCTGCCAGATCCTTTTTGCCCTGTCTACTGACCTTGATACCAGCCACGTCAACGCGATGATCACCCTCGCCGAGGGTCTTCTTGCTACAAAAATGTAGCAAAAGTGAACAGCAACAAATCTGTACTGATTTCGCGTTTTGCATGCTTCAGTCGCACACTACTCCCACAGCCTAGGACATGGGCGGCAGATAACGAACGGAGTGGAAATGACTTGTGGAAGCGCGGCAGCACCTTGTATTCATGCTCAGAATTGCCATCACTACCGGGCAGTCATCAACTGCCATGACGATGACGACCGACCGGTTGCTCAGCTGCTGGTCAGCCTGCTCAAGAGTGGGGAGTTCATCGTGCAGAAGGTAGGAAACACCGAATCGATCATGAAGAGGTTCGGGCTGTAATCGTGAGAAGGCGCCGGCCTACGGCGCCTTTTTCTTTGATGCGTGATCCATCACTTTGGCGAGGAAGGCGTGCAGCTTTTCGGTGTCCATGGCGCCAACGGCTTCAGCCAGCTCGTCCAGATTCTTGGCAACGATGGTCTCACCTGCCCCCAGCGCGGGGTCAGTTTTCAGGATCAATTCTTTCTCGCCTTCGCCCGTTTCCAGCCACTCATAGCTGACTCGAAGAGCTTTGGATAGCTCGAGCGTATACCTCGACGATCCATTGCGATTCTCGATATTGCCGATAGTCGACTGGTTCTTGGCCCCGATCAGCTTTGCTAAATCGGTTTGGCTCATGCCGAGCTCAATTCTCCGAGCGCGGACTCTTTCACCGTATGTGTTCATACGCAACATGCTATCCACTTCGCGAAACACGATGGTGTTCAAAAGTGGAGAGAAACTATTGGCGAAATTAACACGTATGTGTTGTAATGGATTCATGGACTGGACCAACATCATTTCATCCCTCGTTTCGTTGGGTGTAGATCGCGAGACGATTGCCAAAGAGGCAGGATGCTCTCTCTCTCTCATTAACGCCTTGGCACAGGGCAAGAGGGGAAAGCGTCTGTCGTTCGAAATAGGCACCAAGTTGATCAACCTGCAAAAGCGGGTCATGTCCGCTGCTGTTGAGTGAAGTATGACAAAAGCCCGTCCCTTAAAAAATGATCATTTTTTAGGAATAAACACAAATGAACGTGAATGACGCTGTTCACAAAACCGTTCATGCCAACGGTGGGGCAAAGGTCATCGCCGAACGCCTGGGCAGCCCGGAGGGGGTTATCCGCGCAAAGGCAAATCCCAACGATGACAGCCGCTGGTTCTACCTGCCTGAGGCCGTGGAGCTGATGAGCCTGACCGGTGACCACCGAATTCTGCAGGCCATGGCCGATGAGTTCGGCTATCTGATCTCCCCCATGCCGGATTCGGTGGACAACGCCGACCGCGCTCTGCTCTCGCTGCTGACGGATGCCACAAAGGGCAATGACTCCGAAAAAGACATCCACCGGTCTGTTGTTCAGCTTCGCAGCTTCATCGGAGCGGATATGCGAAAGAAGATCAACAAGCTGCAGGGCTATTTAGCCAGGCTGGCACATGAAATCGATGACTGACGCCTCGGTCCACTTCCGCAGCGACACCGACGAGTGGCCGACACCGCAGCAGTTGTTCGACGAACTGCACGCTGAATTCCAGTTCACCGTTGATGTGTGCGCCACGCCGAGCAACGCCAAATGCCCGCGTTACTACACCCGGGCGGACGACGGACTCTCACAGTCCTGGGTAAGCGAAACGGTATGGATGAATCCGCCATTCGGGCATGGCATCAAATTTTGGATGGAGAAGGCGTTGAAGAGCGCGCGCGCCGGCGCCATGGTGGTTTGCTTGGTCCCAGCCAGGACAGACACCCGCTGGTGGCACAAATACGCAATGTGGGCGTCCGAGATCCGTTGCTTGGACAAAAGGCTGCAGTTTGATGGCAGCCGCGCCAAAGCTCCATTCCCGGCGGTGGTGGTCGTTTTCAGACCCAATCACCTGGGCGCAGCGAAGTTGGTGGCCTTGAAGGTGCCTGGCGCCCGCAAGTTGAAGCCGGCAACGGTTGAAGCAGTCGCCGGCCGGCGCCGGAACAAGTACGAGGGATAAGCAATGTCGACAAGCAAAGTCTTGGAGCTGCCGGTGTTGGAAAGGGGGGTGTAATGAGCGTAAAAGTGATGAATGCGGTGTTTGACCGCTTCCCCGAGGGTGGCGGCTTGATGGTGTTGGCCTTGAAGCTGGCAGACCACGCCCACGATGACGGATCGCACATCTACCCTTCCGTCCAGAGCCTGGCACAGAAGACCCGTCAGTCTGGCCGAACCGTTCAGCGGCAGCTGGATCGCCTAGTACGCGCAGGCTGGTTGATCCTGATGTCCGAGACGCGTGGCGGCCGCGGCATCACCAACGAGTACTGCATCAGCCCCGATTGGCTAGCCGGCGAGGACATCTCGCTCACTGAAAAGGGTGACATTTTGTCATCGGACGAAAAGGGTGACATTTTGACGCCCTTTCAAAAGGGTGACATTTGCGACAAAAAGGGTGACATCCAGAGCATAAAGGGTGACATCTGCGACAGAAAGGGTGACACAGCTATGTCACCCGAACAGTCAAGAACCAAAAGCAACAGTCAATTAACCACCAATACCGCGCATGAGCTCCCCTCGTGGCTGCCGGTGGATGCCTGGACCGCATTCGTCGAGATGCGCAAGAAACTCCGTAAGCCGATGACCGACCATGCTGCCCGCCTCGCCGTGGACAAGCTGGTGTCGCTCCGCGCAGAGGGCCACGACCCCCGCGCTGTGCTGGAGCAGTCGGTGTTCAATTCCTGGCAGGGGTTGTTCCCGGTGAAGTCCGACTACGCCGAGCCGGCGCACCGCCGCCCCAACGACCTCCCCAAAGACTACGGCAAAAGCGGGAAACTGTGATGAGCGATCTGACCCACATTGGCGCCGCCCTGGGCGCATTGAGCCAGGGGCAGCCGCCCCGCAAGGAAATCTGCGAGCGCCATGGCGAATTCGAGTCCCGGAACCCGATAGGCCGCGTCTGGACCCGCTGCCCGATCTGCGCCGAGGAAGCCAAGACCGCCGAGGAGGCAGCCCAACGCGCCATTGATGCCCGGTTTGCCGAGGAGCGCAAGCGCACCGACTGGCTGCGCGCCATTGGGGACTCTGGCATCCCTCCCCGCTTCCAAGACCGCGGCCTGAAGAACTACCGGCCGGATTGCGAGGGGCAGCAGACCGCCCTCGCATTCTGCGAGGCCTACGCCGCCGAGTTCGAGGCCGGCCACTCCGGACGCTGCGCCATCTTCCTGGGCGAGATCGGCACCGGTAAGACTCACCTGGCCTGCGCTATTGCCCTGCGCATCATGCACCGCTTCAAGCGCACCGCCGTTTTCACCACCCTGGACGACATGGCGCGCCGGATCCGGGAGGCGAAAAGCTTCTCCAGCGCTATGAGCGAAAGCGCCACGATTGGGCTGTTCACCTACCCCGACTTGCTGATTATCGACGAAGTAGGCATCCAGTCCGGCACGGAAACGGAACACCGCTCGCTATTCGCCGTGGTGAATGGCCGCTACGAGGCGCGCAAGCCAACGATATTCCTGAGCAACCTGGACCGCGACGGCATCAAGGACTGCATCGGCACTCGCCTCTTCAGCCGCCTGAAGGAAGATGGCTGCGAGGTACTGGTGTTCGACTGGGAAGACTACCGCGCGAAGGAAGCCGCATGAGCGCCACCGCCCGCCCCTCCAAAATCGTCCCGCGCCCTGGCTTTGACCCTATCTGCACCGGCCGGCGCCAGGACTTCCGAGAGAACAAAGATTGGCTGGCCGCCGTCGGCACTATCCGCAAGTGCGTGCGCTGCGGCAGCTCCGGGGATGTTCAAGTCGCACACCGCAATGAAGGCAAAGGTATGGGGCTGAAGACACCCGACTGCCTCACTGCGGCGCTCTGCATCCACTGCCACGACTCAATCGACAACGGCAACCGCTGGACGCTGGAGCACCGCCGGCGCGAGATGGACCGCGCCATCGTCCAGACGCTGGAGCTGCTGGTGTTGGCTGGTGTGGTGGTGATCGACAAGGCCCGGCTAAAGGAGATTGCCAAGTGAGCGAGTGGATCAGGACTGACGAAGACACCCTCGAATGGAACGGGTATCGGATTGAGCGCCTGGGCAATGAGTCTGCCGCGGGCGCACTTTACCGCGCTTTTGCACCGAATGGCGTCATGTTGGCCGTTGGCGCCGGCCCGAGCGACGATTTCAAGAAAGCCTGCGAGCAGCACGCCGCAGACAAGGCCAAGGGGAAATGATGCTGAACTTCAAGAAACAGCCCAGCAGCAAAGCACGAGTGCAGGCTCTTGGCCGTCTCCCCGCTGGTGTGATGAACAAGACCGAAGCAGCTTACGCCCAGGCCTTGGATCAGCGGCGCTTCGCCGGCGAGGTTGCCTGGTTCAAGTTCGAGGGCGTCAAGCTGCGGCTGGCTGACAGCACGTTCTATACGCCGGACTTCGCTGTGATGCTCGCCAATGGCCAGATCGAGATGCACGAGGTCAAGGGCTACTGGCAGGACGATGCGCGGGCCAAGATCAAGATCGCCGCTGATCAATACCCGTTCCGGTTTATCGCGGTGCAGGTCAGGGCTAAGAAAGACGGTGGTGGCTGGTCCATCGAAGAGTTCTAACAATAACGATACTCGGGGGAGCTATGAATTTTTCGTCGGTAAAAAGTTTGGTGGGCTGGGCTTTTCAAATGGAAACGGTGGTGATGGTTCAGGTGCAGAAGTACGGCTCAACCACCTCTGCCGCCTTTGACGGCCTGTCGCCTTACGACCTGAAGACACAGGCGGCCATGGTCATGGCAAAAATCAACCGCCTGCCAGTCGAGCAGCGCGCGGTGCTGTGGGCGCTACACGTCCAGCGCGACACCGAGATGATCTACCTGACCACCCATACCCCCTGCCGCTTCGGCTACAAGACCGATCTGGACATCATCCGCAAGTGGGCCACCGGCGCCGGCCCCGGCTGCCGCAACCTGGCCGATCGTCACGGCACAAGCCACATGACGCTGCACCGCTACGAGAAAACCGTTGTCCGCGACCTGGAGCGCATGATGCATCAGGCGTATGCCGCACTGGAGGAATCGCTTGCCGGCATTCTGCAAAACCTGAGGTACAAGGCCACCGCGGTGGCGTGAGGTTGACACCACAGGCTGGCGGGGCTACATTCCGCGGCAAGAGACTGAAAACTCTTGAACGCCGGAAGCTCCCACGCCCGTCAGCCGTGGATTTTTTACGCCCGTAGTCCGTCTGGACTGCGTGCATCGGCTTAGGCCGGGAGGGCGGCAGCTATACAATACCCGCAAGGGGAAATCTGCCCGCTGTGCGTTCACAGTTTTCAGCCTCCCGGCCGCCCATATGGCGGCGGTCAATCCGACTGAAAACGGAGAACGATCATGACCCCCATTACTGTCTCATTCCAAGGCAATACCCTATTCATCGTCGAATACAACGGCGAAGCCTACACTCCCATGAAGCCCATCATTGAAGGCATGGGACTCGCATGGCAAGTTCAGCACCGAAAATTACTGGAGAGATTCAAGTCAAGCATCACCGAAATGGTGATGGTTGCCGAGGATGGAAAACAGCGGGCAATGACTTGCCTTCTTCTGCGTAAGCTCGCGGCGTGGCTCTACAGCATCAGCCCCAACAAAGTTCGCCCCGAACTGCGCGACCGCATCATCCAGTACCAGGCCGAATGCGACGACGTGCTCTGGCAGCACTGGACCCAGGCCAAGAGGGCTGAGCCCCTGGCTCGCTCGCCTCTCATCCCCTCTGACGCGGTAATCTACTCGGAAGGCGTGGTGCGCGACGTGTACAAGCACGCCTGGGCGGGCTACATGGCGATCGTCAATATGCACCTGAGCAACCGCGCGGAAACTGAAATTGATGCCATGCACAAGCTTTGGCTTGGGACATACCCTGATGAAATTACCAATGGCATCATGCTGGATATCCAGTTTGCTGGGTATCGAGCACTAAATGATAGGCAGCGCCTACCCCGCTGAATTGACCTTGCAATATGGAAGGGGCTCCGTCCCCTTCTGACACTTACGAGACAATGAATTTTTAATGGAAATCGATACCACCTTTATCCAAATAGTGATTGCTTTTCTCGGCATATTTGCTCAGTTATGGATAGCAAAAAGAAATAGAATTCAACTTAGAAATCAAGCAAGCAAAAACATTGATGTTCAACGCCTTGTATCAAATAGAAGCACAGCATCATTTGTTGCAGACAAACGGCAAAAATGGATTGACGAATTAAGGTCTGACATCGCACCATACCTCGCCCTGACACAGGAGATTGTTTGCAAATGGAATATAGTTCGGGAGGAGATGGATCGGCTTTATAGGGTTCAGAGACAACCACCCAATGACATCGAGGAAGATAAAGCGAACAATAGATGTATCTCTTTGATAGATGATTTCAACAAAGATATTGGTGTGCGCGATAGAGAACATCAAGAAAAACACTTTAAGATACTACTACGCTTGAACGCAAAGGAAGCAGATCACATTCTGCTCAGAGACTGCTTGAATAATATACGCAAAAAACTAAAAGAGTTACAGCTTTTTGAATCACAGGAAAGTGCAACGGTTAATTCAAGAGAGGTTGAGAGCTTGATCGAAGAAGCTATGCAGATATCAGAGGTGATTCTGAAACGAGAGTGGACAAGAGTAAAGCAGGAAGTCGCTTTCCCTGAGAAGCTGATTGAAGATGTCAAGAAGTCTATGGCGTGATGGCATAAGCAGAAAGGCCCGCTTTCGCGGGCCTTACCTTTCTTACTGTGTGACGTTTTCCGCCAGGTCAGCAGGTTTCACCTTAGAGGCTGGTGTGCCTGTAGGCTTTGCTTCTACCGGCAAGCGCTCCAGATTTCGCAGGTTGCGCTCAATCCGGATGAAGATGGACAAGAACACGATCAGCAAGAATGCGCCGAAAGCACCGCCCGCATAGTAGAGCGATTGCAAGCCATTCGCCTTTTCCATCTGGTAAGTCGTCATGGCGTTGGCGTTCTTTTCATTGGCCTCGTCTAGTTGCTGTTTGAACTTATTGGTATAGCCTTGAATGAAGTCATCAAAAATAGAAAACGGGTTACTTGCAGGGGCGGCTTTCATAACAGTCTGATCAGAAGATGCTATTTCGAAGGTCTTGGCTAAGCCTTCCAGGTATTTTTCGGCATGCTCTCCCGATGCATACTCCTTGATCCGGCTATCCTCCTTGAAAACGTTGATAAGAGATTCCCGATCAACAACAGTTCTCCCGAAACTTTTGCCATAACGAACAATGGCATCCACCATGCGACCATAGTATTTGTCGTGCGGGTTGGCTCCATTCGCTCTAGCGCTGCTTTCTGTGCCTCCCTTAGTGGACTCAGACGGTTTTCGAGTGATATCTGAGATGACATCTTTGGGCGCGACAGCCGGCTCAATCTTGATAGGATCCGGCGCTTTTTGCAGAAGCTTGGCGGCCCCCGTGAGTTGGATAACAACACCGATTAGAAGCAGACCCGCTACCCCCAGGACAACAAACCGCAAGATCGCCAGGTAGGCATTCTCAAGTTTTTGCAGCATCACAACCCTCCAGTCACTAGAGAAAAAACGACAAAAGCATACACCAAAGACATGGCCGCGTCTGGTTGGGTGGTGACATCAGGACGTGAAACCACTGAGGAAAACTAGCCGAAAGCCTATTTCAAGCGGGGTTACCTTGACAGGCTGGTGTTACAGAACTATCATTTTTACAGCAGCCCGAACTACGTCCAGAGTTCGGGCTTTTTGCATTTTTATCGCAAATTATATGGCATACCTCAACCAAGACTGCCATGACGGAAGGTATCATGCTCATTCCACTAAAACCCAAGAGGCAACGCATGATTACCTACAAAGACCTGACTGAGCGCTATTCTCAATACGATGAAGCTAGAAGCAGATACTGGCGGCGCTTGGGTAATGCAGCCAATCAGCTGACTATTGAGCTGACTGAGTCACTCCAACTGCCCGCCCCCTCTTATCGAGATGAAGAAAAGATCAATCGTTATGTTGATATTGGGAGATACGAAAATGAAGTATTCGAAAGTCTCCACCCTCAACTTATCCCTGGCGACAATGATCTTTCTCTGAGATTCGTGATTCGGGTAGTTTTAGAGACCTCGCCCAACAGCTTTCCTAAGTTGGGATACATCCAGGCCGTTGAGTTTCGCGAAGAGAGTCAGCGCCTTCGCGTTACCCTTCCCGACGGAGATGGCTGGTCAACGTTCATAACTACCCAAGACGTTCCAGGCAGGTTTACCCCTGTGATTGAACAACTGAAGCAAATGATCTTTAACCGTCTCGACGTTGGCATATTTGATTAACCACCAAATGCGCCATGTTGTAGATCGACCTAAAATGCCCCGCCTCCCTGCGGGGCTTTGTCGTTTCTGGAGCCACGAATATGCACATGGAAAAGGCCAAGGCCGTCTACGACGCCTGCCATCTGCGCGAAGGGCAGCATGTGCTGATGGTCTCTGGCCGAGCAGCACGCGTCGCCGTCATCGGGCCGAAGACGATCCGCTTCGACTACCTGGAGCGCAATCAGCCGGACGACTACATCGTCATCCCACGCCACAAGATACCTGAGCTCGTTCGGGTGTGACCACAGGAGAGTCCTATGTTTCAGTCCCTGATAGAAATCGCCACCGCCGCTGCTAAAGTTGTGGCAGCCCCAGTTTCTGTTGCCGTCACTGCAGCTGATGCATTGGCCAAGCCCGTCGCGGCTGTCGCCAAAGAGGGCGCCAAAGTGGTCGAGTCCCTGGCTGACGATATCAAGTCGGCAATGAAATAACCACCTTCTGGGCCAGACCGAGCCCAACGAAGGCCCTACTGAGTAAAAGTATTAATTCTGAGAGGGGCGTCGATGTCTGCGCCGTTTATCTCCGTCAGCACCAACGTCCAGCAACTGCGCCGCAAACTGTCCATGACCGCCCGCGACCAACTGCCGTTCGCCACGGCTCAGGCGCTTACAGCAGTCGCCAAGATTGTCCAAGCCGGCGAGACGGAGCAACTGCGCAACAAGCTGAAAAATCCATCGCCGTTCACGCGCAACAGCGTGGGCATGCGCGGCGCACGCAAGAGCAACCAGGAGGCGATGGTCTTCATTAAGGACCAGGCAGCACGGTATCTCGCACCCTACGAGACTGGCGGACAGCACGTTCTCAACGGGCGAGCGCTGTTGAACCCGAAGGACATCAAGAAGAACGCTTACGGCCAACTATCGCGTGGCACGCTGGCAAGGCTCAGGTCCCGGCCGGACATCTTCATTGGCAAGGTGAAGACCAAGCGCGGCATCGTGAATGGCGTGTGGCAGCGGCCAGTTGATCCACGGCGCGTGACGCTGCTGACCGGCAAGCGCAAGAAGCTGCGCGGATTGAACGAGGTGATGGACGACAAGCGCGGCCATCTCAAGCTGCTGATTCGGTTCGGTGATGCGCTGCCGGTGGAGACTCATCTGGGTTACCACGAGCTGGCCGCGGCCCTGGTCAACCGTCACTTCAATCGTGAGATGGGGCGCACGCTGGCAAAGGCCCTGGCGTCAGGACGGTAGTTCCAATGGGTCCTTCCTAGAGGGTGGAGTTCCACGGGCATTGCGCGCCGTGATGCATCCCTAGCTATCAACTTTTGAAATTTGGGTAACAGGTAACAGATGGCGCTCGTCAAACAGTCCGAGTTTGCAGAAATGCACGGCGTCAGCCGGAAGACCGTAACCACCTGGAAGCAGCGTGGGTGGCTGGTTTTCGTGGGTGAACTGGTGGACGTGGATGCGTCGAATGCACTGCTGAAAAAGTACCGTACCGCCGGGGTTGGGTCTGTTACCTCATCGCAAGAAGGTAACAAGTCGGGTAACAAAACCAGCCAGGTAACAGAGGTAACAGTGCTGCCCGGCGAGACTGCAGCCTCAGCTGCGGATCGCATCATTTCCGTAAGAGGCGCCCCATGGGATACGGACGAAGCGAGGCGGGTAAAGGAAAACTACCTAGCGCTTCTGCACCAGCTTGAGTACGACCAGAAATCAGGTGCTGTTGTTGCAGTGGATGAGGTAGTGGCAGTTGTGGCTAATGAGTATGCCAAGGTACGCACCAAGCTGATGGCTATACCTGCTGAGCAGGCACCGCGGCTGAACCAGCTTAAAACTGTTGCTGAGGTTCAGGACCACCTGCTGCAGATTATTACTGAAGCGTTGGAGGAATTGACCCGTGACGGAGGCGACGCCTGACGCTGGGCGCTATGCCGTCGGGCGTGCAGCCCTCAATCATGGCCTGATAGAGGCCCGCCGGAGGAGTCTGCAACCTCCGCCGAAGCTGTCGCTTAGCCAGTGGGCAGAGCGATATGCAGTATTGTCCCGAGAAACCAGCGCCCAGACCGGCCGCTTTCGTGCTTTTGGGTACCAGGTTGGCATGATGGACGCTGTCACCGACCCAACGGTAACAATGATTACTGTCAAAAAATCAGCCAGGGTGGGTTACACAAAAATCCTCGACCATGTGATCGGGTTCTACCTGCACCAGGATCCGTCCCCGATATTGGTTGTGCAACCCAGAGTGGAGGATGCGGAGGACTATTCCAAGACAGAAATCGCTCCCATGCTGCGCGATACGCCGGTATTGGCAGAGATAGCCGGTGATCCTAAAGCTAAATCGACCGATCAGACGATCCTAAAAAAGGTGATGTCGAACGGATCAAGTATCAGTCTAGTTGGAGCCAATAGCCCAGGCGGCTTCCGCAGGATAACAGCTCGGATAGTCTTGTTTGATGAGGTAAACGGCTATCCGACTGGAGGTGCTGGTGCTGAGGGTGATCAGATCAAGCTGGGTACGAAACGGTCTGAAACATTCTGGAATCGAAAAATCATCCTAGGTTCAACGCCGACGGTAAAAAGCGTCAGCCGAATTGATAAGTCTTTCGACGAATCAGATCAGCGCTACTTCTACGTTCCCTGCCCATGTTGCGGAGAAATGCAGCGCCTCGAATGGGGTGGAGAGGACACCCCGCATGGCATCAAGTGGGACAAGGACGAAAATGGCGTCGGATTGCCAGAGACGGCGCATTATCGCTGCGTGAATGGTTGTGAAATCGACGAAGCTGACAAACCGGATATGGTCAAAGCTGGCACGTGGCGTGCAACCAAGCCATTCAAGGGGCATGCAGGATTTCACATCTGGGCAGGGTACTCGCTGTTCCCAAACGCTTCCTGGAAAAACCTGGTTGCCGAGTGGCTTTCCGTCAAAGATGATCCGCTGGCACGCCAGACTTTCATCAATCTCGTCTTAGGCGAATCGTACGAAGATAAGGGAGACAAGGTTCTAAGCGAGGAAAAACTGGCCGCTAGGGCTGAGGTCTGGGCCGGCGAAGTTCCTGAAGGGGTAGCGGTCCTAACTGCCGCCGGTGACGTGCAAGATGATCGCGTTGAAATTGAGATTGTGGGCTGGGGACGAAACGAAGAGCGTTGGTCGATTGACCACGAGGTTTTCCACGGCGATCCAGGATCAGATGAGTTGTGGGATCGAGTCGACATTCATCTGCGCCGCCGCTGGGTTCGTGCAGACGGGCGCCCATTTGAGGTCATGGCAGCCTGCATCGACTCCGGGGGCAGTCACACCCAAAAAGTTTATGAATTCTGCAAAGCCCGTATTGGCAGAAGAATCTGGGCGGTGAAGGGCGAGTCTGCGCGTGGTGGTGCACGATCACCAGTCTGGCCAACGAAGAAACCCAGCCCGCGCAACAAGGCGACATTCAGGCCAATCATCATAGGCGTCAATACGGCCAAGGATGTTATTCGTCATCGTTTGGCGCTGGAGCAACCTGGTCCAGGGTATATGCATTACCCCGCAGACCGGGACATAAACTGGTACGCGCAACTCCTTGCGGAACGGCTCATCACTAAGACTATAAACGGCCATCGCGCTCGAATCTGGGATCAACTTCCCGGCAGGGCGAATGAGGCCCTTGACTTGGCCGTGTACTCGTACGCCGCGCTCTGCGGACTTTTTCACCTTGGGTTGAAGTTGAATCGCGAGGCCGACAAAACCGCCATTGCGCCAGAGCACCCAGTCCCAATCCCAATCCGCGACGTTCCTCCCCTCATAACAGATCGAGCGGAGCCACCCAAACGGATGAAACTCGCCAGCAGGCTGGCGTGAGAGGACCTATGTTCGACTCCGGCATTCTGCAGGGCATGACGCCTCAGCAGTTGCAGCAAGCCCTGGCTAACGCACAAAACGCTTACTTGGCACTTTGTAGCGGAAGCCAGGGCGAATCCTTTTCTTACACCCAGGGCGACGGCAGCAAAACCGTCACGTTCACTCGAACCAACCTTGCCCAGCTGTCCGCGCTCATTCGGCAGTTGCAACAGGCTTCGGGGATTGTGAGGGTAGGCCGCCGCCCTGCCCGATTCAGGTTCTGATCATGAAATCACCCGTCCAAATCCTGGGGCCGGATGGATATCCTATTCCGCCCAGGCGCCCATCTGCACTGGTTGGGCCTAGCGGCGCACCTTACGACGCCGCGGACATCATGGGTGACCATATGGCGTCCTGGCGGCCGCCGCTTTGGAGTCCAGACACCGAACTGAACATGTATCGGGACCGCATTGTGTCTCGCGTACGGGATCTGGTGCGAAACGATGGCTGGGCCGCTGGTGGTGTCACTCGGATTTTGGATAACGCCATCGGCGCCAATTTCCGTCCGATTGTGAAGCCGGACTATCTGGCCCTGGCCGCGCTCACCGGCAACAAGGAGTTCGATGCCAAATGGGCGGATGAATTCGGCCGTGTAGTCGAGGCGTGGTGGCGTGTGTGGGCCAATGACCCCGGGCGCTATTGTGATCTTGAGAGAAACCTCACCGTCTCGCAAATCATGCGGCTGGGTTTCCGTCACAAGCTGGTGGATGGCGATGCCCTCGCGCTGATGCATTGGAAGGAAGACCGGATCGGCCGTGGCCGCGCGCGGTTCGCCACTACGGTGCAGTTGGTTGACCCGGACAGGCTCAGCAACCCTCAGCAACAATTTGATCAACACCGCACACGCGGCGGGGTAAAGCTCGATGACGATGGCGCCGCCGTCGGCTACTACATCCGAAAAGCCCACCAGGGCGACTGGTTCAGCGCAGCTGACTCCATGAGCTGGGAGCTAGTGGATAGGGAAACCAGCTGGGGCCGTCAGATCGTTGTTCACGACTTTGACAGCGACCGTGCGGGTCAACACCGCGGCGGCGCCGGCATCCTCACCCCTGTGGTGCAACGCCTGAAGATGCTGATCACCTACGACAGCAAAGAGTTGGACGCGGCGATTATCAATGCGATTTTCGGTGCCTATATCGAAAGCCCATTCGATCACCAGTTCGTAGAGCAGGCCCTTGGCGAAAACGACGAACTGAATGCCTACCAGCAAGGGCGCGTCGATTTTCACAATGATCGGCGCATTCAACTTGGCGGCGCGCGGATGCCCATCCTGTTTCCTGGTGAGCGCATTAACGCAGTCACGGCGGCCAGGCCGGCGAGCAACTTCGCCGACTTTGAAAACGCTGTGTTGAGGAACGCTGCTGCGGGTATGGGTATATCCGCTCAGCAGTTGTCGCAGAACTGGTCTGACGTGAATTACAGCTCGGCACGCGCATCGCTGCTGGAGGCCTGGAAAACACTCAGCCGCCGGCGGAGCGACTTCGCCATCGGGTTTGCTCAGCCCATCTTCAATGCGTTCCTCGAAGAGCTTTTTGACGAAGTGGAGCTGCCGTTGCCGGATGGTGCGCCTGATTTCATCGATGCCCGTGCGGCCTACTCGCGCTGCACATGGATGGGGCCGGGCCGCGGTTGGGTTGACCCGGTAGCGGAAAAACAGGGGGCAATCCTTGGAATGCAGTCCGGGCTATCCACGCTTGAGGCTGAATGCGCGGAGAACGTCGGCACCGACTGGGAAGAAATGCTGGACCAGCGCACCCGCGAATACGAGGCATTCAAAGAGCGCGGTTTGCCCTTGCCGCCATTCATGGTGCTCGAAACGGCTACTGAAGCCACAAAGAAACCGGAGGTGCTATGAGGTTTGCACACCTCGCCCAGCGCATGTTTAACACGCCGCTGGCGCTCCACCCAGCCAAAGCCGAAGTCATTATGGCGTCGCTGGCCGAGCGGCTGGGGCTGACTCAAGTAGTCAACGTCAACAGCGATACGCTTGCCTCGGCCATGGAGTCGCCCTATGCGGCCCCTGGTCGCAACCCTCGCGCCGGCTACGAAGTGGTGGAAGGCGTGGCAATCATACCGATACAGGGCACGCTGGTTCAAAAACTCGGTACGTTGCACCCCTACTCCGGCATGACGGGTTACGACGGTATTCGGCAAAATTTTCTGATGGCCCTGGCCGATGATGCCGTGAGCGCAATCATGCTGGACATCGACTCGCCTGGCGGCGAAGTGTCTGGTTGTTTTGACCTGGTTGACACGATCTACGCCGCACGTGGGGCCAAGCCCATTCACGCGATCTTGAATGAGTCGGCCTACTCCGCCGCTTACGCCATCGCCAGCGCTGCGGATCGCATCACCGTGCCACGCACCGGCGGAACAGGCTCCATCGGCGTGATTTGGATGCATGTTGACTGGAGCCAGGCGCTGGCCGATGGCGGGTTTCGCGTCACCTTCATTACCCATGGCGAAAGCAAGGCTGATGGCCACCCGGAGATCCCTCTCAGCAAAGAGGCGAGACAGCGCTTCCAGGATGACATCGATGCCATGGGTGAGCTGTTTGACAAAACCGTAGCCAGGAATCGCGGGCTGACTGAAAAGGCTGTCCGCGAAACTCAGGCGAAAACCTATCTCGGGGCCGAAGGCGTTCGCCTTGGACTCGCAGACACAGTCGCGGCCCCCGACGCCGCTTTCCGGGCCCTGCTTCAAGAGCTGGCCGCCTGAATCAACAAGGAATGAACATGCAAAAACCCCTGATGGCACGGGCAGCAGGTTTCGCACATCTGCTGGGCCTCAGCCCGAAATCGAAGCGCGCCGAAAACGAGGAGGATGAAAAGAAAGACCTCCGCCGTGCGGAAGAAGATGACGAGTCCGCAGAGGACGAGGACATCTCCGAGAAAGAGCGCGAAGAAGATGCCGAGGACGGCGAAGAAGACGCAAAGAAAGCGAAAAAAGCCAAGAAGGCACGCAAAGCCACCAAAGCGGAAGATGACGAGGAAGACGACGAAGAATCGGAAGAGGATGAAGAAGACAAGGAGCAGGCCGCGCGCCGAGCCGAACGCGCCCGCTGTGCCGCAATCTTCCGTTGCGCCTCCGCCGGCGTCCGCCCCGACATGGCTGCCCATCTGGCATTCGAAACTGGCATGAGCGCGAAGAAGGCTATCGCCATGCTAGACGTTGCCGCGGCGGGCGCCCAACGGCGCAGCCCGCTCTCCGAACGGATGGCGGGTTTGAAAAACCCTGCCGTTGGCTCTGGTAGTGCCGAGGCGCCGGATGCGAGCTCGCCGAAAGGTGTAGCCGCCATGATCAACGCCGCCGCTGAAAAAGCACGCGGCCGTTAAAAAGGGAATGCAATGACCCTCCCCGTCCAATCGATTGGCGGTAACCCGCAACAGCCTAGCATTTCCGCCCAAACCTACATCCCCGATCAGTTGATAGCCGGACCGCTTCAGCTGGTAACCGACAATGCGTTGATCGCCAGCGGCCAGGGCGTACTCGCGCGCGGCACCATTCTGGGCGTCGTTACCGCCAGCGGCAAATACATCGTCTCGAAACAAACCGCCACCGATGGCAGTCAAGTGCCGTCGGCGGTCTTGGCCGATGTTGTGGACGCAACCAGCAACGACGCCAATGGCGGCATTTATCTGCAGGGCGAGTTCAATGGCACCGCGCTGATTTTCGACTCCAGTTGGTCACTGGCGGCTCTGAAGCCTCTGCTGCGCCCTCTGGAGATTTACGTCAAGACGTCCGTCAGCGCTGCCGACCCGTCCTAAACCAACCGAAACCCCGAAAAACCCGCCGACCGGCGGGTTTTCTGCTTTCTGGAGATCCATATGCCCGGTGGCCTGATTTACGACACCAATACCCTGATCCAGGTGGTGCCGAACCTGAAGCGAGCGCAGAGCTTTCTGCTCGACACCTTCTTCCCCAATATCGTGATGTCCGAAACCGAGTTCGTTTCGATCGACGTCGACGTCGGCAAGCGGCGCATGAGCCCTTTTGTTTCCCCGCTGGTGGAGGGCAAGCTTGTTGAGCAGCGCCGTTACCAAACCAATGTGTTCAAGCCGGCGTACATCAAAGACAAGCGGGCACCCGACCTGCGCAAACCGGTACGCCGCCAGATTGGCGAGCGTATCGGTGGGGAGTTGTCCGCCGCCGAGCGCGAGATGGCAAACCTGCAGTTCGAGATGGAGGATCAACTTGACATGTTGACCCGCCGTCTGGAGTGGATGGCCGCCCAAGCCCTGCTGCTGGGCAAGGTCACCATCAGCGGCGACGGTTTCCCGACCGTGGTCGTGGATTTTGGCCGTGACGCAAGCCTCACGACGGCGCTGACCGGCGGCGCGCAATGGGGTCAGGCTGGCGTAGTGCCGAGCCAAATGCTGGAAACATGGGGTCACCAGGTCCTGAAAAAATCCGGTGGCGTTTGCACCAATCTGGTATTCACCACCTCGTCCTGGCTGAACTTCATTCAGGACCCGGTGGTGAAAACCGCAATCTGGTACCCGGGTAGCGGCCAGGGCAATACCGTGCAGATCGGTGCCCAGACCCAGCGCGGCGCGGTGTACAAGGGCCGCTGGGGTCAGTACGACCTGTGGCTCTACAACGACTGGTATGTCGATGACAACAACGTCGAGCAGCCGATGTTGCCGGACGGCACCGTCATCATGTGCGGACCGGACATGCAAGGCACCCGCGCCTTCGGCCAGATTCTGGATCCGGCATTCAACTATGCAGGACTGCCGTTCGCCCCGAAGACCTGGATGCAAGACGACCCGGCTCAGCGGCTGATCATGATGCAGTCCTCCCCGATCGTCATCCCGTCCCAAGTGAATGCCTGCTTCGCCGCCACCGTGTGCGCGCCGCAGGTGAACTAAGGAATCGCCATGGCAAAAAGCGATATCGTTAAAGTGATCGTGGCGGTCGGCACCGTGGCGATCGATGGCGTCAAGCACACTGTGGGCAAAGAGGTCGAGGCCGTCAGAGACGAAGTCAAGCATCTGCTGGACAGCGGCATTCTGGTTGAGCCCTCTTCCGCCACCGTGGTGACGCCATCGGATGGTGCGCCGACCGTCAAAAGAGCCGCCAAGCAAGGTGATGGCCCGTCCGCCACCGTGGTGACGCAGTGATCGACTGGGACAAACGCGTCCTCACCCCGTTGATGTCCGTGTTTGGCGAGCCGGTGACGTACACCACCGTCACCGGCCAGTCTCTCGGCATCACCGGGGTGTTCGATGAGGCCTACCGCGCGGTCGACGGCTTGGGCAGCTCGATCTACACCTCCACCGCCCAGCCGGTGCTGGGCATCCGCGCCGCCGAGCTGCCGTTTCCGCCGCAACAGGGCGACCAGATCACTATCCTGCGGACCAATGTCACCTACTCGGTGGCTGATGTTCATCCCGATGGGCACGGCGCCATCAAGCTGATGCTGAACTTTGTGTCCGGAGGCTGACATGCTTTACCGCACTCAATTGCGCAATGCGGTGGTAGCGGCTTTGCAGGCGGCGAACACCCTGGCGGGACAGAAGGTTTATGCCCCGCGCGACCTGCCGGTCACCCCGCCAGGCATGCCTCTGATCCTGGTGCAGACCCCTATGGAGCGAAAACAGGGCCGCGGCCCTGTTGGCGCGCCGCAGTTCCTTACCACCGCAACGGTGGCGGTCAACGCCAGGGTGTCGGCAGCCAGTGCCGGCCAAGTGGAGAGTCTGCTGGACACGCTGTGTGATCAGATTGAAAACGCGGTACTGACTAACTCCGCCGTATTGCGCATGGTTCAGCAGGTGCTGGCGGTGGAAACCGAGATCGAGGTCAGCGCCCAGCAGCGAGATCATCTGGGCGAAGCCTGGATGCGTTTCGACTTCGAGTATCCCGAGCTGTTTGCCTTGCCCGTCACTCAGCCGCTCACCGACATCAATGGCACGGCCATCGCCACCACCGGAAATGGAGTGACTCCGCCGGTCGAATTCGATTTTCACATTCCTCAGGAGTGATCCATGTACGTCAAACCCAAGGACGGTTTCGCCATCCGCGACCCCGACCTGCTTGACCTGTTGCCGGCCGGCGGCCGAGAGGTGCCCGACACCGACTACTGGCAGCGCCGTCTGCGTGATGGCGATGTCGTGCAAGCGGCGCCGGAGGCTTCGGCCCAGGCAGCCCCATCCGTCAAGAAAGGCGGTGATAAATGACCATCCCGTTCAAGAACATCCCGCAGCAAATTCGGGTGCCGCTGTTCTATGCCGAACTGGACAATAGCCGCGCCAACACGGCGCAGGCCAACCAGCGCGCGCTGATCATCGGCCAAGTGACTGCGGCCGCTATTACGGCAGGAACGGTGCCGAACATCCCGGTGATCAGCCAGGGCGTGACCGATGCCCAAACCGTGGGCGGTCCCAACTCCATGCTGGCACTGATGACTGCCTGGTATCGCAAGAACGACCAGTTCGGTGAGGTCTGGTACCTGCCGCTGGCCGATGATAGCAATGCCACCGCAGCCAGCGGCAGCATCACCATCGCCAGCGCGCCCACTGCCGGCGGCACGCTCTATCTGTACGTGGCCGGCATCCGCTATGCCATCCCGGTGCTGCCCACCCAAACGCCGGCGCAAATCGCGGCATTCATCGCCACCACTCTGTCCGCGGACGCGGGTTGTCCGGTGCAAGCCACCAATACGGCAAACAGCGCGGTGGTGACGATTACGGCGGTCAACAAGGGGCCGTGCGGCAATGACATCGACCTGCGGCTGAACTACCTCGGGCCGATCGGCGGCGAAACCATGCCGGTGGGCCTCGGCGTGCAGATCACGGCGCTGACCGGCGGCGCCACCGCGCCCAGTCTGTCGGCGGCCTTGGCCAACCTGGGCGACCAGCCTTTTGACTTCATCGTCTGCCCGTATAACGACACCACCAGTCTGTCGGCTCTGCAGCAGTTCATGAACGATCAAACCGGCCGCTGGAGCTACGCCAAACAGCTGTACGGTCACGTGTTCACCGCGTTGCGCGGCACCCTGGGCGCGCTGACCACCTTCGGCGTCACCCGCAACAATCAGCATGAAACCGTGATGGGCTTCAACGACAGCCCGACGCCGAACTGGCTCTGGGCGGCCGCGCTGGGCGGCGCCGTGGCGGTGAGTACGCGCGCCGACCCTGCCCAGCCCTTGCAGACGGTTCCGCTGGCCGGTGTGCTGGCGCCGCCGGTGCAAAGCCGCTTCCAACTGACCGACCGCAATACCCTGCTCTACGACGGCATCAGCACATTCACGGTGGCACAGGATGGCGCCGTCGCCATCGAGAACCTGATCACCACCTACCAGAAGAATGCGTTCGGCAACCCCGACAACAGTTACCTGGAAGTGGAAACGCTGCATACCCTGGCCTACGTGATGCGATTCCTGCGCACCATGGTCACCAGCAAGTATGCACGGGTGAAGCTGGCCGCAGATGGGACCCGCTACGCGCCGGGATCCAACATTGTGACGCCCTCCATCATCAAGGGGGAACTGGTAGCCGCGTACCGACAGTTGGAATCGCAAGGGCTGGTTCAGAATGGTGATGCATTCAAGTCCGGCCTGGTTGTTCAGTTGGACCCCAGCAACCCGGGCCGCGTCAATGTGCTGTTCCCGCCGACGCTGATCAACCAGCTGCGCATCTTCGCGCTGCTCAACCAATTCCGGCTGCTATAAGCCGCGCAATGGAACGCCGCCTTTGGGCGGTGTTTCGCATTTCTGGGAGCAAACATGGCAGTAGACAACACTTACCTGCTCGCCGGCACCTGCCAGCTGAGCGTCAATGGCACCTCGTATCTGGTGGCCGGCGACTTCGGCTACAGCCCGGCCAAAGTCAAACGTGAAACGCTGACCGGCAAAGACGGTGTGCACGGCTACAAGGAAGAGCCGGTGGCCGGCTACATCAAGGCCAAGCTGCGCGATAGCGGCGGCCTGACCGTCGCTCAGCTCAACCAGATGACCAACGTCACTGTCACCCTGCAGCTGGCCAACGGTAAAAATATCGTGGGCCGGAGCATGTGGACGGTGGAATTCCCGGAAGTCGATTCGGTGGAAGGCACCATCGATGTGAAGTGGGAAAGCTCCAGTGTCGAGGAGGCCTGATGGTGGACGAAAACAAACCCGAAGTGCCGGATGAGCTGACGCTGACGCTGCGCAAGCCGATTGATTTCGGCAGCGAACAGATCCATGTGCTTGAGCTGCGCGAGCCGACGCTGGACGAGTTGGAGAAGTTCTCCAAGGAATACCAGAAGAACGGCCATATCGCGGGCAGCAAGTTTCTGATCTCGCTGGTCAGCGGCCACCCGGTGGCTGCCATTGGCCGCATCGGCGCGCGCGATTACAAGGCCGCCGAGGAGTATCTGGCAAATTTTGTCTGATCGCCCCAGAAGGCTCCATGCCATCCAATTGGATGGACATCGTGGCCGAGGTCACCCGGTTTTACCGCTGGGGGCCTCGTGATGCCTGGGGCCTGACCTGGTCGCGCCTTTCCTGGTGGCGATCGCAAATGCTGAGGATGTGTGATGGCGGGAGCTGACAATCAATTTCGGATCCGCATCACCGCGGACGACCAAGCCGGCCCGATTATCCAGAAGCTGGAAGGCCGGCTTGGGAAGTTCGCCGCTAAAATGGCGCTTGGCAAGAAGGTGGACGACCTGTCCAAATCCCAGCTTGAGCAGCGCGTCACCCAGCGCTTTGAAGGCTTGGCCAAGAAAATCCAGTCCGTTGGCAGCGCGCTGGGCAATACCGCCAGCAATCTATCGGCGCCGGTATCGGCCATCGCCGGCGGCGCCATTGTTGCCGGCATCACCGCCTCCGCCAGCAGCTGGGCCAGCTATGGTAACTCCGTGCTGCGCACCGCGCAAATGACCGGGGTTGGCACGGATGAGCTGCAAAAGCTGCGCGGCGCAGCCAAGCTGGCCGGCATTGAAGCCGAGCAGTTGGACGGCGGTATTGGCGCACTGGGCACCACGCTCAACGATGCGACCAATGGCCGCAACATGGCCGCGCTGGCCATGCTCAACCGCCTGGGCATTACCATCCGCCACACCAAGGATGGAGCGATCGATACTTCCGCCGCGCTGAAGGACTTGGCCCAGGTGATGGCCAACGACAAGATGTCTCCGCAAACCAAGGCAATGATCGCCGGCCAATTCGGTGTTCAAGGCCTGATGCCGATGCTGATGGACGGGCGCAAGAAGTTGGAAGACGACATGCGCAAAACCGAGAAGATGGGTGCCGTCCAATCTCCGGAGAAGCTGAAAGAGGCTGACGCGGCCAAGCGCAGCGAACGTGAAGCCGGCCTAGGGCATCAGCGCGCCAGCAACTGGCTTGGCGATTATGTGGGCCCGATCTACGGCAAGATCATGGAGAGCGCGGCCAAGATGCTGTCAGAGCATCCAGGCATGACGCTGACGGGAATGGCCGGCGTAGGGCTCGGCGGCGCTTGGGTGGTCAAGAAGGTGATGTCCAGCCTGGGGGAGCGCCTGATCTCGTCTGTGGCCACCAGCCTCGGCAAGGCCGTCGCCGGCGAAGCAACCGCCACAGCAAGCCAATCCGCGGCCAAGGCCGGCCTGGACAAGATCACCCGAGCGACGCTGCCATTCTTTGGCGAACTCGCGAGCCGCATCTCCATCGGTCTGAGCTTGCTGCTGCAGTCCGATGAGCTGAACGTCGGTGAAAACGCGATGGTGCTGGCCAATCAAAAGCGCTATGGCATTGGCTCGAGAAGCTGGCATGGTCTTGACCTGCAAAGCAAGGAATTCGCTGACCTGAAGGACAAGGCAAAAAAGGCATACCAGCCCACGCTTGAGTTCGGAGATGAGAAAGCGCTGGAGTATATAAAGCGTTACATCAAAGAGAACCCGAATGCCAAGCCGGCCGGGTGGACGGAAGATGAGGAGGCGCCCGCCACCCCGGGACAAAAGCTGAAGCAGGCGGCGCAGCCGGCTCCACCGCAGAAGGCGCAGAGCACAAAAGCCATGCCGCGCGGAATCCGCAACAATAACCCCGGCAACCTGCAGTTTGTTGGCCAGACCGGCGCCGTCAAAGAAGGCGGCGCTGGCGGCCGGTTTGCCGTTTTCAATTCACCGCAAGCCGGGCTGGATGCAATGGCGAAGCAGCTCAAGCGCTACTCCAACTCCGGGCTTAACTCTGTGAGCGACATTGTGCAGAAATGGGCGCCGAGTTCCGAGAACAACACAGCGGCCTATGTTTCGGCAGTGGCCAAGCGCATGGGGGTTAGCGGTAGCCAGTCGCTGGACATGAGCCGTCCCGAGGTGATTCGGTCGCTGATGGACGCCATGATCGTTCACGAGAACGGCAACAATCCATACTCCCAAAAAATGCTGGAAGCTTCCGCTGCGTCGGCGGTGACATACACAGGAAGGTCAGGAAGTGGAAAGGCGGTCAAGCCCTTGGCCTCGCCTGTCGCGGCGGCCTCCTCGGCCGTCACGGGCAATGCCGCGGTAGTGGAGCCTTCGCAGAAAATGCTGATCGAGCAACTGAAGTCGCTGCAAGACGCTGTCACCAAACTTTCCGACATGAAGGTGCAGGTGGCGGTCAGCGGTCTACCGGCCGGCGCGCGCGCCACGGCAACAGGAGGCTCCGCAGTAGCGAGCAATACCCCGCGATACAGCTACCCGATGCCGGAGATGATAACGCCTTAGCGCATGCTGCAAGAAACATTGGTGTTGCCATTGACCTCCTCAAAGGAAGCAATTGATTTCTTCAGGGACTCTTCGGAGTTTTTTGAGGCGTCAATAACCCCAGCCTCGATGGTTGCCAATGCTGTACGAGCACCAAACAGATTAAAACAGCGCTCTTTGGCATTCATCGAGTTGGCGATATTGACCAGGAAGTCATAGCTTGGGCTGCTGTCTTTGAAGGCATCAATCATGGCATGCGATGCACTGCGAAGCTCAGCCACGGTGACCTTGCGCGCACTGATGGCAATGCCATTCTTATAGGTCTTTATGGTGTAAAAGCTGGGAGCTGACTCAGCCGAAAGATGAACGAAGGCCAGAGATAGCACAAGAAAAGCTTTGGGTAATGAAGTCATATGGGGTGTTCAGCCTTAGGCCACATAAAAACTGACCAGCTACAGTTTCCTTAATTATGTATCGGTAATATTTTATCCATTTTCACAAGGCATGCAATGAGCTTCCAAGACGTCCTGAACACAGTCAGCCGAGCCGCCGGCGCGCTGGATGGCGTTGTCTCCGCTGCCGGCCAACTGACCAATGCTCTGGGGCTGGGGGGGCAGTCTTATTGGGACCAACTGCGCCCGGCCAGCTATCGCGGCATTCCGTTTGCTGTGCTGGCCTCGGATGTAGAGCTTGGGCGCCGGCTGGCTGAGCACGAGTACCCAAACCGCGATGTGCTGTGGGTGGAAGATCTGGGGCGCCGCGGCCGGCGTATCAACATGATCGGCTTTCTGGTTGGCGACGATGTCATCAGCCAACTGCAGCAGATGGCTGCCGCCGCAGAGCAGGAAGGCCGCGGCGAGTTGGTCCACCCGACGCTGGGCACGCTCTATGTCAGCTTGGGTCCGATGCGCGTGTCAGAGCGCTGGGACCAGGGGCGCTATGTCGAGTTGTCGATGCAGTTCATCGAGGCCGGAGACCGCGAATTTCCGGGCGAGCAACAGGACACGGCCAGTTGGCTGCACGACCTGGCGGACCAGGCCGGCCTATCCGTTGAGGCTGATTTTGTGGCCGGGCTGATCAACCAGGTGAAGCAAGGCGTAGCCGTAGTGCAAGCCGTGGTCAATGTCGCCGCGCAATGGGTCACTCGGATCAATCAGGTGGTCAATGCAGCCAAGAGCATTTACAACTCGGTTGCTGGCATTGCGGGCCAATTGCAGCGCATGGACAGCTTTGCCAATCGCTACGGTGATCCGCGCGGGGTGGCTGCGCCCAGTAGCCCAACCCCCTCGCCCACCCGCCGAGCAGTCGCCGCCAGTGCCGTGCAGCGTCAAACCGTCGCGGTAGCCGCTGGCGCCGTGGCAACAGCCGCGGGCAGACTGGGCGCTCAGACATCAGCCATCCAGCCCTTGCCGGCCGCGGTAACGCAATCCGTTCAGACGCTGTGCGCGTCCTGCGCCAGCCCCATGGATGCAATCAATGTGCTGACTGCGCTGCATCAAATGCCGATGCCACAAAACGTCGACACATCGCCCATGGGGAAAGCCATGACCACGGCACAGCAACTGACCGTGACCATGATGCGTCGCGCGGCGGTCATTGGTGTGTGCCGATCGGTCGCCGACTATCAGCCGGTCAGCTATGACGACGCAGCGGCATTGCGGGCACGGGTTGCCCTGCTGGTGGAAAACGAGGCTGTAGCGGCTGCAGATGCCGGGGATATGGCTAGCTATCTTGCATTGCGCAATTTACGCACTGCGGTGGTTGCAGATTTGACGGCAAGAGGTGGGTCTTTGGCGCGCATCACGCAAGTGGCGATCCCGCAACCGATGCCATCGATGGTACTGGCTCAGCGCCTATATCGCGACCCCGCGCGCGCAGCGGAACTGGCGAAACAAGCCGGCGCCATCCATCCGTTGTTCATGCCGACGCAGTTCAAGGCGCTGGCTCAGTAGAAATTGGGTTTTCCGGCATGGGGTAGGTGATGTTTTTGTACTTCTCGGCTTGCTGCTTTGACCACTTCTCGCGCATCTGCGGCGTGATCCCCTCCTCGCTCCATCTTTGCCCTTTTGGTACCACCTTCTTCTGACAGTAGAAGGTCGAGGGATGGCCGATGTTGTTGTTGTGGAGCACCCAGCGCGGACCGGCCTGCTGACATGCGGCCTCGGTCTTATAGAGGCCCTGCGGCACCACGCCGCCTTGCCAGCCGTCGGCCATCACCATCACCAACAAAAATCCAATCATTGCGGCCTCCGTCATGACATCGAGTTGAGAGTATGGACGATCTTACCCTGGTTACCAATGGACAACGCATATCGGGATGGACATCGATCACCGTCGTCCGCGGGATTGAGCGGTTTCCATCGGGCTTCAATATCAGCATGACCGAGCGCTTCCCCGGCGAGTTTGGGAAATTGCTGCTCTATCCCGGTGATCCGGTGCAGGTGCTGCTGGGCACCGATGTGGTGGTGACAGGGTATGTCGATGATTTTACACCCACGCTGAATGCGTCGACTCACTCCATCGCCGTGAGCGGGCGCGGCAAGTGCCAGGACCTGGTGGACTGCAGCCATTTCTATCAGGGCTGCCAGATGACCAACATCACTCCGCTGGCGATGGCTATCAAGCTGGCCACGCCATACGGGATCAATGTGTCGTCCGATGTGGGAGCCGGCGAAGCGGTTCCTATATGGCAACTGCAATGGGGCGAGACCCCCTACAACATCCTGGAGCCGGTTGCTCGCAACAGCCAGATGCTGATTTACGAAAACCCCGACGGTTCACTGCGTCTGTCGCAAGCCATGCGCCCGGCCGCCGGACAGCGTTATCCCGCCCTCGCCGAGGGCGTCAACATCGAGTCCATCACCATGCGCTGGTCTATGTCGCAGCGGTTCAGCCAATACATTGGCCGCAGCTTGCCGATGGACACGATGAGCGATGCCGGCACTGGCCCGGATGTGATTGCCATCGTCACGGATCCCGGAGTGCCACGCCTGCGCGTGCGCAGCATCATTGCCGAAACCGGTGACACAACCGACTACCAGATCACCAAGGCTAGAACCAACTGGGAAGCAGCCCGCCGCGCCGGCCGGAGCCTGCAAGCCACATTGACGGTGGATAGTTGGCGCGACGATTCCGGCAACCTGTGGCAGCCCAACACGATAGTGACGTTGACCGCGCCAACGGTGCATGTTCCACGCGTCAACTGGCTGGTATCGGATGTAACTTATCGGCGTGACGCCACCGGCACACATGCGGATTTGGTGGTGATGCCACCGGAGGCGTTTGCTGTCCAGCCCATTAATCTGTTCCCAACTATGCGCGATGTCGTCGCCGGTGTGGCCAATGGAGGCAAGCCATGATTCAACAAATAGAGCGCCTGGCACGCCGCATCTGGATGTTGCTGGGGCGCGGACGCATATCGGCGCCGGCCAACGATGTAGGCCCCATCCAAATCCTGCAGGTGCAGCTTGGCGCGGACGAAACACGGGACCACTTGCGCCGCGCGGCTGAATTCGGGTTTACAAGTCACCCGCCGGTGGGCACGGACGCCATTGTGCTGTTCCCTCAAGGTGACCGTAACAACGGCGTGGTGGTGGCCACCAATCATCAGGGCAGCCGGATGAAGGGGCTTCAACCGGGCGAGGTGGCGATCTTCGACAACCAGGGTCAGTCCGTCTATTTGACCCGGGCCGGCATCGTGATAAACGGCGCCGGCCTGCCGCTGACCGTGAATAACACACCGACAGTGACGGTCAATGCTGCAACCAAGGTGCAGCTGAATACACCCGAACTGGATGTCAGCGGACAGATCAAGGCCGGCGGTGACATCACCGATAACGCTGGCAGCAACGCCCACTCCATGGCTCAGATGCGATCCATCTACAACGGCCATGACCATGCCGTACAGGGCGTTCAAAGCGGCGGGTCAACTGTTACCACCCAACACCCCAACCAACAGGAATAAGCATGGATATCTCCACCGTGTGGGTGGCGGGCACTCATGGCGACTGGGCTCAGGCCGGGCCAGGTCTGTTATCGGGCAATGACCTGCAGTCCGCCATCCTGATCAGCCTGTTCACTGATCGCATCGCGGGTCCGGATGACGCTGTACCTGATGGCAGTGGCGACCCGAGAGGCTGGTGCTTGGACGATGCGAAGCCGATCGGTTCTCGGCTTTGGCTGTTGCAACGCTCCAAACAAACCCGAGAGACAGCCAACCGCGCGCGCGACTATATCGTCGAGGCCCTGCAGTGGCTGATTGACGACGGGGTGGTGGCCAAATTCGATATCACTGTGCAGTGGGTTGCGGCCTCCACGCTGGGCGCCCAGGTCGTGGCCTACAACAGTTCGGGCGCGCGGACTCCGCTGCAATATAAGTGGGCCTGGAATGGAGTGAGTTGATGCCCTACGTGAAACCAACACTGACCGCATTGCGCCAGCAGGTGGCGCAGGATATTGCCGCCACCGTGCCCGGAGGCGATGGCCTGCTGCGGTTCAGCAACCTGGGCGTAATGGCTGCCGCGCAGGCGGCCATGGCTTATGGCCATTACGACTACATCGACTTTGTAGCCAAGCAATCCACGCCGTGGACCGCCACTGGTGAGTTCTTGCAGGGCTGGGGGGCGATGAAGGGGGTTTACATCAAGCCGGCTGCCGTGGCCAGCGGCTCTGCAACATTCCCGGGGCAAGTCAACCAAACATTGCCTGCCGGCACACTGATCAATCGTGGCGATGGCCAGCAATATGCCGTCACCAGCGACGGCGCGGTCGGATCGAGTGGCACGGTAACCGTTCCAATCGCCGCCGTTGCTGACCCGACTGGTTTGGTTGGCGCGGTAGGTAATACCCCTGCCGGCACTCTCCTCTCGCTTGCTCAGTCCGTCCCTGGCATTCAGGCTTCCGGCTACGCCGCGACGGCGCTGACTGGCGGCGCGGATCTTGAAGATGACGAAGCGTATCGCGCCCGCGTGCTTTCTGCGTGGCAATCCACTCCGCAGGGCGGCGCGCGTAGCGATTATGAGATGTGGTCGCTGGCCGTGCCGGGCGTCACGCGCGCGTGGTGCGCGCCGAATGGATTCGGCGCCGGCACGGTGGTTGTATACGTCATGCTGGATGGCGCGGAATCCGCAAATGGAGGGTTCCCAGTGGGAAGTAATGGAGTATCCCAATTTGACCAGGGGCCGGGCGGCGTGCCGCGCGGCGTGGTAGCGACCGGCGATCAGCTCATTGTGGCCAACGCCATTGCACCATTGCAACCGGTAACCGCGCTGGTTTATGTGGTGTCCCCCATCGCTCAGCCGGTGTCGTTCACAATCAAGGGCGTGCCGCTGGCGTCACAAACAGCCGTCAGCTTGGCAATAGCCGGCGTGTTTTTCCAGTATGGCAAGCCTGGCGGCAGCATCCCGTTGCAGCTGATCTGGTCTGCTATTGCTACGGTTTCCGGTGTAAGCGATTTTATCGTGGTCTCTCCGGCTGGGTCCGACATCACCAGCCCAGTCGGCAATTTGCCTGTGCTCGGCGCCATAACCTGGCAGTGAGGTTCTATGCCACTTCCCAATTACACTGCTCTGGATTACCAGGGTGCGTTGCAGCGTTTGCTTCCACGCGGGCGTGTGTGGCCGCGCGATCAAAATGCCGTGCAGTCCAAGGTGTCGCTAGCATTGGCTCAGATTTATGGCCGCACCCATAGCCGGATCAACAATCTGCTGGTGGATGCGTTCCCGGCATCGTCAACAGAACTTCTGCCCGAATGGGAAGCAGCGCTGGGCCTGCCTGATCCGGTCTTGGGGCTTGCAACCACGATGGCCGGTAGGCGCCAACAAGTAGTAGCCAAGCTGACCGCCACGGGCGGCCAGTCCGCGGCGTACTACCAGTCGGTGGCCGCTGGCTTGGGGTTTTCCATTACCGTCACCAATTACGCGCCATTTCGCTGTGGGCAAAGTAGTAGCGGCCAGGCGGTTGGTGCGGTGGATTGGCACCATACCTGGTCCATCACCGCTTCCAGCAACACCATAAACCACTTCGCTGCCGGCGCTAGCGCATCAGGCGAACCGCTTTCTGTTTGGGGCAATGCCATTCTGCAGTCCATTCTGCAGCGTATTGCACCAGCTCACTCCATCCTGCAGTTCAGATACTCCACGTGAGGAAACCATGTTCCAGATCGACAACTCTACTGCGGCAACGCAGCTGCCAACCATATCAAACCCGGGGACGCCGGGTTTTTTTACGGATGGCAATCCGGCAACAGGTCAAGCACCGACCATTGTCCCTGCTGAGTGGCTCAACACAGTCATGATGGAGTTGTGTAATGCGGTAATCGCAAGTGGGCAAACTTTGACGAAAGGGAAATTGAATCAACTGGCGCTCGCGATTCAATCTCAGGGCGCCCCATTTGCGATTGATACCGGAACGGCAAACACCTACGTTGTCAATTTCACGCCGGCGTTTACCTCTCGAACCGAAGGCCAGGTGATCCGCTTCAAGGCAAAAACGGCAAACACAGGCGCCAGCACACTGAACGACGGAATCGGATCGGTTCCGTTGGTCGGTGGCGCGCACTCTGCGCTGCAGGGCGGTGAAATTGTCGCGAATGGCGACTGCTGGGCTCAGTGGAATAGCAGTGTTGGTTCTGGCGGCTCATACGTTCTTCTCGTGTGCACTGGTGGGGCTTCGCAGGTGGCGGCTGCAACGCAAAATTGCCATGCTGTTAATTTAGGGCAGCTTAACAGCGCCCTATCCAGCAAAGCTGGCATTGCTACTACCTTGGCGGGATACGGAATTACTGACGCACTGCCTTTGAAGAATTCTGTGGGGATTACGACTCAAGACTGGAATACTCTCACATCCCCAGGAATTTATGATGTGCAAAATGGCAGCGGCGCAAACATGCCGAGCGCTTATCGATACGGGGTATTGCTGGTTGCCAATGCTTTTGAATTTAACGCCATCGGCCAACTATACATGGCAAACAGTGGAGAGGTTTGGTATAGGGGGGGCTGGGCAAAATCAGGATGGTCGTCGTGGAAACGTCTTGACGCTAATGCTTGGGGTGACATAACAAATAAACCAACAACTCTGGCTGGCTTTGGCATCACTGATGCTGCGGCATTAACTGGCTCTGCCACTCAAGTATTTTCTGTTGCAAATGCAACGCAAAACTCCCATGCAGTGAACCTTAGCCAGTTAAATGGAATTATTGGAACGGCACCAGCCAACCTAAACACTTTGCAGAAAATAGCCGCATCAATAAACAATGATCCAAACTTCGTTGGAACTGTAAATTCATCTATCAGTGCAGTTATTGCTCCTGGCAGTGTAGTTCATTTTGCTAGATCAACCCCGCCAACCGGATGGATTGCTGCGGACGGCTCCGCAATTTCGCGATCAACATACGCAAATCTTTTCAGTGCAATTGGAGTAACCCACGGCGCCGGAGACGGATCAACGACATTTAACGTCCCGGATTTGCGTGGGGTGTTTTTGCGTGGAGTAGATAATGGGCGCAACGTAGATCCAGGTCGAACTTTAGGAAGCTGGCAAAATGATGCCATTCGGAACATAACAGGCTCGATTTCAACTCCTGGCGGTGTTTCGCAGTTCCTTGGTGAACAAGTGACGGCCACCGGGCCGTTCACTATAAACGGCAACAATTATTCACTTCCAATCGCAGACGGGGCAGGTCCAAATTCTGGTCCGTCGTTAATGGGTTTTGATGTCTCTCGTGTCGTCCCGACTGCAAGTGAAAACCGACCTGTGAACGTGGCGCTACTCGCATGTATCAAATATTAAGGAGATAGTGTGCCTGCAAAAACCGTATATTCATATGACCCGAAGACGGGTATTTTCGCCGGCGAAACAACGGCATTTCAATCGCCATTAGACAAAAACGTAGTCTGGCTGATGCCCGCGAACTCAACAGAAGAAGCCCCGCCAGAAGCTTCAGGCAATCAATCTGCTGTATATGCCGCAGGCGTGTGGACACTTGTGCCAGACTTTCGTGGCGTCCCACTCTGGAGTACTGCGACGGCGCAGCCCGTTTGTGCCGAGCTTGGTGATACGCTGGAGAGCCTTGCTGCGACTCCACTGCCTCCGCCGCCTTTTGGAGTGTGGTCAAAAGACAAGTGGTCAGTAGGTCCTGGCGCTCTAACAGCAGCGGTGCAATCTCAGCTCCAGATACTGCAATATGCATGTCAGTCTGCCATCACTGCCGGATTCATATCTAGCGCGCTGGGGAAACCCAACCATTACGGATCGCTTCAAACAGATCAGATCAACCTGCAAATTCAGTTTGCAGCAAGTCAATCTAGTAACCCGCCGTCCGCCTATTACATCTACTGCAGCCCAGCACAGATGCAAAACCCGCCGCTGGTGCAGCACACACAGGCGCAAATGCTGCAAGTGCTTGCAGACTTGAATGCATGGCGCACGGCGCAGCAGCAACAGTACAGTACGCTGGTACAGCAAGTGCAGGCCGCAAAAACGGTGGCAGCCGTACAGGCGGTTAACTGGAACTGATCCGGTACATAAATTAGAAAACAGCCCGCCGCGCGCGGGTTTTTTTACGCCCGCGGAGGATAAATGGACTGGGCTTCTCTCGCAACAATTGGATGTACTGCGGCCGGCGGCGCTGGAACAGTTGTTTGGTACTTATTCAACAGCTCAAAAGATGACAGCAGAAAAAACAGTGCTGAAATTTCGGAATTGCAAAAAGAACTTGCTGCGCACAAATTATATGTTGCCGAGCATTACGTCACTAGCAACGAATTAAGCAAAGCTATAGAAACGCTTAGCAAAGCCATTGATGCTGTGTTCCTGAAGCTTGACCGCATTGACGGGAAGCTAGACGGAAAAGCCGATAAGGCTTAAATCATTCGTCACTTAAAACCGCCTTCTGGCGGTTTTTTTATTTGTGGAGCCACAGCATGGAAAAATGCCGCCACGGTCTAGACATCGAAAAAGCATGCAGCCGCTGCGTCGGCGAGGCAATGCAGACTATGCCTGCCGTATCACCACAGCACCAGCGCATGGTTGAGCTTGCAAATCGCATCGCCGCGCCTGCCAATGAGCACGAGCACACCGACACTTTGAGCGAGGATTTGTTCTACCCAGATCACCCGCCGCGCACCGAGTCGCACACATTCAAAGCCACCAAGGCCGCCGGTCACAAGGCCAAGCTGCCCTGCGCGATCAGCGGGCACACAGAAGGCACCGAATACCATCATCTAGCCATCGAGTGGGCGTTCACCAGTGGCGTCGACTGGAGCGTGGTCAAGGGCGTGGCCACTGACGAGATTACGCAGCTGCCGGTGCTGGATCTGGACACCGACCAGCCGACCGGCGATACCTTCGCTGCCAAGGATTCGCTGCTATGGGCTCTGTGCAAGCTGGCAGAGATCCGCGGCTTCGACTGGCACGCCTTCGACCCGGACAAGCCCGAGACCTTCGTCGACAGCATGCAGAACATGTTGGTGCTGCACAGCAAATTCCACCGCCACAAGAACCACGGCATCCATGCGTTGAGCTTCCCTGTCTGGATCTTCCAGGCTTTCCCGCGCATGCCTTGTTTCGTGTTTTCGGCCGACGAGTTGCAAACGGCCCATTCCAATCAAGAGGTTACCCATGTCAAAGCTGCTTGAAGCGATCACAGACGATAACGGTCAGTTGGAACCGGCCTACATCTGGGGCGGCATCGCAACCGTCATCGGTCTTGGCTTGCAGATCTACTGCACTGTCAAAGGAAAGCCGTTTGATCTGCAGGGCTACGGTATCGGCGCCGGAGCGCTGATCGCAGGCCTGGGCCTGGGCAAGAAGATGGGGGCGAAGCCGCAATGAAAACATCCGCCAACGGCATCAAGCTGATCCAGCAATTCGAAGGCCTGCGCCTCAAGGCTTACCAGGACGCGGTGGGCGTCTGGACCATCGGCTACGGCCACACCGGTCCGGACGTGACGCCGGGCCTGGTCATCACCCAGGCCCAAGCCGACGCACTACTGGCGCGCGACCTGAGCCGCTTTGAAAGCGGCGTCACCCGGCTGGTTCAGGTGCCACTGAACCAGAACCAGTTCGACGCGCTGGTCTGCTTCAGCTTCAACCTGGGTCTTGGCGCGCTGCAAGGCTCCACTCTCCTCCGCTTGCTGAACGCTGGCGACTACGCCGGCGCGGCAGCACAGTTTCCACGCTGGAACAAGGCCGGCGGCAAGGTCTTGCCAGGCCTCACCCGTCGCCGCGTGGCAGAGCAGGCGCTATTTCTGGGGAAATGAGATGAACTGGAAACTGATCGTCGCCGGCCTGGTGCTGGCGGCAGTGGCGTGGCTCGGATGGGACTTCAGTCAGCGCGGCGCCGAGCGCGACACAGCCCAGACGCAGGTCAAACAGGCTCAGGCCGCGCTGGCAGCCAAGGCAAAGCAGGATGCTGTGAGTGCCAAAGCCGACGCATCGGCCACCGCCACTGCACAGCAAACCCAAATCGTCTACCGGACCATAAACAAAGAGGTCACCAAGTATGTGGAAACCCACCCTGCTAACTGCGCTCTGCCTGCTGGCTGGGTGCAGCTCCACAACGCCGCTGTCATTGGCCGGCTTCCCGACGCCGCCAGCGCAGCTCATGATGCCTCCGGAACAGTTGCAGATGCTGAATGAAGGCGCAACCGAGAACGACGCGCTGCAGGTTGTTACCGGCAACTATGAGGTTTGCCGGCGCACTGCCGACAAACTCGGCGGACTTCAAGATTGGGTGAAGCAGCAAGCCGCGGTCCAGTAGCTATGCTGGAATCTGGCCACAACCGGATTCCAGCATGCCACCCGAAGAGATCCTTGAACGCGCGGCAATCGCGTTTGACCACCTGGGCCGGAGTAAGACCCTCACGCTCGGCCAGGGCGCGCGGATCGTGGCCTCTTTCCGCGGTGTTGAGCCCCTGAGCGGTGACCTGTTCCCCGCCGATGACCGGCAGCTTGAATTGGCGACGTGGATGCTGATGCTGATCGGTGAGACGGATAGATTGCTGGAGAGGTATCGCGGACTTGGATTGCCTGGGCAGCTGAAAATGGCGGAGGTGCCATTGCTGCAGGCTGCGATCAAGGAACGCTATAGAGGGGTGATGGACGGCAGGCCGGCCAAGCCGTTTTGACGATGTGCTGCGAACAGCCTGATCATCCGGTATAGTGTTTTTCATCCCAACCCCCAGCAGCAGTCTTAAAGCCCAGCAAAACCATTTGGGGGTACAAAAGGGGGTATCAAACACACGGCAAGTCAATTGCCTACAGCAAATTCAAGGACTTAAGCCAATCATGCTGTTGATGATCGACAACTACGACTCCTTCACCTACAACCTGGTGCAATACTTCGGCGAGCTGGGTCAAGAGGTCAAGGTGTACCGCAATGATGAAATTTCCTTGCAGCAAATCGAAGCGCTGCAGCCTAAATACCTGGTGATCTCGCCCGGCCCCTGCACGCCCAACGAGGCGGGTGTGTCCGTGCCGGCCATCCAGCACTTCGCCGGCAAGCTGCCCATCATGGGCGTGTGCCTGGGGCATCAGGGCATAGGCCAGGCTTTCGGCGGCCGCATCGTCCACGCCAAACAACTGATGCATGGCAAGGTGTCGCCGGTTAAACACCGCGATATCGGCATGTTCCGCGGCCTGCCCAACCCAGTGACCTGCACTCGCTACCATTCGTTGGTGATCGAACGCGAGACGCTGCCGGACTGTCTGGACGTCACCGCCTGGACCGACGACGGAGAGATCATGGGCGTGCGCCATAAAACGCTGCCGATCGAGGGCGTGCAGTTCCACCCGGAATCCATCCTCACCGATCACGGCCACGCGATGCTGGACAACTTCCTGAAAGAGTTCGCCTGATGAAGAGGGTGTTAATGCTGAGCGCCGCCCTGGCGCTGTCCAGCGCGGCGCAGGCCGGCGCGCTGGACGACTGCATGCGGACCGAGGCGCAGACTCCGGCGGTATCCGCCTGCCTGCAACAGCGGCTGAGCAAAGCCGAAGCCGAACTGACTCAAAGTGAAAACCGCGCCTCCGCCGCGATGCGCGAGCTAGACCATATCACCGGCAACCGCTACGGCGCCCGGCTGGCGCTCAGCCAATCCAAGCGCGCCTTCAAGACCTATCTGGACAAGCAATGCCGCTGGGTGGCGAGCAGCTACGCCAGCGGCAACGGCGCGGACCAGGCGCAAGCCGCCTGCCGCGCCGACCTGATCGAGCAGCGCCTCTCCCAGCTGGCGGCGCACGCCGGCCATTGAATCTCCGGACGGCGCGCCTCCACGCGGCGCCGCCCACGCAAGCAAAAGGACTTCCCGATGATTACCCCGCAGGCCGCGCTGAACCGGCTGATCGACGGCAACGAACTGTTTTATGACGAAATGCTGGACTTGATGCGCCAGATCATGCGCGGCGAACTGACGCCGGCGCAAACCGCGGCCATCCTGATCGGCCTGCGCGTCAAGGTGGAGTCGGTGCTGGAAATCGCCGCCGCCGCCACTGTGATGCGCGAGTTCGCCACCCCGGTGCCCATCAGCCAGCGCGACCACTTGGTAGACACCTGCGGCACCGGCGGAGATAAATCCCACACCTTCAATATCTCCACCACCTCCGCCTTCGTCGCCGCGGCGGCAGGCGCGCGCGTGGCCAAGCACGGCGGGCGTTCAGTGTCCTCCAGCTCCGGCAGCGCCGACGTACTGGAGTCGCTGGGCGTCAAACTGAGCTTGAGCGCCGAACAAGTGGGCCGTTGCGTCGACGAAATCGGCATCGGATTCATGTTCGCGCCCAACCATCACACTGCGATGCGCCATGTGGCGCCCATCCGCAAAGAGCTGGGCGCCCGCACCATCTTCAACATCCTTGGGCCGCTGACCAATCCGGCCGACGCCGAGAATCAGTTGATGGGCGTGTTCCACCCAGACTTGGTGGGCATTCAGGCTCGGGTGCTGAAACAATTGGGCAGCCGCCACGCGCTGATCGTGCACGGCCTGGACGGCCTGGACGAGCTGACCTTGTCCGGCCCCAGCATGGTGGCTGAACTAAAGAACGGGCAGATCGAGGAATACCAGCTGGATCCGCGCGAACTGGGCCTGGATTTCGCCGAACTCAAGCAACTGCGGGCGGACACCGCAGCCGCCTCTCGCGACATCCTGCTGGCGGTGCTGGACGGCGAAACCGGCCCCGCGCGCGACATTGTCTGCCTCAATGCCGCCGCCGCCATCTACACGGCCGACGTTTCCCCTACCCTGGCCGACGGTGTTACCATGGCGCGCGAAGCGCTCGACTCCGGACAAGCCCGCGCCAAGCTGGACCAATTGATCAGCCTGAGCGCCGCGCTGGCCGCCTGAGCCCCCGATTTCCGACGCGGAGCGCTGTCGCTCCGCGCCCATCCTTCATTTCGATTGCATAAGAACGCCATGAGCAAATTGTCCAAAGATATCTTCAAGGCCTATGACATCCGCGGCATCGTCGGCAAGACCCTGACCAACGACGTAGCCCGCCAGATCGGCCAGGCCATCGGTTCCGAAGCCAAGGCCCGCAAAGTGAAAACCATCGTGGTAGGCCGCGACGGCCGCCTGTCCGGCCCGGACCTGTGCCAAGCGCTGGCCGAAGGCATCCAGGCCGCCGGCGTCGACGTGATCGACGTCGGCCGCGTCGCCACCCCAATGCTGTACTTCGCCGCCCATGAGTTGGGCTCGGTGTCCGGCGTGATGGTCACCGGCAGCCACAACCCGCCGGACTACAACGGCTTCAAGATGATGCTGGCCGGCAACACCCTGGCTGGCGACGACATCCAAAAACTGTACCAGCGCATCGTCGACGGCGATCTCGCCAGCGGCGAAGGCGCTTACGGCACCCACGACATCGCCGAAGCCTATCTGGACCGCATCACCTCCGACATCAAGCTGGAACGCCCGCTCAACATCGTGGTGGACTGCGGCAACGGCGTGCCTGGCGCTTTCGCCCCGGTGCTGTTCCGCCGCCTGGGCTGCCGTGTGCGCGAACTGTTTTGCGATGTGGACGGGAACTTCCCCAATCACCACCCGGATCCGGCTAAGCCGGAAAACCTGCAGGACGTGATCGACGCGCTGCAGAAAACCGACGCTGAAATCGGCCTGGCCTTCGACGGCGACGGCGACCGCCTGGGCGTGGTGACCAAGGACGGCACCATCATCTGGCCGGATCGCCAGTTGATGCTGTTCGCCGCCGATGTGCTGGAGCGCAACCCCAAGGCCAAGATCATCTACGACGTGAAGTCCACCCGCCTGCTCAAGCCGTGGATCAAGCAAAACGGCGGCGTGCCGGTGATGGCGCGCACCGGCCACAGCTTCATTAAAGCCAAGATCAAGGAAACCGGCGCCTTGCTGGCCGGCGAGATGAGCGGCCACGTATTCTTCAAGGAACGCTGGTACGGCTTTGACGACGGCATGTACGCCGGCGCCCGCCTGCTGGAAGTGCTGTCCCGCGTGGAAAACCCAAGCGAGCTGCTCAATGCGCTGCCCAATGCGGTGTCCACGCCGGAACTGAACCTGAAGATGGCCAAGGAAGGCGAAAACCACGCCTTGATCGCCAAGCTGCAGGCTTCCGCCCGCTTCGACGGCGCAGAGGAGGTCAACACCCTGGACGGCCTGCGCGTGGAGTATAAGGACGGCTTCGGCCTGGCGCGCGCCTCCAACACCACGCCGGTGATCGTTCTGCGCTTCGAGGCCGACAACGACGCGGCGCTGGAGCGCATCAAGGGCGACTTCCGCCGTGTGCTGGGCACCGCCACCGACGCCAAGCTGCCGTTCTGACGCCCGCCGTTCAAAGGCATTGCCCGCGCTCCTCGCGAGCGCGAATCAACACCGCCGGGGACATGGCCGCAGCCATGTCCCTGTTGTATTGAAAGGAAAACCATGTACGCCCAGGCTGCATCCAGCTTCAACACCTTGCGCGACCTGCTGCGCTTCGCCGTGTCGCGTTTCAACGACGCCGGTCTGTTCTACGGCCACGGCACTCAGAACGCCTACGACGAAGCTGCCTACCTGACGCTGTCCGCGCTAAAGCTGCCGATGGATCAGCTCGAGCCCTTCCTCGACGCCAAGCTGCTGCCCACCGAGGTCCAGGACGTGGTCGACATGATCGAGCGCCGCGCCGAGCAGCGCGTGCCGGTGGCCTATCTGACCCACGAAGCCTGGCAAGGCGATTTCAACTTCTACGTGGATGAGCGCGTGCTGGTGCCGCGCTCCTTCATCTACGAGCTGCTGGGCGAGCCGCTGCAACCGTGGATCGAACACCCGGAACTGGTCCAGCGCGCGCTGGACCTGTGCACCGGCTCCGGCTGCCTGGCCATCCAACTGGCGCACCACTATCCGGACGCGGAAATCGACGCGGTGGATATTTCCCTGGACGCGCTGGAAGTGGCGGCCATCAATGTGCAGAACTATGGCCTGGACGAGCGCGTGCAGCTGATCCACACCGATATGTTCGAGGGCCTAGAGGAAAAGTACGACCTGATCATCTCCAATCCGCCCTACGTCGACGCCGAATCGGTGGACGCGCTGCCACCGGAATATCTGCACGAGCCGGAACTGGCTTTGGGCTCTGGCGAAGACGGTCTGGATGCCACCCGCGAAATCCTGCGCCGCGCGCCGGACTTCCTGAACGACAAGGGCGTGCTGCTGGTGGAGATCGGCCATAACCGCGACATGCTGGAAGAATGCTTCCCCACCTTGCCTTTCATGTGGATGGAAACCGAGAGCGGCGACGGCTTCGTATTCCTGATCACCCGCGAGGATCTGGTGGCCGGCCTGGCCGCTGACGCTCAGTAAAGCCTGTTCAAAGCCCACTGCGTTTCAGCGCATAGTGGATGAGCGCATGTAAACGCCAAGCTTCGCCAAACGAAAAACCGGCGGCCCCCTTGCGGGGGTCGCCGGTTTTTTGCGACCGCTAGCCTTTGGACTGAGCCGCTCCCGGATGCAGTTCGCGCCAGATTTGCTCCGCGCGTTCCGTCGCCGCCGCTTTCTGCCCGGCGTTCAACTGCCGGTAGTCCTTGGTGGTCAGGAACCAGTCCGCGCTCAACGTGTCTCCGGCCCGCCGCGCCACCAGGTTCCAGGCCGCGGCCTCCAAGGGCTGCCGCTCCAGCAGATAGCTCTCCGAGATCATCGCCGCCGCATGACGGTTGCCCAAGCGGTACGCCTGCTGCAAAGCGGCGCGCGCCTCCTCGCGGTAACGCATTTCGGGCTCAAAGTCCGGCCGCCGCGGCTTGCCGTCCAGCTCGAACAGATAGCGCTCAGCCAGGTGAGTCAAGGCCTGGACATTGCCGGCGGCCGCCAGCTTGCGCAGCTCGGCCAGCGGCATCCGGTAGAAGCGCTCGTCGATGGCGTAGCCCAGCTGGCGCAAAGCCTGTTTGCGCTGGCGTTCGGCCGTGCTCTCCGGCAAGGGCTCCGCCGGAGCGGCGGCCGGAGCCGGCCCGTCGCCCACCGCGAAGCTCAGCCCCTGGTAAGCCCGCGCCGGCGCCTCCCTCTTGACCGGCTGAGCGGTTGTCCCCGCCGCCCCGGCGACCAAAGCCGCCGGGGCCGGAGCGCTCAGGCCCAAGCGCGCGCGAACCGGCTCAGGCAGGCTGACCCAGGTCAGGCCCAGTAGAGCCAGCCCGCCGGCCAGCCCCCACGCTCGCTTGCCCATCGTCGATCAGATCGAGTTCAGGCAAGCGTTGAGGCCATTGGCGTGGCCGTAGCGCGAATAGTAATCGCGCTGAGACGGTGTGCCATGTTCGCCGTAATCGGCTGCGTTGCGCGCCGAAGCCACCGCGTTCTCGATAAAACTCGGATAACGCAGATTAGTTTCGGCGTACTTGGCGAACGTCCCTCCCACGCAATCGGCCTGCAACTCCTGCATCGGCGCCTGACGGTAGATATTGTGGGTGAACTGGATGGAATGGCCCCATTCATGCGCCAAGATGAACTTGGCCACGTAATTGCCATAGCTGTTTTCCTGCTGCTGCAGGAAGCCGGTGCCCACACTAATGGTGTAAGGCCCGCATGCCATCGCGCTCAGCTGAGACTCGCGGCAAGCGTACTGGTTGACGTAGACCGTCGGCCGCGCGTAGCCGCCAAGAAAACCGCGAATCTCGTTGGCGCTGGACTGGATGTAACTGTTGTTCACCGGAGCGGCCGCAACCTGGACGGATGCGCCGGCCAATACAGAAACCCCAATCAAACCGGCTTGGATCAGACTTCTCATGACTAACTCTCCTTATGTTGTTCACAACGGAGATTTAGTTATGGTAAATGATTTGGTATTTACAAAATTATTTTGCAATTCCATATGCATAAATAAGCAGTGAAAAATTACCTTGTCACGACTAACGGCATATGAAAAAGTGATGGGTTGCTTAAAAGCAAGCCATCACTTTCAAAATAAGGCGCCAACTCCCATCCCAGCTGCTCAGGCCATCCCCTCGAAACCGTAATTGCGCAACAACATGAACGCGGTGAACAGCATCACCAGGCCGATGACGCAGTCCAGCACCCGCCAGCTTTGCGGACGCTGAAACAGGGGCGCCAGTTTACCGGCGAAGCAGCCGATCGCGCCGAACCACAGCACGGAGGCGCTGAGGCTGCCCAACAGAAAGGATGGCGCGGCACTCTCTCCATAAATGGCGGACACGCCGCCGATCAGCACCACGGTGTCCAGCCAGGTATAGGGATTGAGCAAAGTCACCGCCAGCACGGTGCGAATGGCGCGCTTGCGATCTTTCTCCACGCCGCCCGCCAGCGACATCGCCCCAGGCGTCAAGGCGGAACGAAAGGCTTTGTAGCCCAGCCACAGGATGAAGCCCGCGCCCAGCCAGGTCACCGTGATAATGAAGCCGGGAATCGCATTGAGCAGTTTGCCCACGCCCATTACCCCGCAGGCGATCAGAAACACGTCCGCGACAATGCAGATCGCCACAATGGGCAGGATGTGGCTGCGGCCTATGCCCTGCCGCAATACGAAGGCATTCTGCGGCCCAATGCCGACAATCTGCCCGATGGATAGCCCAAGGGCAGACAGATAAACGCTAAAATTGAACAAAAGCCGCTCCCGAAAATTTTCAACACAGACTAAAGGAGCGGCATAACAAAGTAAAACTAATAAAAATTATTATATATAAGTGGAATTAATACTTGCTCGCCGCTCCCAATCCGCCATCCACTCCGGTAACTGCTTAGGGTCCACCGGCGGCGAAATCTCGTAGCCCTGCCCGTCCAGGCAACCTATTTCCAGCAGACGGTCCCAGATCGCCCGGCTTTCCACCCCCTCCACCACCAATTTGCGGCCAGTGTAGTGGGCAAAGGACACCATGCTGCGGATGATGGCCTCGTTACCCGGCGTATCCAGCAGCAGCCGGACAAAGCGCTGGTCTATCTTGATGGTGTCGAAGGGTAGTTGCTGCAAATGCACCAGCGAGGATGCCCCGGTACCGAAATCGTCCAAGGCGATGGACAGGCCGAGATCGCGGCAATGCTCCAACTTGGCGGTGATCTGCTCCGCCTCCTGCTGGGTCACGCTCTCCAGCACTTCCAGCTCCAGGTAGCCGGCCGGCAGCGGATAAGCCTGCAACAAAGCCTGGATGCCAGGCACAAAGCCCTCGTGTTTCAAAGTGATGGCGGAAAGATTGACGCTGACCGGAATGTGACGGCCGTCCGCCAGCCATTCGCCTGACTGACGCAGCGCCTCGCGCAGCACCCACCAATCCAGTTCCCGCATCAAGTCGGTGTTCTCTATCGCAGGGAAGAAGGCCCCCGGCATTTCCAAGCGGCCATCACGGCGCCAGCGCACCAGCGCCTCCACGCCTTCGATGCGGTTGTTGCGCAGATTGATCTTGGGCTGATAAAACAGCGCCAGTTCATCGCGGGCGATGGCCTGCGCGAAAGCGTTGCGCACCGCGTGCATGTGCTGGATCTCTTCGTCCATGGTCACATGGTAATAACGACAATGGCCGCCACCCGCCTCCTTGGCCCGGCTCAACGCCAGCTCGCCGCGCCGCAGCAGCGCGGAGGCGTCGCTGCGGTCGCTCACCGGCTCCACCACAATACCCATGCTGCATCGGGTGTGAATCACCACGCCCATGCAATCCACCGGCTGCTGCAGGCTGCCCATCAGGCTGTCCACCAGTTGGTCCAAGCGCTCGTGACGGTCGCTGCAAGCGACGAAGCGCGAGGCGCCCACCCGGCCGACGTAGCCGTAGGGATAGATGCAGCGCCGCAACCTATTGGCCACCTCGCACAACACCGCGTCGCCGCCCTCGTGGCCCAGGCGGGCGTTGATTTCGTGAAAACCTTCGATGGACAGCACCAGCACCGCCAATTGCGCGTTAGCGCGGCGGATCTGCAACTGCTTGTTGATGTGCTCTTTCATCAGGTGACGGTTGGGCAGACCGGTCAACGGATCGTGAAAAGACAGGAAAGCCAGTTCGGATTCGGCGCGATGGCTGCGCTCCAGCGCGTCCTGGCGCTCCAGCGCGCGGCTGATCTCCCTCGCCATGGTGTCCACCAAGGCCACCTTGGTATCGTCGAAAAAGCCCGGCAAACCCGAATACAGCGATAAAGTGCCGATCACCTGTTCGCGCAAGGTCAACGGCGCCACCAGCGCGCTGCGCACATTCCGGGCGTTGAGCACCCGCATCCACGGCTGCATCGACGGATCTTCGCCGCAATCGTTGACCACCTGCACCGCCAGGCCGCGGATGGCCCGACCACTGGGCCCGCGGCCATGCAGGCTTTCGGAATGCGCAGAGACTTGCAGCCAGGGGATGAAGGCTTCGGCGTGAGCGCCGGCCATCGCGGCGGGACGCACGCTTTGCGATTCGGCGTCCAGCAGGCCAACCCAGGCATGGGAGAAATCGCCCTCGCGGACGCAAACGTCGCAAATCGCCTGAAACAGCTCGCGACGCTCGGAACAGCGCACCAGGGCCATGCTGACGCCGCTGAGAGTGGCGTACAAACCGGACATGGTCTGCAAATGGCGGTGCTTGCTGTCCACCGCTTCCTGCAAGGACTGCTGGTGACCGTGCAACTGCAGCATCTGGTCCAGCAAAATGCGCTTGCGCAGCAGCCTAGAGAGCGCGGCGAGCTCGTCCAGATCCAGCCCGGCCTCGGCCAGCCGCGCCAGGAAATGCGCCTGACAGCGCTCGTAAGCGCCCACCACCCACATCAGCCCCACGCCCAGCTGGCGCATCAAGCGCCCCTGCTCCACCACGCGCCAGGCGGCGCGGCCGCTCACAGGACGGGTCAGCATCCGCTCGCAATACTGCAACAAGGCGTCCACCAGGGAGTCGATGCCGCCCGGCAGGCGCTCGCTCAGCAGCGCCAGCGTGTCCGGGCATTTCAACGCGTACCAGTAAAACTCCTTGCCCAAAGCCTCCTTGCGCGACAACAAGAGCGGAGCATGGACGGTAAGCTTCGCCATATGATCCGCCCGAACCCCGATAAAACGGCACATGCCATCCAATAGTGCCTTATTATCTGCTTGCATCTTCAACATGCCTGTCATTGGCCATGAGCCGCCGGCGCCAGCCGATCAGAACCGTCGCCGCCAGCCGCTCTAATTATTTTTATGCCGCCACCGCGTGCAGGCAAACCTTTGCACCGTCCGTGTTCGGACGAAGCAGCACAACATGCCATAGGTGGCGGCGATAAGGCAAGAAACACCGTGGAATTATCACGGCGAGGACGTCAATACATGCTTGATCCTAAACAACTGGAAACCTTATCGGCCGTAGCCGAAACCGGGGGCTTCGACAAGGCGGCCAAAAAGCTGTTCCTGACCCAGTCCGCCATTTCCCAACGCATCCGTCAGTTGGAAGAACAGCTGGGCCAGCCGGTGCTGACCCGAACCATTCCGGCCGAGCCCACCGAGGCCGGCCGCCAGCTGCTGCAATACTTCCGCCAGATCAGCCTGATGGAAAACCATTTGATGAACACCCTGTTGCCCAGCGGTCCGCGGCAGGAGTTCACCACTCTCGCCATCGCCGTTAACGCGGACAGCCTGGCCACCTGGTTTTTGCCGGCGGTGCGGCCGGTGCTGGACAGCCAGCCAGTGCTGCTGGACATCATGGTGGATGATCAGGACTATACCCACGAGTTGATGCGCGCCGGCCATGTGGTCGGCTGCGTCAGCACCCGGCCGCAGCCGATTCAGGGCGGGGACAGTTTGTTCCTCGGCCACATGCGCTATCTTTGTGTCGCCACCCGCGATTTCGCCCGCCGCTATTTCCCGGACGGCGTCACCGAGTCCGGGCTGGCCGCCGCGCCCACCATTCTGTACAGCCGCAAGGACGATGTGCATCGAGAGTTTCTCTTGCACACCGTGTCCTATCACGGCGGCTTTCCCTATCTGACCGTGCCCACGCCGCAGGGCTTCGTCGAGATCACCCGCCAGGGCCTGGCTTACAGCCTGCTGCCCGAGCTGATGCTGGACGACGACATCGCCGCCGGCCGGCTGATCGATCTGTTTCCGCAACAGCATCTGGACATTCCCTTGTATTGGCACCACTGGAGGGTGGAGTCGGAATTGTCTCAGGCGCTGGCCGACGCGATGGCGCGGCATTGCCAAGCGCACCTGCGCCAATGATCAGTCGAGGCCGCTTGCGCCAGGCCGGATATTGACAGCCCGGCCGCGCCCGGCGCAACATGCCACGCCAATAGCAACGGAGGCAATATGACCGGCAACGCACCCAACAACGAGCAATGGGCCGAGTTGGAAATGGCCGCCCGCCTGGCCGCTCGCCAGGCTTATGTCCCTTACAGCAAGTTCGCCGTCGGCGCCGCCATCCTGGACGGCGCCGGCAAGATCCATATCGGCTGCAACGTGGAGAACGCCTCTTACGGCCTGACCAATTGCGCCGAGCGCACCGCGGTCTACGCCGCGCGCGCCAACCACGGCATCCAGGATGTGCTGGCGGTCTGCATCTACACGCCCACCCCCACACCCACGCCGCCCTGCGGCGCCTGCCGTCAGGTGCTGAACGAGTTTGGCCCGGCCATGCGCGTGCGCGCCATCTGCGACGGCGAGGACCTGATAGACACCACGCTGGAAGTGCTGCTGCCGGGCGCCTTCGGGCCCAAGAACCTCAAAAACGCGAGCTAAAGCCCGCTCACGGCGCGCGCGGCGCCGGACTTACCTGGTAGCCGCGCTGCCGCAGCAGCTTGACCAGCCCCTGCGGTCCGGCCAGATGCAAGGCCCCCACCGCCACCAACAGCCGCCGTGAAGACGCCAGCTCATCAATGCGGCGCGCCATCGTCAGGTTGCGGCGGTCCAGCATCTCATGCTGGGTCCAGGCGCTGAGCCGCGGATAGCCCGGCAGCGCCACCATGGCCTGCAGGGCGTCCAGATCGCCGCGCTCCCAGGCGGCGATCAGCTCGCGATAGTAACGCTCCGCTTCAGGCTTGTCCTCCCAATCCGCGGTCTGGCGCACCCATTCGCGCAAGGCCGCCGCCGACATCTCAAACAGCATGCGCCCCTGCTCGCCCGTCGTCTCCAACGCCAACACCGGGCGCAACGCCCGCCGCGCCATCTGCAGCAACATCGTCTCGCTGCCCTCCTGCGCCGCCTGACCCAGCCGCTGATAATCGTTCAGCGTCAACTGCATCAGCCACATCGCCGGGGCCAGGCTCTGCGCCTGCGCGCGCTCAACGCCAATCCGCCGCAACTGCGCCAGCAACAAGCGCCGGCTGTCCGGGCCCAGTTGCCGCCACTGCCGGGCGGCGGCTCGCTGCGCCAGCGCCAACACCTCGGCCGACGCGCCCGGCGCGTCCACATCCAGCTCCAATACCAAGGCCTCGCTCTGCGTCATCGCCTGTTTCAAGCCCCAGTCCGGCGCGTCGGAGCCGGGACGGCCCACATGCATGGTGCCGTACAGATAATGGGTGCGGCCTTGTTTGCTGAAGGTGAACAAAGGGCCGTAGGCCGGCTCCGCCGCGGCCAGCGCCGCCGACAAGAGGAAGCAGAGCGCCAAGCAGCCGCTCCACAGGAAATGCCATCGTTTCATGTCTGCCATCCGAATCAAAACCGCTCAAGGATACCAGTTCGACGCGCCGGCCCCTCCCGTTTTCAAGTCCTTCCCACGCATACCGACCGTCACTTGCAAGCGCCGCTTCAAATAAGTAGTTGCCCCGAGACAAAAACCATTCTTTAGGACAGTTCGAAGCCGTCGCGGTTTGCTAATCCGAATACACCGCCTCACCGCCAGCCTTAGCTCCTCCCGCCACGGCCGCGCCGGAGCGGCGTTCGCATCAAGGAGAACGACATGGCTCGCGTCCGCAAAGACATCTTGAAGATGAGCAACCCCTGGGACCCCATCGTGCTGTGGTACGCGCGCGCAGTGGGGGAAATGCAGAAACGGCCGATCAAGGATCCCACCAGCTGGCGCTATCTGGCCGCCATTCACGGCTTCGACCCCCAGCTATGGCAGCAACACGGCTACCTGCAAGCCGGTGAAGCGCTGCCCAGCGCCGCCGACCAGAACACCTACTGGCGGCAATGCCAGCACCAGAGCTGGTACTTCATGCCCTGGCACCGCGGCTATCTGGCCGCCTTCGAAGCCATTGTGCTGGCGGAGATCGTCAAGCTAGGCGGCCCCGCCGACTGGGCCTTGCCCTACTGGAACTACAGCGACAGCGCCAATGCCAAGGCGCGCGACCTGCCCACCTGTTTCCAGTCCAAGACCTTGCCGAATGGCAGCGCCAACCCGCTGTGGCTGGCCCAACGCTACGGCTGGAACAATCAACCCAATCACATCACGCTGCGCCCGGAAACCGTACAGCTCACCGCTTTGAAAGACGCGCAGTTCGTCGGCACTGCCAGCGGCATCCCGCCGGGCTACGGCGGGCCGCAAACGCCGTTCTGGCACGGCGGCGGCAATAGCGGCGGGCTGGAAAACCTGCCGCACAACCCGGTGCACACCAATATCGGCGGCCGCAACGGCTTGATGTCGGACCCGGACCTGGCCGGCCTGGACCCGGTGTTCTGGATTCACCATTCCAATATCGACCGTCTATGGCAGGTATGGCTCAACCGCAACCCCGCCCACCAGAACCCCAGCAGCGACAATTGGCTGGAGGGCCCGGTCAACCGCAAGTTCGCGATGCCGCGCCCCAACGGCAGCGGTTACACCTTCGTCGCCAAGGATATGCTCAACACTCAGGCGCCCAATCTGAACTATGTCTACCAAGACGTTTCGGATCCTCTGGGCGGCGCCAGCCGTGTCGCGCAGCGCATGCAGACGCTGGCGGCCATCCATCCCGACATCGCGGCGGCAAGCACCATGGCGAACAATCCGAAAACCGAACTGCTGGGCGCCAACGCGGCGGCGATCAAACTGGGCAACAGCACCGTTCACGCGCAGATGCAACTGGACAACGACGCGAAGAATAAGGTGCTGAGCAGCTTCCAGGCCAGCCAGGCCGCCGCCAGCCAATTGAAGGCCCAGCCAGGCGCCGCGCCGCAAGAGCCGGACCGTGTTTTTCTCAGCCTGGAAAACATCCGCTGCAAAGTGGACGGCGGCACGTTCAACGTCTATGTCGGCCTGCCTCAGGACGCCGACCCGGCGCAGCACCCTCAGAACCTGGCCGGCACCATAGCGTTGTTCGGCGCGCGCAAGGCCTCTTTGGCCGAGCACGGCGGCAACGGCGTCAGCCAGACGCTGGAAATCACCGACATCGTGGACCGCATGTGCCAAAACCAAACGCTGGACACGGCGCCGATGGGGGTGCAACTGGTGCCGGTGTCCGACATAGAGGACGACGACGAGGTGACGATAGGCCGCATCAGCGTCTACCGCCACGGCCAGTAAGCGCTCATTCCCGGCCGCCCTCGCGGCCGGGCCTCCTCCTTCCGCCACCGGGGGCCTCATGCCCGTCAAAACCCTTGTCGCGGCGTTCAGGGACTTGCCCTGGCCGCTGTGCTGCGCCAGCGTCCTGGGCTGGCTCGGTCTGATCGGCCTGGAGCGGCAACTGGCCGCGCCCGGCTATTGCGGCGTCTGGACGCCCAGCCGCCCCGGAGGCGGCTGGGAGGCGGTGTTGAGCGCGCTGTGGTTGAATCCGCCGGCGCTGCTGCTGCCGTCCTGGTCGCTGATGCTGCTGGCGATGATGTCGCCGTTGCTGGCCGATCCGCTGCGGCTGCTGTGGCTGCGCAGCTTGGCGCGCAAACGGGCGCAGACCTTGGCGCTGTTTCTCGGCGGCTATGCGCTGGTCTGGCTGGCGGCGGGGCTGCCGCTGCATCTGTTCGGTCTAGCGCTGTTGACTTTCAGCCCCTCGCCCTGGCTGGCCTTCGCCGTCGCCTGCGGCACGGCTTGGCTGTGGCAAGCGTCTCCGCCGCGCCGACATTGCCTTCAAGCCTGCCACCGCCAGCCCCAACTGCCCGCCTTCGGCTGGCCTGCGGCGGCGGCGGCCTTGCGCTACGGCCTGTCCAGCGGCGGCTGGTGCGTTGCCTCCTGCGGCGTATGGATGCTGCCGCCGCTGCTCGCGGGGCCAGGACACCTGCCGATGATGGCGACCGTCGGCCTTTGGCTGTTGCTGGAGCGGCGCCGGCCGGACAGCGCTCCAACCACCCCGTTCATTCCAAAGCCATTACGGCCCGCAGGGCGTAAACGCCTGACTGCGATCTGAGCGCCGGAGCCAAATTCAACTCATAAGCCAACGGCCCGCATAAGCGGGCCGTCAGGGCGTAAAGCCGGCGCAGCCGGCTCAGAAACTTGAAAACCGGCTTTATCGGCGTTCGTCCAAAATGGCCTGCGCCACCGCCTCCGCCACCTTGATGCCGTCCACCCCGGCGGACAGAATCCCCCCGGCGTAGCCTGCGCCCTCGCCGGCCGGGTATAAGCCGCGCACGTTCAAGCTCTGGCAGTCATCTCCGCGGGTGATGCGCAGCGGCGAGCTGGTGCGGGTTTCCACCCCGGTCAGCACCGCGTCGTGCATATCGTAGCCGCGGATCTTCTTGCCGAACTCCGGCAGCGCTTCGCGCATCGCCTCGATGCAATAATCCGGCAAGGCCCCGGCCAGGTCCGTCCAATGCACGCCGGGCTGATAGGATGGCGGCACCGAGCCCACCTGAGTGGACGGCCGGCCAGCCAGAAAATCGCCCACCAGCTGCGCCGGGGCTTCGTAAGTGCCGCCGCCCAGCACATAGGCGCGGCTCTCCAGTTCGCGCTGGAAGGCGATGCCGGCCAGCGGATCGCCCGGGTAGTCGTCCGGGCTGATGCTGACCACCAAACCGGAATTGGCATTTCGTTCGGCGCGCGAGTATTGGCTCATGCCATTGGTCACCACCCGGCCCTCTTCCGAGGTGGCGGCCACCACCTGACCGCCCGGACACATGCAGAAGCTGTACACCGCGCGGCCGTTGCTGGCGTGATGCACCAGTTTGTAATCCGCTGCGCCCAGGAGCGGATGCCCGGCGTATTTGCCCCAGCGCGCCTTGTCGATCAAGGTCTGCGGATGCTCGATGCGGAAGCCCACCGAGAACGGTTTGGCCTCCATGTACACGCCGTGACCGTGCAGCATCTCGAAGCTGTCGCGCGCGCTGTGGCCCAACGCCAGCACGATGTGATCGGCGCGGATCTGCTCGCCGCTGGCCAGGGTCAGGCCGCGCGCTACTTTGCGCCCGTCCGGGCCGGCTTCCATGTGGATGTCGACGACACGCTGCTGGAAACGGATTTCGCCTCCCAGCGCCTCGATATCGGCGCGCATTTTTTCCACCATGCTCACCAAGCGGAAGGTGCCGATATGCGGCTTGGCCACGTAGAGGATTTCCTCCGGCGCGCCGGCTTTGACGAACTCGGTCAGGACTTTGCGGCCCAGATGACGCGGATCCTTGATCTGGCTGTACAGCTTGCCATCGGAAAAGGTGCCGGCTCCGCCTTCGCCGAACTGCACATTGGATTCGGGGTTCAACACGTTCTTGCGCCACAGGCCCCAGGTATCCTTGGTACGCTCGCGCACCTTCTTGCCGCGCTCCAGCACGATGGGCTTGAAGCCCATCTGCGCCAACAGCAGCGCGGCGAAGATGCCACAGGGCCCGAACCCCACCACCACCGGGCGACGTTCCAGGTTTTCCGGCGCTTGTCCCACATAGTGGTATTGGGTGTCCGGCGTCGGCATCACATGCTTGTCGGACTTGAAGCGGGCCAGCAGGCGCGCTTCGTTGGCCACGTCGATGTCGACGATGTAGGCCAGGTTCATCATGCCCTTGCGCGCATCGTAACTGCGCTTAAAGACGATGACCTGGCGGATATCCTGCTCCGGCACGCCCAGATAAGCCGCGATCGCGACGTTAAGTTCTTCCGGGGCGTGGTCCAGCGGCAGTTTCAATTCGGTAATGCGCAACATCTTGAATTCCAGTACGGGTTGGTGTCTATTCAACGAGGCGGTATTGTAGCTGCAAACCGCTCCCGTCCCTATCACCTAGACGCAAACTTCCCGTAAAAGCCTGTTCAGCATCTACTACGCTTCGTGAAGCGTTGCACGGCGAGTACAAGCTCGAAATGTTCATTTACCTCTCGACCATTTCACTTTTTCGCTTGTTTTCGCCTTGCCTCGCCCTGGCTCGCGAGACTTTGAACAGGCTCTAAAAATCCACGTTCCCTTCCGGCGCTACACCTGGAAACCGGCCACCGTCTGGCGCAGGCCACCGGTCACCTCGTCCATGCTCTGGATGCCGCTGGACGCCTGGGTGGCGGCGGCGGCGTTGCCCGCGGCCACTTGGGCGATCTGCTCCACATGGCGGGCGATGTCCTGGCTGGCAATGCCTTGCTCCTGCAGGGCATGGGAAATATCGCGCACCACCTGCACCACTTGACCGGCGCTGCCACGTATCTGCTGAATCATCTCTCCGCCCTGCTCGGCCAGCGCCAGCCCGGCGCGCACCCGCTCCACGGTCTGGCTCATATTGGCGCGCGACTGGTCGGAGCTGAGCTGGATCTCGTCTATCATTCCGGCGATCTCTTCCGTGGCCTGCGCGGTGCGTTCGGACAGCTTGCGCACCTCATCCGCCACCACCGCGAAGCCGCGGCCGGTTTCACCCGCGCGCGCCGCCTCGATGGCCGCGTTCAAGGCCAGGAGATTGGTCTGGTCCGCGATATCCTTGATCACCTGCATGATGCTGGAGATGGTGGCGGTCTTGTCCGCCAGCGCAGAAATCGCGCCGGCGGTCAGGTCCACCGTCTCGCTGATGCCCTTCATCTCCGCCACCGCCTTGGCGATCACCTCGCCCCCTTCGTCCGACAAACTGCCGGACTGCTGCGATACCTGCCGCGCATCCTGAGCGTATTGCGAGATGTGATTGATGCTGACCGTCAGCTCTTCGATCGAAGCCGCCATCGAGGTGGCGCTTTCGCTTTGCTGCTGGGAGTTGTCCGCCACCGCCTGCGCGCCGGACACCACCTCCTCGCTCAAACGCCCCAGCTCACCGGCGCTGGCCACGATGTCCGCCACCATCTGCCGCAAAGCCTGCTGCATATGAGCGATATTGGCCATCAAACTGTCCTTGTCGCCCGCCCGGACCGGCACGGGCACATCCAGCCGTCCGCCGGCGATTTCTCGCACCACGGCCGCGGTCTGCGCTGGCTCCGCGCCCAGCTGCCGCGTCACGCTGCGGAACAGCCACCAGCCCAAACCGCCACACACCGCGGCGATCAACAGCACCTGGACCGCCACGCCCAGCAGTTGCACACGCAAAGCCGCCCATACGTCGTCCATATACAAGCCGGTGCCCACCACCCAGCCCCAGCGCGGGCTGGACTGCAAATACGCCAGTTTGGGTTGCGGCTCCGCCGAGCCGGGTTTGTCCCAGACAAATTCCGCAAAGCCCTTGCCCTGCCCCTGACGCAGGGTCTGGTCGAACTTGTCGCCCAGGCTGCTGCCGCTGGAATCCTTGACCGCGTGCATGTCCTTGCCCACCAACTTGGGATTGACCCCGTGCGCCAGCCAGATCAGCCCCTTGTCCAAGGTGAAGAAATACTCCTTACCGGCAAAACGCAGCCGGGTCAGCGCCAGCAGAGCCTGCCGCTGCGCCTCTGCCTCCGGCAAAACGCCGGCAGCTGCCTGCTCCTCGTAATTGGCCACCAGGCTCAAGGCGTTTTCCACCTGCCCGCGAATCAAATCCTGCCGATCGGCCATCATTTGCTGGTGCATGCTGCGCAGCACCAGGCCCCCCAGCAGACAAGTCAACGCAATCACGCTAAAAATCAATAACAACAAACGCTGCTTCAAGGAAAGGCCCGCTCGCATGGTGTCTCCAAAAATCGCCGACGATGCGGCAAACCGGGCGCAAGCTCGCCGCGCGGCCCGGTTTATCCGCCGTATTTATTAAGCAAACCCAAATAATACACTCGTCATTACTCTGCCGACCATATTTAATGCCATGCGCTTGATTTGCGTCAGTCGGAGATGGCATGGCCAGGAATATGGGGAGCATGGCTTTGCCGCGCCCATCAAATTTTGTTTTACAAATGTAATATCAACAAATAAAATATACACAGATGTAAAACATGGATGAACAGATGAAGCCGTTTCCCGCCACCCTCGCCCTTGCCGGCGCGCTCATGCTTAGCGCCTGCGCCCAAATGGACGCCGTCAAACCTGCATCTCAGCTTAAAACGCCGCCCGCATTGAACGCGCCCTGGGCCGGGATGCCCTCCGCGGACTGGTGGCGGCAATGGCGGGATCCTCAGCTGGAACAACTGATCCGCCTGGCCTTGCAAGACAATCCAAGCCTGCGCGCCGCCGAAGCGCGGCTGCGTCAGGCCCAGGCGCTAAGCGAGGTCAGCGCCGCGGCCGTCCAACCGCAAATCAACGCGCAATGGCAAAGCACCCGGCAGTTGCATGCTGAAAAAAATCTTGTCCCGCCGGCGGGCCACGGCAATTACGACTGGCAAACCCGCGCCGCCGTCAATCTCAGTTACGATCTGGACGCGTGGGGACGGGAACGCCAAGCCTTGTCGGCGTCGCTGAGCGACGCGCAGATGGCCGCGGCCGACGCCCGACTGAGCGCGCTGAACCTGGAAACCGCGGTTATCCGCGCTTATCTGCAACTGGCCGAGCAATACCAGCAAAAAGACCTGGCCATAGCCGCGCTGCAACAACAGCAGGCGCTGCTGGATCTCAGCCTGAGCCGCAAGGCCGCCGGGCTGACCGCGCAACCGGAAGTGGAGCAGCAACGCGGCAAGCTGCCGGCCGCCCGCGCCCAGCTGGAACAGATCGACGAACGCATCGCCACCCTGGGCAACCAGCTGGCCGCGCTCAGCGGCCAAACGCCCGACACCCAAAACCGTCCGCGACGCCCAACGCTGCGCCTGGATCAGCCGCTGGACCCTCTCGCCGCGGTGCCGGCCCAATTGCTGGGCCGCCGGCCGGACCTGAGCGCGCAACGCTGGCGGGTAGAGGCCGAGGCCGCGCGCATCAAGGTCGCGCGCGCCGCCTTCTACCCCAACATCAACATCAGCGCCTTCGTCGGCTATCAGGCAATAGGTTTTGCCGATCTGTTGTCTCCTGCCGCGGCTTTGCGCGGCTTCGCGCCGGCGATCAGCCTGCCGATATTCGAAGGCGGCCGCCTGCGCGGCCAATTGCGCGCCCAAACCGCCGCCTACGACCAGGCGGTGGAAAGCTACAACGCCGTCTTGATCAACGCCTTGAGCGAAACCGCCAGCGCCATCGTCCGCGCCCGCTCCGCGGACCAGCAGAGCCGGCAGGCCGAACAGGCGCTAGACGCCGCCAGCCGCGAGCGGGCACTGGCCGAGCAGGCTTACCGCGCCGGACTCAGCGATCAGAGCGCGGTGCGACAGCTGCGGCTGAGCGAACTATCCGCCCGGCAAAAGCGCGCGCAGGCCCAAGCCCAGCGCCTGGACAGCTACGCCGCGTTGATGGCCGCGCTGGGCGGCGGCATTGAACCCCAAACCCCCATCGCCGACGGAGAAGTCAAATGAGTCACTTCGAAGAAACCCGCAAGCGCCTGCTACGCGTCAAGACCAGGATTCCGGAGTTCCCGCTATCGCTGCTCACACTGACGCGGCTGAACTATCACGTGCAAAAGCGCATCCAGGACCTGACCAACGCCGCCCTGCGCAAACATGGGCTGACCGAAAGCAGCTACTTGGTGCTGGCGGTGCTCTACGGCTCCGAACAAGAAACGATGACGCCTGGCTCGCTGGCGGAGACCTGCTCGCAAAAACCGGCCAATATGACCCGCATCTGCAACGATCTGGAAAAGCAGGGCCTGATCCGTCGCGGCGGGCTCAGCGACGACCGCCGCGCGGTCACTGTCACCCTCAGCGAGGCCGGCCGTGATCGCATCCGCAAACTGCTGCCCGATGTATGGGGCAATCTGGGCAATACATTCGACGGCTTCAGCGCCGAGGAGATGCAACAGCAGGAGCAGTTCTATCTGCGCCAGCTCGGCAATCTGAACCGTGCGGTATCCAATGATGACCACGGCTAGCCTCACCGCCCGGCGTCGTTTGCTGGGCCGAGCGCTACGCAGCGCAGGTCAAGACTGGCTGCGCCTGGAGGGCGAGCGCTGGATCTTCATCCTCAAAACGCTGCTCGCCGGTTTCGCCGCCTTGTGGCTCGCCTTCCGCCTGGGCTTCGACTCGCCGGGCACCGCGCTGATCACCGTGCTCATCGTCGGTTCGCCGCAAAGCGGCCTGGTACTGGAAAAAGGCTTTTACCGGTTGCTGGGCACCCTGGCCGGCTGCGCCGCGGCCTTGATTCTGGTCGGCATGCTGGCCTCGCAACCGATCTTGCTGCTGGCGGCGCTGTCGCTATGGATAGGACTGTGCGCCGGCTGCGCCACCTTGTATCGCAACTCGCGCTCCTACGGCTTCGTGCTGGCCGGCTATACCGCCTGCATCATCGCGCTGCCGGCCATAGGCCATCCTCTGACGGTGTTTGATCTGGCGGTGACCCGAGTCTCGGAAATCTCGCTGGGCCTGATCTGCAGCGCGGTGGTCTACGACATCGTGTTTCCGCGCTACCAGGCCGAACAGGTGGTCAGCAATGTGCGCGGCCGCTATCTGCGATTCATTCTGCTGTGCCAAGACGCGCTGGCGCAAAAACTGCACGCCCGCGACCTGGAACAAGCCCAGCTCAAATTCGCCGCCGACATCGCCGCGCTGGAGGCCGGCCGCGCCACCGCTTTCTTCGAAGCCGGCAACGTGCGTTCGCGCAGCAACCAGCTGCACGCCTTCAACGCCACCTTCATGGCCGCGCTGACCACTTTTCACACGCTGCACCGGCAAATGGAGCGGCTGCGCCGCGACGCCGATTCGCCGCTGCCTGGCCTGCTGCTGCCCTTGTTCTCCGAAGTGGCCGTCGTGCTCAGCGGTCCCGACGGCCCTGCGCGCAACGCCTCGGAAGCCCAGGACACGGAGAAGCAGTTAGGGCGCCTCCGCGCCGGCTGGCCGCGCCGCATCGAGGCCGCGCGCGCTCACTTGCCAGGCGGCGAGCAAGCCGAGCACTGGCGCATAGACTTTGACACCGCCACCGAGCTTCTGACCCGCTTCATTGAGGAAATGCACGCCTTCGTCGGCGTCTACCACGGCTTCGCCAGCAAGACGCCGCAGCAAATCAGCTCGCTGGCGGCCTATGTGCCGGGCACCCCGTTGCCGGTGGCCGTAGCCGGCGGCGTGCGCGCGGCGCTGACCCTGGGCACCCTGTCCATCGCCTGGTACTGGCTGGCCTGGCCCAGCGCGCTGGAAGCCGTGCTGCTGGCTACCGTGCTCTGCGGCCTGGCCGCCTCCTCGCCGCGGCCGGTGCTGATGGTGAAACAGTTCCTGACCGGCTTCGCGCTGGGCACCCCGCTGGCCTATATCAGCTTGTTCTGGCTGCTGAGCCAGGGCAACGACTTTCCAATGCTGATGCTGGGCCTGCTGCCCTTTCTGGCGCTGGGCAGCTATCTGAAATGCCTGCCCAAGTACGCCGGCGTCGGCGCCGGCATGACCATCGTGCTGGCCAATGCGATCAACCCGCAAAACCAGATGAATTACGACATCGTCGCCTTTCTCAACAACGGCATCGCCCGCATTCTGGGATTGGCGCTGGCGGCGGCCTTTTTCCAACTGGTGCTGCCCGAACACACCATGGGTTCGCCGCGTCACATCGCCGCCGCCTTGTGGCGAGAGGCGCGCCGCGCCTGCGACGCCAAGCTGCCGCACTTGAAGCAGCGCTACGAGAACCGTATCCGCGATCTGCTCAATCTGCTGAACACGCTAAGCCCGGCCCAAGCCGAACTCAAGCAGGCGATCACCGCGCAGGCCATCACCCTGTTGGAGCTGGGCCTGGCGGTCATCAATCTGCGCACCCTGACCGCGGAATCGCCGTCTCCGCAGTTGCGCGCCGACCTGGAACATACCGTGGCGCAGCTGGCGCGCTATTTCGCCTCGCCGTCGCCGGAGCGGCTGCAACAGGCCATCGCCACCATGCGGGCGGCCGGTCCGGTTCTGCGCGCCCATCTGGCGCTGGCGGAGCCCGAACGCGCAGCGCGGATTCAACGCGCGCTGGCCGATCTGCACCTGATCCACACCTCATTGCTGGATGTGGCCGAAGCCGCCGCAAGCGCAGCGCAAGGAACTGACCATGACTCGTGAAATCGCCGTGTTCGGCATTCTGATTCCCACCCTGCTGCCCTTATTCCTGTTCAGCCTGCTGTGTCAGGCCGGACTGGACTGGCTGCTGGGCCGAGCCGGCGTCTACCGCCGGGTATGGCACCCGGCCTTGTTCCGCCTCAGCCTGCTGATCTGCGTGTTCAGCGGCCTGGCGCTATTGCTCTATTGAACGCGCCGCTCGCCCAGGCCTGGCCCGCAGGGCTTTGAACAAGCGCTGAAACCCTATTTCGGACAATCAAAATGCAAACCAACACCCTCATCCGCTATCTGACCACCTTGCTGCTGCTGGCGCTCGCCGTCTGGCTGGGCAAGGCGCTGTGGGACCACTACATGCACTCCCCATGGACTCGCGATGGCCGCGTGCGCGCCGACGTGATCACCCTCTCCGCCGACGTGGCCGGCCTGGTGACCCAGGTGGCCGTCAAGGACAATCAACCCGTGCATAAAGGCGACGTGCTCTTCGTCGTGGACCGCGCCCGCTACGCGGCGGCGTTGGCCCAGGCTGAAGCCGCGCTGGACGGCCAGCGCACCGAGAAAAACCGCCGCGGCAAGGAGGCGGCGCGACGAGACAGCCTGGACAGCGCCGTGGTTTCCGCCGAAAACCGCGAAACCGCGAGCTTCGCCGCCGCCGCCGCCGGCTCCCAATACCAGGCGGCGCTGGCCGCCCGCGATCTGGCCCGCCTGAATCTGGAGCGTACCGTGGTGCGCGCCCCGGCGGATGGCTACGTGACCAACCTCAATGTCCACGTCGGGGACTTCGCCGCCGTCGGCGCGCCCAAACTGGCGCTAATAGACCGTAATTCTTATCGCGTGGAAGGCTATTTCGAGGAAACCAAGCTGCCCTTGCTCAAGCCCGGCGCCAAGGTGGAGATCACCCTGCTCAGCGGCGGCCCGACATTGCGCGGCCACGTCGCCAGCATCGCCCGCGGCATCACCGACCGCGACGCGGGCACCGGCCGCGAACTTCTGGCCGACGTCAACCCCACCTTCAACTGGGTGCGGCTGGCGCAGCGGGTGCCGGTGCGCATTGAGCTGGACACACTGCCGGCTGGACAGGTTCTGGTGGCGGGCACCACCTGCACCGTGGTAGTGCGTTGAGTTCGCGGCGGCGATGAAAAAAAGGGCCGTCGGCCCCTTTTCATGTCCACGCTGAGCAGACTCTTACAGCCTGTTCAAAGTCTCGCGAGCAAGAGCGAGACACGGCGAGAACGGCTGAGAAATCGGAATGGTAGAGGGGTATATGAGCATTTTGAGCTTGTACTCACCGCACAACGCTTCACAAAGCGCAGCAGACTTTGAACCGGTTCTTACAGCCGCCGCGCTCGGAAGGTATCGCACTGCGCCATATCCCCGCTGTCGAAACCACGGCGGAACCAGCGCACGCGCTGCTCGCCGCTGCCGTGGGTGAAGGAGTCCGGCATCACCTCGCGGCCAGCCGAACGCTGCAAGGCGTCGTCGCCTATCCTGGCCGCGGCGTTCAGCGCCGCCTCTAGGTCGCCCTGCTCCAGAATTTGCCTCGCCTGATCGGCGTGGCGTCCCCACACCCCTGCGAGGCAGTCCGCCTGCAGCTCCTGACGCACCGACAAAGCATTGGCGCGCCGCTCGTCGCTACGCGCCATCTCTTCGTCCACCTTGGCGGAAATGCCAAGCTGATGCTGGACATGATGTCCGACCTCATGCGCGATCACATAAGCTTGGGCAAACTCGCCTGGCGCGCCCAATTCACGGCCCAGCATTTGGAAAAACGACAAGTCGATGTAGATTTTCTCATCCCCGGGGCAGTAGAACGGACCGATGGCCGCGTCGCCTCGGCCGCAGGCCGTGGGTGTCGCCCCGCTGAACATCACCAGCTTGGGCGGCCGGTAACGCTGGCCCTGAGCTTCGAACAAGGGCTGCCACACATCCTCGGTATCGGCCAGCATCACACGGATGAACTTGGCGTCGCGGTCGTCCGCCGCGCTCGCCCGAGCCGGCGCCTGTTGCTCGGCCGCCGGCTCCATTTCGCTGATCAGATTGATCACCGTTATCGGATTAACATCGAAAACCAACCAGGCCACCAGGCCGATCAGGACGGCGCCAATGCCGATCACCCCGCCGCCGTTACCGCCTTCGCCTCGGCGGTCTTCCACATTATCGCTTTCCCGGTTGCCATCCCAACGCATGCCTCGCCTCCCCTGGCTCAATCATCCTTCGCCCAAGCTTATCGCACGGGCAAAAAGAACATCGACATCAAAAAACGATGCATGGTACGCGTTTGAATTGAAACCCGCTAGCCGCCTTGGGCGAACGGGCTCAATGCTTTCATGCTTCGGCAATGCGCCTGAACAGGCTCTTAGAGCCTGTTCAAAGTCTCGCGAGCAAGAGCGAGACAAGGCGAAAACAACTGAGAAAGCGGAATGTACGAGGGGTACATGAGCATTTCGAAGACGTTTTCAACGCCGTATCGCTGAAGCGCAGCAGACTTTGAACAGCTTCTTACAGCAAACGCCAAACTCCCCACTGCACCGCCAGCGCGAACAAGGCGGCCAGCAGATCGTCCACCATCACGCCGAAACCGCCGCCCACGTGACGGTCCAGCCAACGGATAGGCCAGGGCTTGAGAATGTCGAAAAAGCGAAACAAGACAAAAGCCAGCAGCCAGGCCAAGGGCGTGGCCGGCGCGAAGGCCAGCACCAGCAGCATGGCTACGATCTCGTCCCAGACGATGCCGCCGTAGTCGTGCACGCCCAGCGCCCGGCCGCTGTAGCCGCAGATCCAGACCCCGGCGATGAACAGCGGCAGACACAACGCCGCCAGCACCAGACCTTGCACGCCCAGCGCGTGCAGGACAAAAAACAAGGGATAGGCGGCCACCGTGCCCCAGGTCCCAGGCGCCTTGCGCGCCAGGCCGCAGCCGAAACCGAAAGCCAGGAAATGGGCGGGATGGCTCAGAACAAAGCGCCAGTTCGGCTGCAGCTTCAGGGTTTCCGTCTCATTTGAAATGGTCATAGCCGGTGCTTTCCAGTTGAATGATGTTGCCGGCACCGTCCAGCAGGCTGACGCCCTGGCCCGCCGCGATGCGGCCGATGCGGCTCAAGCGGCAGCCCGCCGTCTCGGCGCAGGCTTCGATCTGAGCCCGGCGCCCGGCCGGGGCGGTGAATGCCAGTTCGTAATCGTCGCCGCCCGCAGCCAGGCAATCCAGCCATTGCTCACGCGCGGCCTCCGCCAGCGGGTGCGACGGCAAGGCGTCCGCCCATACTTCCACCGCCGTCTGAGAAGCGGCGGCGATATGGCCGAGGTCCGACAGCAGGCCGTCGGACACATCGGCGGCGGCATGCGCCAGCGGCAGCAAAGCCAGGCCCAGGGCGATGCGCGGCTCCGGGTATTCCAGCTTGCGCCAGGCCGCCTCGCGCAAACCGTCCGGCAGCGGCGCGATCTTGCCCAGCCGGCTGCGCACCGCCATCGCCCCCAAACCCAGCTCGCCACTAACCCAAACATCGTCGCCCACGCGGGCGGCGGCGCGGCGCAGCGCCTGGCCTCGCGGAGTCTCCCCTCCCACGGTGACCGAAAGCGTCAGCGGGCCGCGCGTGGTATCGCCGCCGATCACATCGACCCCGTAACGCTCCGCCAAGGCGAAAAACCCCCGGGAGAAGCCGGCGGCCCAGGCCTCGTCCATCGCCGGCAGAGCCAGCGACAACACCACCCAGCGCGGCGCGGCGCCCATCGCCGCCATATCGGACAAATTCACCGCCAGCGTTTTATGACCCAGCGCCTCCGGCTCGACGTCGGCGAAGAAATGACGCCCTTCCACCAGCATGTCCACCGATACGTGCAGATCGCAACCCGGCGTCGGCCGCAGAATGGCGGCGTCGTCTCCAACGCCCAGGACCGCGCCGCCAGCCGGACGCGTGAAATAGCGGCGGATCAATTCAAATTCATTCATCACGATCTTTCTGCTCGGCCGATGCAAAAACACCCGCGGTCGCGGGTGTGTTCCAATCTGACGGCGCCGGCGACAAGGCCTCAGTTTTGGCGACGCGCCTTCTGCGACGCCACTTCGTCGGCGCGCACTTCGGCGGCCAGCTTGTCCAGCACGCCGTTGACGAATTTATGACCATCGGTGCCGCCGAAGGTCTTGGTGATTTCAATGGCTTCGTTGATGATCACCGGATACGGGGTTTCCGGATGCTGGGTCAGTTCCAGCGCAGCCATCAACAGCACGGCGCGTTCTACCGGGCTGACTTCGTCTTCGGCGCGCTCGTAGTAGCGGCCAATCTGGTTGGACAGCGTGCCGACGTCTCTGAGCACACCGTACAGGATTTCGCGGAACAGGGCCTCATCGGCCTTGGCGAAGTATTCATTCTCGCGCAGATGCTTTTCGATCAGGGAGGCCGGACGATCCGGGTTCAACTCCCATTCGTAAATGCCTTGGATGGCAAATTCGCGGGCGCGGCGGCGAGCGGTTTTCATAGAGGTGTTCCTTGTAAAGAGCGGTGAGCCGGGCACGCCCGGCTCCGGTATCTTGGCGGGAGCCGATCAGCCGCGCAGGATGCGCTTCCGCAGATTCGCCATCTCCACCGCCACGGCAGCGGCCTCGCGGCCTTTGACTTCCATGCGCACTTCGGCCTGCTCGTCGGTTTCGGTGGTCAGAATCGCGTTGGCGATCGGGATGTCGAAGTCCAGGCCCACGCGGGTCACGCCCGCGCCGGATTCGTTCGACACCAGTTCGAAATGGTAGGTTTCGCCGCGGATCACCGCCCCCAGCGCCACCAGCGCGTCGAAGCGGCCGCTCTTGGCCATGGTTTGCAACACCAGCGGCGCTTCCAGCGCGCCCGGCACCGTGGCCAGGGTCACGTCCTCAGCGGCCACGCCCAGCCGGGCCAGCTCGCCCAGGCAGGCATCGCGCAAGCCTTCGCAAACCGGGGTGTTGAAACGCGACATCACAACGCCGATTTTCAGGCCCTTGCCCATCAGATCGGGTTCTATACGCTGGATAGCTTGAAGCATCTTGTTCCTCGCGGCGGAATCACTACGGAAAACCGGAGATTCTACCTCAATCCCCGGACCTTAGCCATTGCGCCGCCGCTCATTCCTCGTCCACGTGGAAGGCCCGCGGCTGACAAAAGCCGGTCACTTCCAGGTCGAAGCCGGTCATGGACGACAAGCTCACCGGGGCGGTCATCAGCTTCATCTTGCCCACGCCCAGCGCCTTGAGCATTTGCGCGCCGATGCCGAAGGTCTTGCTGTCCCAACGCTGCTTCTGCTGCTCCAGGCCCAGCGCGCGCTGCGCCAAGTCCTCGCCGGTTTCATCGCGGTACAGCAATACCACGACGCCGTGACCGGCTTCCTCTATCATTTCCAGCGCATTCGGCACTGTCCAGGAATGCTGGCTGCACAAGGGCGCCAATACGTCGATCACGGACAAGGGTTCGTGCACGCGCACCAGGGTTTCGCGCTGCGCCTCAATCTCGCCCTTGACCAGGGCCAAGTGAGTGGCGCGGGTGGTGATGTCGCGGAACACATGCAAGTCGAAGGCGCCGAACGGGGTGTCCACCGGTCGTTGCCCCACCTTCTCCACCAGCGATTCAGTGCGGCTGCGGTATTGAATCAAGTCAGCGATGGTGCCCACTTTCAAGCCATGCTCGCGCGCGAACTCCACCAGTTCGGGCAGGCGGGCCATGGTGCCGTCGTCATTCATGATTTCGCAGATCACGCCGGCCGGCTCCAAACCCGCCAGCATCGCCAGATCGCAGCCGGCTTCGGTGTGGCCGGCGCGGATCAGCACGCCGCCTTTTTGCGCTTTCAGCGGGAAGATGTGACCCGGCTGCACCAGGTCCGCCGGCTTGGCCAGCCGCGCCACCGCGGCTTGCACGGTGCGGGCTCGGTCCGCCGCGGAAATGCCGGTGGTCACGCCTTCGGCGGCCTCGATGGACACGGTGAAGTTGGTGCTGTACGGAGTCCCGTTATTGCTGACCATCAGCGGCAGGTTCAACTGCTGGCAACGCTCCTCCGTCAGGGTCAGACAGATCAGCCCCCGGCCGAACTTGGCCATGAAGTTGATCGCCTCCGGGGTGACGAACTCCGCCGCCATGACCAGGTCGCCTTCGTTCTCGCGGTCCTCGGCGTCCACCAGCACCACCATCTTGCCGGCCTTGATGTCGGCGATAATGTCCTGAATCGGGGAAATAGTCATACCATCTTCCTTCGTAAGCACTTGTTTTTGGCGCGGGCCGCCGCCCGCCTGAATTCATTTTCAAAGCCTGTTCAAAGGCTCGCACTTGCTCGCGAGACTCTGAACAGGCTCTCAGCCAGGCAATAGGTCCAGGCTGACATAATCTCCATGGCGATGGATGTCGCCGTCGCGCAAGCGCAAGGGCTGGGCGAACAAAGGCCCGTCCATTGCCAGGGTGTGAAATTCGCCGGCCTCGGCGCAAGGATCCATGCCTTCCGCCAACATCCGGTCCACCCACTCGTGGCTCAGCTCCCGCCCCAACCACTCTTCGCCGGCCAGCCGGGTATTCACCACCACGATGCGGGCGCGGAAGCCGGCATCGATGAATTCTCGCACCAAAGCGGCGCGCGCTTGCTGCCACAGCGGCAGCCACGCTTGCAGGCCGGCGGCGGCGCAAACCTTTTCCTCCCACTCGCGGTGGGCGTCCAGATCGATGTCGCCGAACACCGCGGCCTCGCAACCGTCGGCGCGGGCCTCTACCAACCGGGCGATGAACTCGGCCTCATAGCCGTCCCAACTTGCGCGCCCCACTCGCAAGGGCAAACCCAGCGCCGCCGCCTGCAACTCCAGCACCTCCGGGCGCAAGCCGTGCGAGCGCGAACGCTCGCCGCGCTCGTCCGCCATCGTCAGCAAGGCTTGCGGATGGGCGCCGGCTCGCACCGCGCGCCATAGCGCCAGGCAGGAATCCTTGCCGCCGCTCCAGGAGGCCAGCACGCGCCGGCCAACCATGTTCACGCCGCGGCTCCTCGCTGGGCCAGCACCCGCTCCACCGTCTCAACGATGGCCTGAGTCTGCGGATCCACTTCGATATTGATCAAGTCGCCCACTTTGCGCGACTTGATGATGGTGCGCTCCAGGGTTTCCGGAATCAGGTGCACGCAGAAGCGGTTGTCCGTCACCTCGCCTATGGTCAGGCTGATGCCGTCAATACCGATATAGCCCTTGGCGAACACATATTTGATGTGTTCCGCCGGCAATTCGAACCATACGGTTCGGTTATTGGGCAGATCGATCACCCGGGCCACCTTGGCCATGCACAAAATATGACCGGACATCGCATGGCCGCCGATCTCGTCGCCAAAGCGCGCGGCGCGCTCGATATTGACCAGACTGCCGGTTTGCAACAGGCCGAGGTTGGTGACGCGCAGGGTTTCGCGCATTAGATCGAAGGAAACTTGATCGCCGTTGATGGCGGTGACAGTGAGGCAGCAGCCGTTGTGAGCCACCGAGGCGCCCAACTCCAGGCCGGGCAGCAAGGCCGCCGGCAAACGCAGCGTATGGGTGCGGAAGTCCTGCTTCTCCGTGATGGCGATCACTTCCGCCACCCCTTGGACGATACCGGTAAACACGAAGACGCTCCTTTGCGAGGGATTTGGAGCGCCATTGTAACGCAAGGAGGGGCGCGCGGCCCCTCCTAGTCTCAAATCAAACGCAAGCCGCGTTCCCTCAGAAACGCCAGGACACGCTGGTGCGGATCGCCCGCCCCATGCCTTCCGCGCCCTCGGTCAGATAAGGGATGTATTGAGTGTTGAACAGATTGTCCACCGCCAATCGCGCCTCCAGCCCCTTGAACCGGTCCTTGGGCTGCCAGCCCAGTGACAGGCCGAACAACGAATAGCCGTGCTGCGCGGGATAAGCATAAGGTGAATTGACCAATACCCGGTCCTGCTTGCGCACGAACTTGCCCTGCCCGCTCAAGGACAGGCCGATCTTGTTCCAGCGATAGCCAAGATTGGCCACCGCCTTGCGCGGCGGGATATTGGTGATGGGCTCGTCCCTGCCCCACGGGTCCATCAGGCTATGATTGCGTTCGCCTTTGGTCGACGACAAGGACAAGCTGCCGAACCAGCCGCCGGCCTGATAACGCCCTTCCAGCTCAAAGCCCTGAATCACATAGCCGGGCATATTGCGATAGAAGCCAATCACTGGCGGCAGCGGCGCTCCCGGCGCATCTCCCCGGTTTGGTCCCAGGCGCTGCGCGATATCGTTTTTGACGGTTTGGCGATACCAAGTCAGCGCTGCGGACAGATTGTCCCCGGACGTGAGCACATTGCCGCGCTCGTACTCTAACCCCAGCTTGACCGCGTTCAACGTTTCCGGCTGTAACTGGCGGCTAGTCGCCGTCGTGCTGCCCAAAGTCTGGGTATCGTATACCTCGTCCACGCCCGGCGCGCGCCAGGTGCGGGTATAGCCGGCGTCCAGCGTCCAGCCCGGACGGAAGTTCCAACGCGCGGCCAAACGCGGCGACCAGCCGGAATACGCCAACCCGCTGTAATCGTGTCCCTTGGCTGGATCGTTATACGCGGAAGCCAGGTTTTCCCGCCCCTGTATCCATACATGGTCGTAGCGCAGAGAAGGCGTCAGCGTCAGACTTTCCAAGGGCTGCCACTGATGCACCCAATAGGCGGATCGCACGGTTTCCTCGCCCGGAGGCTGGTAGCGCGGATTCAGATAACCATAGTTGTAAGCCGGATCCTTACGCTTATCCGGGCGGTAAAACAACGCATCCAGCGTCTTGTGCGCCCAGCTCACGCCCATAGTGACTTCCTGACGCGCCCAGCCGGAACCGAAGCGGGCGATATTGCGCAGCTCAAGGCGCCGGTCGCGCTGAGTCACCCAACTCTCGTTCCCGAACAAGGATGAGAAGGCGTAGATACTTGCCGTCGGCGGCCGGGTATCGTGCTGATAACGCCGCGACTGCGCATAGCTAAGCTGCAAATCCAGCCAGGGCGAATCGCTGACGAAGGTCCAGTCCGCGCTCACCGTCTCATTTTGCTGCTCGCGCCACACACTTTGGCGAAGCCAAGCGCCTTCCCAGCCGTACTTCTTGATGTCGGCGGCGTTTGGCGCCGGGATATCCCCGCGCTTGGCCGCCCACGGCGTGCGCCGCTCCTCCTCCTGGCTCACCCAACCCAAGCGCAGCCGATGGCCGGGCGCCGGACGCCAGGCCAGCTTCAGCATGCCGCCTTCCAGATCATTGCCGGAAAACATCATGCCCGTGCCATCGCCCTTCTTGCCGTCGCCGGCGCGCGATCGGGTCATATAGGCCAGGATGTCGGCCTTACTGCCAGGGCCGCCCGCATAGGCGGCCAGAGACTGGCCGAACTGATTGCCGTTGTCCTGATACATCAGCTTGGCGAAGCCGCCCACTGACTTGCCCGGCCGCAGCAGCTCGGCCACGGTCTTGGTTTCCGCCTTGACCACAGCGCCGAACGCGCCGTTGCCGTAGAACGGAGAATGTCCGCCCTTGAGGACCTCAACCGAACCCAGCAACTCCGGATCGATAAAAGACGTCCCCTGCTGATACTTGTCAAAGCCCTGCGGCGCGCCGTCCAGGGACACCTGCACATGCTCGACCGACTCAAAACCCCAAACATTGATGGTCTGACCGCCGGGGCGCTGCGAGCCGCCGGCATTGACACCGGGCAACGCGTCCAGCACTTCTGCCAGGGAACGGGCTTGCGGCCGCTCGATTTCCTCGCGGTCCAGCTTATTGCTGCCCACCCGCGCCTGCGGGCCGTCGGCGGTGACGTGAACGGTATCCAGGCGCGCCGGCGCTTCGGCGGCCCAGACGCTTGGCGCAGCCAGGCAAGCCAGGCTCAGAACCAGAGCTTTGGTACGGAAGCGCGGCGGATTGGGGGCACGGAAAATAGAATCGGGGCAAGGCGGAGAAAGACGAGAGCAAGGCATCACGGTTTTATTTTGTTAATGATAATCATTATCAATACTAACATAAAACTTCCACCGTAAGGCAAGTCCGGTAAAATACCCGGCTTTATCGAATTCCAATACAAGCAATCCCATGTCCGCCGAACTCGCCCGCATCGCCGAAGAAGTGTCCCACCGCCGCACCTTCGCCATCATCTCCCACCCTGACGCCGGTAAGACCACGCTCACCGAAAAGCTGCTGCTGTTCTCCGGCGCCATTCAGATGGCCGGCACCGTCAAGGGCAAGAAAGGCGGCAAGTTCGCCACCTCCGACTGGATGGAAATCGAGAAGCAGCGCGGCATCTCGGTGGCGTCCTCGGTGATGCAGTTCGAATACCGCGACCACACCGTCAACCTGCTGGACACCCCCGGCCACCAGGATTTCTCCGAAGACACCTACCGCGTGCTGACCGCGGTGGACAGCGCCCTGATGGTGATCGACGCCGCCAAGGGCGTGGAGGAGCAGACCATCAAGCTGCTGAACGTCTGCCGCCTGCGCAGCACGCCCATCGTCACCTTCATGAACAAGTACGACCGCGAGGTGCGCGACAGCCTGGAGCTGCTGGACGAAGTGGAGAACGTGCTGAAGATCCGCTGCGCGCCCATCACCTGGCCCATCGGCATGGGCAAGGCCTTCCGCGGCGTCTACAGCCTGCTGAACGACGAGGTCATCCTGTTTGAACCGGGCGCGGAAAAGCTGATCACCGACGTGGAAGTGATCAAGGGCATAGACAACCCGCGTCTGGACCAGCTGTTCCCGCTGGAAATGGAACAACTGCGCATGGAGATCGAACTGGTCAAGGGCGCATCCAACGAGTGGAATCTGGATGAATTCCTGGCAGGCGAACTGACCCCGGTATTCTTCGGCTCCGCCATCAACAACTTCGGCGTGCGCGAAATCCTGGACGCGCTGATCAACTGGGCGCCCGCGCCGCAGCTGCGCGACGCCACCGTGCGCGAAGTCGCGCCCACCGAAGGCAAGTTCTCCGGTTTCGTGTTCAAGATCCAGGCCAATATGGACCCCAAGCACCGTGACCGCATCGCCTTCCTGCGCGTGTGCTCCGGCAAGTTCGAGCGCGGCATGAAGATGAAACACCTGCGCCTGAACCGCGACATCGCGGCCTCCAGCGTAGTGACCTTCATGTCCCACGACCGCGAAATCGTGGAAGAGGCGTTTGCCGGCGACATCATAGGTATTCCCAACCACGGCAATATCCAGATCGGCGACAGTTTCTCCGAAGGCGAAGACCTGACCTTTACCGGCATTCCCTTCTTTGCGCCGGAACTGTTCCGCAGCGTTCGCATCAAAAACCCTTTGAAGCTGAAACAACTGCAAAAGGGCCTTCAGCAACTGGGCGAAGAAGGCGCGGTGCAAGTATTCAAGCCGCACAGCGGCGGCGACCTGATTCTGGGCGCGGTGGGCGTGCTGCAGTTTGAAGTGGTGGCCTCGCGCCTGGCGGCCGAATACGGCGTGGACGCGATGTTCGAATCCGCCAGCATCTGGTCCGCGCGCTGGTTCAGCTGCGGCGACCGCAAGAAGCTGGACGAATTCGTCAAAGCGCTGCAGATCAACATCGCCACCGACGCCGGCGGCAACCTCGCCTACCTGGCCCCCAACCGCGTCAACCTGCAACTGACTCAGGAACGCTGGCCGGACATCGTATTCCACGAAACCCGCGAACACGCGGTCAAACTCAACGACTGAAGCTGAAACCGACGACCCCATGGAGCCCAAGGCCACCTTGTTCGACTTGATAGGCTATCTGCGCGACAACTACTCGCACGAAATAGCGCGTTCGCTGATCCTGATCGCCGCCCTGCTTATCATCCGCCTGGTGGTGGACCGGCTGCTGGCGGCCAACAACAGCATAGCGATCGAGTCGAAGCGGCGTTGGTCGGTGAACACTCGCAACATCCTCTTCGTCTCCGGTCTGGCCGGCATCGGCCTGATCTGGGCCAGCGAGCTGCAAACCATCGCGGTATCCATGCTGGCCTTCGCCGCCGCGCTGATCCTGGCCACCAAGGAACTGATCATGTGCCTGTCCGGCGGTCTGGTGCGCCAGACCTCCAACAGCTACAGCCTGGGCGATCATATCGAAGTGGGCACGGTGCGCGGGCGGGTGGTGGACATCGGCCTGCTGTCCACCACGGTGATGGAGATCGGACCCAATCACAGCTCGCACCAGATGACCGGGCGGGCGCTGACCTTTCCCAACAGCCTGCTGCTATCCACGCCGGTGATTCGCGAAAACTACATGGGCGACTATGTGATGCACATCGTCAACGTCCCCATGGCCTACTCCGTGCCGCCCATTCGCGCCGAGCGCCTACTGATGGCGGCGGCGGAAGAGTCCTGCCAGCCTCATCTGGAAGTGGCGCGCCAGCACATGGAAGACATGGCCAAGCGTAATCTGGTGGACATTCCGTCAGTGGAACCGCGCATCGCGCTACAGCCCATCGACGAAAAACGCTATCAGTTGATCTTGCGCATCGCGATACCGGCCCGCGACCGGCATCGTATTGAACAGACCATCTTGCACCACTTTCTGGCGCAATGTTTTCCCGAACAGGGCGATACAGCCCCGGCCTAAGACAGCGGGAAGCGCGCGCGCAAATAATTAGAGCAAGAACTCCAAATTTGCGTTAGAATGGCGCATCCCGAATGTCATTGAACAGCCCAAGCGCATCATGAGCAAAAACAGAATCAAAACCTACGACCGCATCATCCAGGAGAGCCTCAAGCTGTTCAACGAGCAGGGCGAGCGCAGCATCACCACCAATCACATTGCCGCGCATCTGGGCATCAGCCCGGGCAACCTGTACTACCACTTCCGCAACAAGGAAGAGATCGTCTATCAAATTTTCCTGATGTACCGCGAGTTCATCAATCAGCGCCTGGCGGTGCCGGAAAACCGAGAAATGACGGTAGACGATCTGGTTAACTACCTGGATACCGCCTTCTTGGCGATGTGGCAGTTCCGCTTCATGTTCTACGACCTGCCAGGCATGCTGGCGCGCAACCCGCAAATGCAGTCGGAGTACCATCAGTTCGTCAACACCGAACTGAAAAACATCCTGGCCGAACACTTCCGCGAATTCATCCGCCTGGGTTTGCTGGAAATGGACGAGGAAGACATCGAACCGGTCAGCATCAATATCTGGCTGGTGGTGAAGTTCTGGTTCGCCTTCGAACAAACCGCGCGCCCCAAAGCGCCGATCACCGAGGAATCCGGCCACCGTGGCGTGCTGCAGGTGCTGGCCCTGCTCAAACCCTATGTGCAGGATCAGTATATGGGCGCCTTCCGCGCGCTGTGCGAACGCCACAAGGTTTGATCGCCGACACCGGAAAAAGCAAAGCCGCGTAAACGCGGCTTTTTTCATGCATCGACGCTTGGAATCCGATTACAGACTACGCCCCAAGGTCGCCGCCAAGGGCCGCAGCTCCGCCATCAGCGCGGCCAGCCCCTCAGGCGTCAAGGCCTGATCGGCTTCGCACAAGGCGGCCTCCGGCTGCGGGTGCATGTCCAGCAGCAGGCCGTCCGCGCCGGCGGCCAAAGCCGCCTTGGCCAGCGCCGGCACCAGCCAGGCTTTGCCGGCGGCGTGACTGGGGTCGACAATCACCGGCAAATGAGTTTCGCGCTTGAGCAAGGGAATCGCGCTGACATCCAGCGTGGCGCGATAGGCTGGCTCGAAACTCCGAATCCCGCGCTCGCAGAACACGATGTTGTGGTTGCCGCCGGCTGCGATGTATTCGGCAGCCATCAACCAGTCGCCCAAGGTCGCGGCAACGCCGCGCTTGAGGATAACCGGCTTGTTCAAGCGCCCCACCTCCTTCAACAGCTCGACGTTTTGCATGCTGCGCGAACCAATCTGGATGATGTCCACGCCCTGCTCCAAAAACACGTCCAGCATGCGCACGTCGGCCAACTCGGACACCACCGGCAGCCCCTCGGCGCGGCCGGCTGCGATCAACTGCTCAATGCCCTCAACCCCCAGGCCTTGAAAGCCGTAAGGGCTGGGATGCTGCTTGAACACGCCGCCGTGCAGCAACCGGCAACCGGCGGCCCGCGTCGCCGTTGCGGCCTGCGCGATCTGCTGCGCCGACTCCACCGCGGACGGTCCGGCAATCACCTGCAAGGCTTCGCCGCCGAAGGCCAGACCTCGCGCCTGCACCACGCTGTTCTGCGGGTGAGTCTCCCGGGAGACGATGCGGTACTCGCGCACCACCCGCATCGCCCGCTCCACCCCCGGCATCGACTCGAACATTTCCGGCGACAAGCTGCGTTCGTCCCCCACCGCGCCGATGATGGTGCGCTCCGCGCCGCGCGACACATGCTCGCTAAGCCCCGCGCCTCGTATCTTGGCCACCACGGCAGCCACTTCGCTTTCCGGCGCCAGCCGGTTCATGATGATGATCATCCGCTATCCCGTTCAAAACCCTTCATGACCGCCTGCGCCAACGCCCAGCCAAACGACGCCCCAGCCGCGACCAGAACGACGGCCGCTGCGCGCCTCGCCGGACAAACCCGGCCAGCGCATGCGCCAGCCGCCACGGAGCCGAGGCCCGCAAGCGCTCGAAGATTCGCTCGCGCCAGTAAACGAAGCCATTATACAGCCGCGCAAACCAGGACACTCGCATCAGCGTCGGCCGGGTCAGCGTAAACAACCGCGCCGCCAGCGCGGTGCCTCCCACCTTGGCCAGCAGAATAATCAGCACGCCCAGCAGCGCGTGCCCCCGCCCGATCAGGAACAGCGCCGCCAGTTTGACCGGCAGCAACAAGGCCGCCGGCAGCGCGAATATCGCCAGGGCAGCCCACGGCGGCAAGACGGCGATGCGCCGCTCCAGCGCAGCCAGCGGCGGCCAGGCCGCCAAGCGCCCCAGCGCGGCGGACAGCTCGTCCCAGGCGTACTCTTCGAACAGGATGATCAAGGCCGCCAGCAAGGCCAGCGGCCAGGTCAACACCCGTTTCAGCCGGCGCCAGCCCTGCGCCGCCGTTTCTCTCGCCCGCATCTTGGCTTCAGCGCCGACTCAAGCCTTGGCCAGGTCCAGCCACTTGGCGACCTCCCGCGGCTGGTAAGCGCGCATATCCGACAACAGCGCAGACAAGTCTTCGTTGATGCGGAACAGATCCATATTGCCGGGACGGGCGAAGCCCTCCGCCACCGCGTGCTCCATCATCCGATGCAAGGGCTGATAATAGCCGGCGGCGTCCAGCAGCCCCACCGGCTTGCCGTGCAAGGACAACTGACCCCAGGTCAAGATCTCGAATAATTCGTCGAAGGTGCCGAAGCCGCCCGGCAGCGCGATGAAGCCGTCGGACAACTCCGCCATCAGCGCCTTGCGCTGGTGCATGGTTTCGGTGACATGAATTTCCGTCAAGCCGGTATGCGCCACTTCTTTGGCCTTGAGAAACTCCGGAATCACGCCGATGACTTTGCCGCCGGCCGCCAGCGCGGCATCCGCGGCCACGCCCATCAAACCCACTTTACCGGCGCCGTAGACCAGAGTGATGCCCTGTTCGGCCAAGGTGCGGCCAAAGTCCTGGGCGGCCGCTTCGTATTCGGGCTTGACGCCCTTGTTGGAGCCGCAAAACAGGCAGATAGCTTTCATTCTTATTTTTCCCCTATCAAACATTAACGTCAAAAACACAACGGGCCGCTGCGCGGCCCGCTTGCATCCTCATCCTAAAATTCAAAGCACCGCGAGCGGATAAGAGCCCAGCACTTTGACAAAGGAAGTGCACTCGGCGAGCCCCGCCAGCGCCTGCTGCACATTGGCGTCGTCTCGATGCCCTTCCATATCAATGAAGAACACATAGTCCCACAGGCCCGCGCGCGACGGCCTGGACTCGAATTTGCTCATCGACACCCCATTGCCGGCTATGGGCGCCAGCAACTGGTGCACCGCCCCAGGGCGGTTGGGCGCGGACACCACCACCGAGGTCTTGTCCTGGCCTGTCACGCCCACGTCTTGCAGCCCCAATACCAGGAAACGGGTGGTATTGTTGGGCTCGTCCTCGATATTGGACGCCAGCTTCAACAGCGCGTAGCGCTCGGCCGCGGCCTGACCGGCGATCGCCGCCGCGCCCTCGTCTTCGGCCGCCAGCCGCGCCGCTTCGGCGTTGCTGGCCACCGACACCCGCTCCACCGCTTCCGGCAGGTTCTTGTTCAGCCACTCATGACACTGCGCCAGCGCCTGAGCATGCGCGTAGACGCGACGGATGCCGTCCAGGCCCTCCACCTTCCGCAGCAAATGGTGGTGGATGCGCAGCACCACTTCGCCGCAAATCTTCAACGGACTGGTGACCATCAGGTCCAGCGTGCGGCCCACCGCGCCTTCAGTGGAATTCTCCACCGGCGCCACCACGTAATCCAGACCACGCGACTCCACCAGACGAAAAGCCTCGTCGATCGAACTACAGGCCACCGTGCGCGCGGCGTGGCCGAAATGCTTGAGCGTGGCCAACTGGCTGAAAGTACCTTCCGGCCCCAGATAGGCGATGGACAGCGGCTTTTCCAGCGCCAGGCATTCGGACATCACCTCGCGGAACAAGCGCGCCACCGACTCGCCCGGCAAAGGTCCGGGATTGAGTTCTTTGACGCGGCGCAACACCTGCGCCTCGCGCTCGGGCCGATAGATGATGCCGCCGCCCTTGATCTCGCCGATCTCACGCGCGTGAGTGGCGCGCTGGTTCAGCAGATTGAGGATTTCCACATCGATGTTGTCGATGGCATCGCGGTGCTGTTTAAGTAAATGTTCCGACACGGCTTCCAGTCTTTCTCTATTGCATGCATCCTGTAGAGACGCGCGCGTCCGGGTTTGAACACGCGGCTCCCGAAACACCCAGTTTCCGCGAGATGAGCCACGCTCGCAAGCCTTTGTCGCGATAAAACGCAAGAGACCAACCAACTCTTAGAATCTCTTCAAAGCCTCGCGACTTACGTCGAAGCAAAACGAAAAGAGCTGGGCAAGTGGAATGCATACGCGCCCCATGGGTATTTCGAAGCGGGTTTCAACGCCTCTGTCTAACTCTCCCGCCGACGCGCAGCAACTCGTGAACAGGTTCTTAACCAAAACAAGTCCATACCCGGTTGGCCAGGTCCACCACGAAATCGGCGCGCAAATACATCCCGGTCAGCCAGGCCAGCAGCAGCGCCGCGCCGACGGACAACAGCACAGCCCTCATGCGTCCTCCTTGGCAAAACCGGTCGACGGCGTTTCGCGCACCGGCAGATTGGCCGCGGCGGCCAGCAGGCCCAGGGCTATCGCCAGCATCCATACCAGATCGTAATTGCCGAGCAAATCATAGAGCGCCCCGCCCAGCCACACCCCCAGGAAACTGCCCACCTGGTGCGAGAAAAACACCGCGCCGGACAGCAGACCCAGGTGACGCACGCCGAACATGCCGGCGATCACCCCATTGGTCAACGGCACCGTGGACAGCCACAAAAAACCCATCGTGGCGGCGAACACCGCCACTGAAACGCCGCTAAGCGGCAGCAATAGAAAAACCGCGATCACCACGCTGCGCATCAGGTAAATGAAACTGAGCAGGCTGGGCTTTGACCAACGGCTGCCCAGTTCGCCAAAGGCCATGGTGCCGAATATATTGAACAGGCCGATCAAGGCCAGCGCCAGACTAGCGGTGCCGCCGCCCAAGCCGTGGTCGCGCAGATAGGCCGGCAGATGCACGCCGATGAACACTACCTGAAAGCCGCAGACGAAATAGCCGGCCATCAGCAGACGGAAGCCGCGTTCCGCCCAGGCGGCGGCGAAGGTGTCCGCCATCCCGCGCAACAAATGCTGGGCCGCGGCGGTTTGCGCCGGCCGGTCCTCGCGCGCCAGCCAGCCGGACAAGGGCAGCATCAGCGCGGCGCAAGCGGCCAGGATCAGCAGCGCCGGCAGCCAGCCCAGGCCGTCGATCAAGCCTTGCTCCACCGGGATCATCGCAAACTGGCCGAAAGACCCCGCCGCCGCGACGATGCCCATCGCGCGCGAACGGTAGGCCGGCGACACGCTGCGCGCCACCACGCCAAAAATCACGCTATAAGTGACACAGGACAAGGCCAGACCAAGCAAGACGCCGGCCGATAGGGAAAACAGCAAGGGTGTGCCGGACACCGTCATCAAAGCCAGGCCGGCGACATAAAGCAAGGCGCCGCCCAGCAGCACCTTGCCGGAACCATGCCTGTCCGCCAGCGCGCCGGCGAAGGGTTGAGCCAGGCCCCATACCAGGTTTTGCAGCCCCAGCGCGAAGGCGAAGGCTTCCCGGCTCCAGTCGAAGGCCTGGGTCATCGGCGGCATGAAGAAACCAAAGCCATGGCGTATGCCCATGGCCAGCGACACAATCAGGCCGCCGGTCAGCAGCAATCGCTTGATGGAATCGTTCATCGCTAGTCTCCATGCGAAATAACAGCGGCGCGGCTGTTGTGATCATAGGGCAAAACCGGCTCGACCAATACAAAACCGGCCAGCTGACGCTGGCCGGTATTCGCTTCAAACCTTAGCTAACAGAGATTCAGCGCGCCGGCACCGCAGCCAACACCGCCTTCAGCAAATGCCAGGCCTTGCCCACCGACTCCACCTCCACCCGCTCGCCCGGCGCATGCGCGCCGCGGATGTTGGGTCCGAAGGACACCATGTCCATATCCGGATACTTGGAACCCAAGATGCCGCACTCCAGGCCGGCATGGATCACTTGCACCTGGGCCTCGTCGCCGAACTCGCGCGCATAGACTTGCTGGAACAAGGCCAGCAGCTTGGATTGCGGGTTAGGCGCCCAGCCCGGATAGCCGCCTTCCATCTCGACTTTGCAACCAGCCAACAGGAACAGGCTTTCCACCTCGCGCGCCAGCATCCAGGTACCGGAATCCAGCAAGGAGCGCACCATCAGGTTGGCGAACAACTTGCCCTCTTCCACCACCACCACGCCCAGGTTGTTGGAGGTTTCCACCACGCCCTGGACGCGCTGGCTCATGCGCTTGACGCCATGCGGCGCCGCGTGCAAGGCAGCGAAGATCGCGCCTTGATCCGCGCGCGACATCACCTTGTCCAGCTCGATCCGCTCCTGCACCACGGTGACGCCCTCGTCGACGCCAGCCAGTTCAAAGCGCAGCAGGCTCTGGAACGCATCCAGCTTGGCCGCTACCTTGTCCGCATCCGCGGCCGGGAAAGCCACTGCGGCGAAAGCCTCGCGCGACAAGGCGTTGCGCGCGGTACCGCCCTTGAACGAAGACACGCGCAGATCGGTTTCCGCTTCCAGCTCTCGGATCAGACGAATCAGAATCTTGTTGGCGTTGCCGCGGCCCAGATGAATATCGGCGCCGGAATGGCCGCCGCGCAGGCCTTTGATCACCAGGCTGGCGGCTTGATAGCCAGCGGGAACGTCCTCGCTCGCATAGCCGCGGCTGACGTTGACGTCGACGCCGCCGGCGCAGCCCATGTAGAACTCGCCCCACTCTTCGGTATCGATATTGATCAGGTACTGGCCTTGTAAAAGACCGGTGCCCAGACCCAGCGCGCCGCCCATGCCGGCTTCCTCATCCAGTGTCAGCAGCACCTCGATCGGCCCGTGCGGCACGTCCTCGCTATTCAGCACCGCCATGCCCAGCGCCACGCCGATGCCGTTGTCGGCGCCCAGCGTGGTGTTTTCCGCCACCAGCCAGCCGTCTTGCAGCGCCGGACGAATCGGATCCTTGAAGAAGTCGTGCTCGGTGCCGGTGTTGGCCTGGCACACCATGTCCAGATGGCCTTGCAACACCACGCCGATGCGGTTTTCATAGCCTGGGGTCGCCGGTTTGCGAATGATCAGGTTGCCGACCTCGTCCACCACGGTGTCCAGGCCGCGCAGTTCCGCCCACCCCTTCAGGTAATCGCGCAATTGCTGCTCATGCTTGGACGGACGCGGGATTTCACACAAGGTCTGGAAATGCTCCCAGACGACTTTGGGTTCTAGTTCTGCAATTCGGGTCACGGAAAGTCCTCTAAATCATCAAGATGCGATAGCGGTTCGGGCTATGGCCGAACGCGCCGCGCCCGGCGCGGCAACGTTGGAATTCAGACTGTCCACTTTATCACGCCCGCATGCGCGGCGTCATGTGGGAAACTCATGCCAAAAGCGTCTAATCCGCTGAATCGCTTGACCGAAGTCATGAGTCCTCCTGCAAGCAAGGCCATGCTATTTGCCAGCTGTGACAAAGCCGCTATCCTCCGACACTGAAAATCCCTCTCGTCCGTTTGCCAAAGCCTGTTCAAAGTCTCGCAATCTGGAGCAAGACAGGGTGAAACCTCTTAGAGCAGCTAACAAAACTCAGTATTACGGCTGAGGCAAGGCGTGCCGACGCAGGCCGTACTTGAGTACGGCAAGTCGGCGCAACGCAGCATCAGGAGTTTGTTAGCCACTCTTAATAAAAAGAAATGGCCATGCGATGCATGAACATTTGAGCTTGTGTTCCACGCCGTATTGCTGAAGCGCAGCAGATCTCGAACAGGTTCTTTAGAAAGGCCTCCCCATGCACCGCTATCCCGATCAAGACATCGCCGCCATCTACCGGGTGATAGAACAACGGCGCGACATGCGCCATTTTCTGCCGGACCCGGTAGACCCGGCGCTGCTGCGACGGCTGCTCGAAGCCGCCCACCACGCGCCCAGCGTCGGCTATATGCAGCCGTGGCGCTTCATCCGCATCGCTAACCGCAGCCTGCGCGAGGAAATAGGCAAACTGGTGGACGCCGAGCGCCTGCGCACCGCGGATCAATTGGGCGAGCGCCAAGCAGAATTCCTGCGCCTGAAAGTGGAAGGCATCCGCGACTGCGGCGAAGTGCTGGTAGCCGCGCTGATGGACGGCCGCGAACGCCATGTGTTCGGCCGCCGCACTCTGCCGGAAATGGACTTGGCCTCGGTGGCCTGCGCCATCCAGAACCTGTGGCTGGCGGCCCGCGCCGAAGGCCTGGGCATGGGCTGGGTGTCCTTGTTCGACCCGGCCGCGCTCTCCGCGCTGCTGGGCATGCCGGAGGGCGCAAAACCCATTGCCGTGTTGTGTCTTGGCCATGTCGCCGAGTTCTACGCCCAACCCATGCTGGAACAAGAAAAGTGGGCCAGCCGCCAGCCTCTGGAGCAATTGGTGTTTGAAGACCGCTGGCGCGACTGAGCCAAAGCTGGCGGCGCGACCATTGAAGCACGCGCCGCCGTCATGCTAGCCTGCGGAGCATGGAACATGCTCTGTACGACTTTCTCGACCAGCACCAGATCCGCCGCCAGCGCTTCGACCACCCCCCGGTCTACACCTGCGAAGAGGCCGCGCGCCTAGCGCCCGGCCTGCCGGGCGCGGAATGCAAAAACCTGTTTCTATGCGACGCCAAGGGCCGCCAGCATGTGCTGTTGGCGGTGCCTGCCGACGCTGGGGTCGACATCAAGGCCCTGGGCGAATTGCTGGAACTCAAGGGCCTGCGCTTCGCCTCGCCTGACCGCCTGCAACGTTGCTTGGGCCTGACGCCGGGCTCGGTGACGCTTTTGGCCGCCTTCAATGACCGCGACCGTCAGGTCTCCGTCGTCATCGATCAGGCGCTGAGCCGCCGGGACGCCATCCTTTGCCATCCGCTGGTCAATACCAGCACGCTGGCGCTGCCCATGGACGAGCTGATGCGCTTTCTGGACCTGACCGGCCACCCGCCGCGCATCGTCGACGTGCCCCGCAGACAAAACCCAGCAGAGAAGGACTGAACGACACGGCTTGTCAACGCCACGGCTGTTCCTGCATGATGGTCGTTTCTTTCGACTTGGCCGGATTGCAGACTCAAGCATGTCAGACATACTCAACACCATCATTGCCACCAAACGCGAAGAAATCGCCGCAGCCTTGCCGCAGCGGCCTCTGAGCGCGGTGCGCGCCGCAGCGGAAGCGCTCAGCGGCGATCGTCGCGATTTTGTCGCCGCGCTGCGCGCCAAACACGCGCTGGGCCAAGCCGCGGTCATCGCCGAGATCAAGAAAGCCAGCCCGAGCAAAGGCGTGATCCGCGAAGACTTCCGTCCGGCCGACATCGCCGCCAGCTACGCCGAACACGGCGCTGCCTGCCTGTCGGTGCTGACCGACCGCCAGTATTTCCAAGGCGACGCCGCCTATTTGCAGGCCGCCCGCGCCGCCTGCCGCCTGCCGGTGCTGCGCAAGGACTTCATCGTCGACCCCTATCAGGTGTACGAAGCCCGCGCGATGGGCGCCGACTGCATTTTGCTGATCGCCGCCGCGCTGGAGTTGCCTCTGATGCGCGAGTTGGAAGCCCTGGCGATGGAACTGGGCATGGCGGTTCTGGCCGAAGTGCACGACGCAGACGAACTGGAACAGGCTCTGCAATTGAGAACAGAACTGATCGGCGTCAACAACCGCAATCTGCGCAGCTTCGAAGTCAGCCTGGCCACCACGCTGAAACTGCTGCCTCAAATTGAGAACGGCCGTATCGCCATCACGGAAAGCGGCATCGCCACCATCGACGACGTGCGGCTGATGCGCAGCCACCAGGTCCATACCTTCCTGGTGGGCGAAGCCTTCATGCGGGAAAAAGAACCGGGAGAAGGTCTCTCCCGGCTGTTTCAGAACGAAGAAAACCGCTAAGCCGCCGACTATTGCGGCGGGACGATAGCGTCCAGCCGCAATTGCTCCTGCGGATTGAAGCGCTGGGCGCGCCAGCCGGCCAAGGCCTGCCGCCTCTGCGCGGCGTCCAAACCGGCAACCGTTTGCAAGCGCTGCGCCTCTAAGCGGTAAGCCTCCACCCTGGACTGCCACTGCGCTTGCTCGCGATCCAACTGCGACAAACGATCGGCGGCGGCCTGGCCCACCATGCCGGCGCGCAAGGCGTACAGCTCCTGTTCGCCTCCGCCCTTCTTCCGCAAAGTCTCCTCCGCCTCGGCCAAGGTCAAGTGCTTGACCGGTTCCAAGCGCGCCGCGCGCAGATCCGCCGGCAAGCCCGCCTCCAAGGCCTTGAGCCGCGCGGCTTTCTGCTCGGCGCTCAGGCTGACGTCGGCGGCAATGCGCAACCGCTTGACGGTGAAGTCGTCGTAAAGGTCTTCCTCTCCAAACAAGCCGGCCACTTCGCTCTCCGACAGGAACTGCAAACGCAGCGCCCTCATCTGCTGCAAACGCTCGGCCACGCCGCCCGCCGCCGCCTTGCCATCGCTCAAAGCACGACGATAGGCGACATAGCGGTCGAACAACTCCAGCGCCTGCTTAAGGGCCGCTCCGTTCAATTGCGCCTGCAAGGCCTGTTGCACCGCCTTGCGGACCGCGGGCAGATCTCGCTCCCCCAACGCCGCCAATTGGTAATCGAACAAGCGTCTCAGTTCCGCGTCCACCCTCAGCGCCCCGCTCGTCTCCGCGCTCGCCCGGCCGTCGACCTGAGTGCCGCGCAACGACGGCGCCGCCTGCGGCGCGGAGCCGCCGGCCTGGGCCGCCACCTCATCAGCGCCAGGCCGCCCCAGCCAGACCAGCCCGCCCAACAGCAGCGCGCAAGCCCAGCCCACCCAGGCGCGCCGCATCATAGCCCCGTATTCTTCAAGCGGTTGGCCTGTTGCCGATACAAACTCACCGGACTGACCTCGAACAAGCTGACCAGGCCGAAACTCTGGTTGATCTCATTCATATGGTTCATCCGGTAATTGTCGCGGATCACCTGCCCCAGCCGCGCCGAGCAAGCGCTGACCAGGCCATCGGTGGGCGTGAAACCAAAAGCCAGGCCCAGCACGCCCATCGGCGCCGATAGCGGGTCCAGAATATTGGTGACGGTGGCCGAGCCGGTCCAAGAGTAATAACGGATGCCGTTGACCTGGTAATCCCCCTCGCCGCAAGCGCTGGTCGGGACCCCTTGCGGGAATTTGGCGCTAAAAGCGGCGGAGCCGGCGGTGGTCAAGGAATCCAAGGCGCCCACCGGATATTGCGGCTGGCCTGAAGTACCGGCGAAGAACTGAATGACCGTGCCCAAAGCCTTCGCCACGGCAACCGCCACGGCCTCGGACACCGAGCCCGAAGGCGCCACGCCGCGTACGATGTCGGCCACCACCGACCCCTTGTTGACGCCGCCCACCGATGTAACCGACGCCACCAGGTCCGGCCTCACCCCAGCCACGTAGCGCGCCGTTGGCGCGCCCTGGCTATGCCCGATCAGATTGACCTTGGCGGCGCCGGTGATGGCAATGATTTTTTGCACCTGTTGCAACAACTGCTCTCCGCGAGCCTCGTTGCTGTTCAGCGCGGACACTTCGGCCACGAACACCTGCGCGCCGTCTGAACGCAAGGCCGCCGGCACTTGGTAGAAGTAATCCACTCCCAGTAATTGGCCGAAGCCGAACAAACCATGCACCAGCACGATGGGATAGCGGGTCTGGGTATAGCCGCCGGCGGCGTAAGCCGTGGACAGCGGCAGCCATAGTCCCAGGCACAGCAATGCTCCGTGAAGCAACTTCTTCATGGTGTTTCTCCTCTAGTCGATGAAATGCGGGCTGAGTATTTGCTCTTATTTGCATGCCCAAGATTGTTAATAGGGGAAAGCCGCTGAAAACACCAGAATTATTCAAACGTTTGTATTTTTACGTCACACATCAACAACAGAAAATACAACAACTTAAAAATTCAACCGTCCAAAAGATTAGAAACCAGCTGACTAAACAGACAGCTGCACAATAAAAAACGCTATATGGCCGCAGCCATATAGCGTTTTTGGTTTGCCCGAGCGCTGCCCGGACTTCGCTCAGTAGTCGGAACCCAAGTACAGATAGGCAGTGGGCTTGCCGCCCCTCGCCGTGCCGACGCCAACGAAGAACGGCCCGATAATGGTGTCCGCGGCCAGGAAAACCGAGCCGGCGGGGATCCAGTTAGTATCTTGCGACGTAAAATCTTCAGCCCGCACTCGGCCCCAAATCTTGCCTAGCTCCATCGAGATGCCAGCGTAAACGCCAGATCCAATGGCGGACGGCAGGCTGGACGCTCGCCAATACAGCATGGAGCGGAAAAGGGACGAGCGATCGCCGATCAGTTCGGATTCCTGATAACCGCTCAGGTTCAAAAAGCCGCCCAGCGATCTGGGCAAGGTCTGGGCATCCTCTCTGTCCTTAAGATTCAAAGCCCCCTTGTTCTTGGCGCTCAACCTTATTGTGATGCTGCCCAGCGTCTTGGCGTACTCCAAGGTCGTATTGTAACTGGTCAGATTGACATCGCTGCCCCAGGACGGAATGCTCTTGGTCAACCGGCCACTGAAGAAGTAGCCGGAGCGCGGCCAGCGCGGGTTGTCGAACTGGTCGACTATCAGGCTGGTGCCCACCCCGGTATCCCGAAAGTTTGGCGGCACAAAGCCGGGAAACCACGATACTCGGGAACCAAAGTGATTATCGTCCCGGTACGCGCCAATCCGCCACTCGCCGTACTGCCCCAAAGCCACGCCGCCATCCAGCCGCACGCTGCCCACATCGTTGTTCCACTCTGTATTCAACGAATGGTCAGCGTTATAAATCGGCAGAAAGTCCTGTCGATAGCCCAAGGACACGGCGCCGAATACCGGGCTGCCCTCGTACAGCGGCTGGTACCACTCGGTCTTGAACAGCTTGTTCTGGCCTATGGAGGCATCATTGCGCCAGGCGCCGCCGGCGCTGTTGGCGTTGCGCCATTCATGCGAGGCCAAAAAGTTGAAATTGCTCTCGCCCGGCGTCGCGCTGTTCAGGTTCAAGCCAAAACGAAGGAAGTTAGGGCCAATGCTGCGTTCCAGCGGCGACACCGTCATCACATTGCGGCCGGACACATTGTCCACGCGGTAGGTCAGCCGGTCGTAATCGCCTCCGGCGAACACGCCGCGCAAGCGGGACTGGGCGCTGCTGATCGGCTCCACCACCGAGGAGAAGGCCAGCGATTTGGCCAATTGCTCCGGCTTGGTGAACTGGCCGGGCTTGCCCTCCACCTGGATCTTGTCGATCAAGGGGAAATGCGGCCGCACCAGTCGGCGTTTCCACGCCGCGTATTCCTCTTCGGATACCGAATAGGCCGACAACTGCTTGGCCAGCGCCTTGGCCGCCTCCTCCCCTCGCTGAGTGATGGCCTGGTGTTCGCTGAAGGAGGCCGAGGTATAGCCGCTCAGATCCGGCTTGATCACCAGATCGCGCTTGTCCAGCTTGCGCAGTTGTTCCTTGGCGTTGCGGCTGACCATCAAATTGGAGGTCTGCGCCACCACATCGAACAGGCTATTGATCTCTTTCGCCTTCATCAAGGGCGTGGACACATCGACGACGATCACCCGGTCCGCGCAGCGGCCTTTGACATCCTGAATAGGCAAGTTGCGCGCCAAACCGCCGTCCACCAGCAAGCGGCCATCGTCGTCCTCGATCAGATCGAACAATCCCGGCACCGCCATGCTGGCGCGCAGCGCTCGCGCCAGCGAGCCTTGGGAAAACACCACCGGCTCGCCAGTTGCCAGATCAGTGGCGACAGCCCGGAACGGAATGGGAAGCTGATCGAAACTACCCACCACGCGGTCACGTGTCAGCTTATGGATGTACAGCTCGATTTCCTGCGAGTTGATCGCACTGCGCGGTACTTTCAGCCCGTCTTTTTTCAGGCCGAAGGTAATGTCCAGATAGTTCTTGTAATCATCACGCTTGCGGTCGTACGGCACGTCCGCCCGCGTCGGCTTGCCGGACAACAAGGCATCCCAATCAGCGGCGTCGAATTCGTGCTCCATCTGCGCCAAAGGCAGTCCATTTGCATAAATACCACCAATCAGGGCCCCCGCGCTGGTTCCCGCGATACAGGCGATGGGAACCCGCAAACGCTCCAGCTCCTTCAGCACCCCCAGGTGGGCAAAACCCCGCGCGCCGCCGCCGCCCAGCACCAAACCCACACCCTGCGGCGGATAAACGCCAAGCTCTTCTGTTCCGTCCGCCCTGGCCGTTTGCGACAAAACCCCGAGCAACAGCAGCGAGGCCAGCCACTGTCGCTGATTCCAGCGATTGTTATTTGTAAGCATATGGGTAAATAATGAGAATTACCGTTTCACCCGCGCCTGCGCGTGGCGTAAGATATAGCAATATGCCAATGAAAACATAATTTCCTATAAAGCCGGGCTAAATGTTTGACTTCAAATCACTTGTCAGTTCCCTACTGAACAAAAACACGACTGCCTCCGAAGTGGCGCAGTCCGCAACCCTATTAGTGCGCGACTTGCCCGAAGCCGAATATTTCGGCGCCTTGGTGGAAATCATCAAAGCCGTCGCCAAAATCAATACCGACACCGAGATCTCGCTGAAAGAGCGGGTCAAAACCCTGGTCTACGTCGACGACAAGGCCAACAATATCCACCGCCAGCTATGCCAGGACTACTTGCATTCCAAAGGCGGCAGCAAAGGCTATCTTCCCACCATCCTGGCCTACTGGCACGAACTGTCCTCCGCCTACCAGATTTGCTTGCGGCTGTACAAAAGCCACCCCAACGCGGTGCCGGAAGACGAAATCCGCATCGTCACCATCCGCGGCCTGCATCATCAGATGCGGCTGATCGCCTGGAATTCGCTGCGTTACCTGAAGCCGGAAGGCGCGGCGTGGCAAAACGGTTTCCGCTTTTTCAGCCAAGCCGAGGAAAGCGGCTTTTCCCGACAGCCTATCAAGCTTTACCTGAACAGCCCGGATGAGTTCAGCTGTGAACAGTTGCTGATTCAGGCCGGAATGCTGTTCCTGGCTCAGACCGACAATATGCTGCACAAGGAAATCGTCGCGGTCGACCAATTGCTGATGATGCTGAGCCAGGGCATTCCGCTGGACAAGCAACCTCCGGTGGAAGAACCTATTTTCGTGTACAACCTGTCGATGCCCGAGCCGCCGCAAGCCATGCTGCGCGGCATGGCCGGCAAATGGCACCGCTATTGGTCCGCCTACGAAATCACCAGCCGGCTGGCGGATCTGATGTTTGATCTGGACAGACGGATCCCTCCCGCCCTAGAGGCCATGAACGGCGACCTGGAACGCGAGGAATGGGCCATTCTATGCGAAAAACTGGCCATCCGCTGGTCTACCGACGGCGGCAAGTCGCTGCGCAAGTCGGAGCGCTCCCTGCATGCGTCCAACGCCCATGTCAGCATCGGCTTTGAACGCGTAGCCTATCAAGTCAAGGTTCAGGACATGCCGACGCAGGACCCCGAGCGCGCCAGCGATTGGCGCATCAACGACATCAGCTCCACCGGCATGGGCCTCACCTTCATCGGCAAGGCGGTGGAGCAGTTGGCCATCGGCCGCGTCATCCTCGTTAAGGCGGACAACCATCCTCAATTGCTGGGCGTGATCCGCCGTATTCTACGCCAGAGCAACGGCACCAAGGTTGGCATAGAAATCCTCGGGCAAAACCCTGTTGGCGTATCGCTGCTGGACCCTGAGCATGCGGACTCGCCGCCCTCCACCGCCATCTACATTACCCAGCCCAATTCCCGCAAAGGCCAGCGTTACTTTCTGATGCCCAAAGCGCTGACGCAGCCGGACAAGCAACTGGTGCTGGCTGCGCAGGGCAAGTCCTATCAAATTCGCCTCAAAACGCCCCAGCACGAATACGAGGACTGCAGCCACAGCGACTTCGACACCCTGTCCAAAGTGGATTAAGCCTTGCCCGCCACGGGCTGGCGCGTAATAAAAAACCGGCTTGCGATTGCAAGCCGGTTTTTTTAAGCGGGCAAATCAAGCTTACAACACTTCGATGATGCCGGCGGCGCCCATGCCGGTGCCGATGCACATGGTCACCATGCCATAGCCCTTTTGCCCGGCGTCACGCATGCCATGCACCAAGGTGGCGGTGCGAATGGCGCCGGTAGCGCCCAGGGGATGGCCCAGGGCGATGGCGCCGCCATGCGGATTCACCTTGGAAGTATCCAGCTCCAGATCGCGGATCACCGCCAAAGCCTGAGCCGCAAACGCCTCGTTCAGCTCGATCCACTTCAGATCGTCCTGCTTCAGGCCGGCCTGGTTCAAGGCGGCGGGAATCGCCTCTTTCGGACCAATGCCCATGATTTCCGGCGGCACGCCCTTGACCGCGAAGGTGACGTAGCGACCCAGCGGCGTCAGCTTGAACTCCTTGAGCACGCGCTCGGACACCAGAATCACGGCGCCGGCGCCGTCGGACATCTGCGAAGAGTTGCCGGCAGTGACCGAGCCCTTGGCGTCGAACACCGTTTTCAGCTTGGCGAGGCCCTCCAGCGTGGTCTCGCGACGCGGACCTTCGTCGGTGTCCAGGACTCGGGTTTTAACCGCCACTTCGCCGGTTTCCAGGTTGGGCGTGCGATACGTCGCCTCCAGCGGCGTAATCTCGCTCTTGAACTTGCCGCCGTCAATCGCGGCCAGAGCGCGGCGATGCGATTCCACTGCGAACGCATCCTGATCTTCACGCGACACACCCCACTGCTGCGCCACTTTCTCGGCGGTCAGACCCATGCCGTAAGCAATGCCGTAGTTTTCGTCCTTGGCGAAGATTTCCGGGTTCAACGACACCTTGTTGCCCATCATCGGCACCAGAGACATCGACTCGGCTCCCGCGGCGATCACCACGTCGGCCTCGCCCAGGCGGATGCGATCGGCGGCCATCTGCACCGCGTTGATGCCGGACGAGCAGTAACGGTTGATCGTAATGCCGCCCACGGTATTGGGCAGGCCGGCCAACAGCACGCCGATACGCGCCATGTTAAGGCCCTGCTCCGCTTCCGGGAAGGCGCAACCCACCACGCAGTCGGAAATCAGTTTCGGGTCCAGATTCGGCACTTGGGCCAGCGCGCCGGTAATCACGTGCGCCAGCATATCGTCCGGGCGCACATGACGCATCATGCCGCGCGGCGCCTTGCCCACCGGGGTGCGGGTGGCGGCGACGATGTAAGCTTCTTGTACTTGTTTGCTCATTTTCGATTCTCCTGTCGGCCGCCTGATCGGCTTTGCGGCGATCAAGCGGCCTTTCATCTGGCTATTGGCCGCGCTTGCGGGAGGATTCGTCGCGAGCGGGCCGAGATCGAAGCGAGAAGCGCAGCCGTACATGGGGTACGGCGAGCATCACAGCATTCAATATCGGCTCGCGCAGCAGAATCGTCCCCAAGCACTTAGTTGCGCAGCGGCTTGCCGGTAGTCAACATATTCGCAATGCGGTCCTGAGTCTTGGAGTTTTTCAGCAAGGTCATGAAGGCCTTGCGCTCCAGGTCCAGAATCCACTGCTCGTTGACCAGGGTGCCCGCCTCGACGTCGCCGCCGGTCATTACGTCGGCAATCAGCCCGGCAATGAAGAAGTCGTGCTTGGAAATAAAGTTGCCTTCCAGCATGTTCACCAACTGGCCCTTGACCGACGCAGCGCCGCTGCGGCCCGCCACCGGGAAGCCCTTGACCTTGAGCGGCGGACGATAGCCGGCTTCGGCCAGCGCGATCGCCTGCTGCTTCGCCACGTGCAACAGCTCGTAGGCGTTGAACACGACCGGGTCGCCATTGCGGAAGAAGCCGATTTCCTGCGCTTCGAAGCCGCTGGTGGCCACTTTGGCGGTAGCGATGGCCATGAAGTAATCCTTCAATGCGGCCAACACGTCGCCGCGCGCTTCTTGCGCGGCGCGCAGAGCGAACTCCTTGCAGCCGCCGCCGCCCGGCAGCAGGCCGACGCCCACCTCAACCAGACCAACGTAGGACTCCAGCGCCGCCACGGTCTTGTCGCAGTGCATCGCGAATTCGCAACCGCCGCCAAACACATAGCCCTGGGTAGCGGCCACCGTCGGCACCTGGCAGTAACGCAGGCGCATCGAGGTTTCCTGGAAACGGCGCACCGTCGCGTCAATCGCGTCCCAATCGCCCATCATGAAGGCCGGCATCATCGACTGCAGATCGGCGCCGACGGAGAACGGCTCCTCGGTCTGCCAGATCACCAAGCCTTTGAAACGGTCTTCGGCGATATCGATAGCTTTGTTCAAGCCCTCGATCACAGCCGGGCCGATGGCATGGGCCTTCGATTTGAACGACACCACCAGAACCTCGTCGCCGGTGGTGAAGGCGCGCACGCCCTCGTTCTCGAACACGGTTTCACCCAGCGGAGCGGACGCTTCGCCCAGCACTTTGGCAGGCGCCAGCTGACGCTGGTACACATCCAGCCTGGAACGGCCCACCAACTTGTTGCCGGCGGGGTCGAAAGAACCTTCGGCGAAATGCACGCCGGCGCGGTCGCCCTGCAATACCCAGGCCGGCAGCGCGGCGGCGCTCAGCGCCTTGCCGGCTTTCACGTCCTCGTCCAGCCACTTGGCCACTTGTTGCCAGCCGGCGGCTTGCCAGGTCTCGAACGGACCCACGCTCCAGCCGAAGCCCCAGCGGATGGCAAAGTCGACGTCGCGCGCGCAATTGGCGATATCGGCCAGATGGTGGGAGATGTAATGGAACACATCGCGGAAACATGCCCACAGGAATTGCGCCTGCGGATGGCTGCTTTCGCGCAGTTTCTGGAATTTTTCCGCCGGGTTGGCGATCTTCAAAATGTCCTTGACCGCGTCGTCGCCCTTCTCGCCGGCACCAACGTATTCGCCCTTGGCCGGATCCAGCACCAGCATGCGCTTGCCGTCTTTTTTGTAGATGCCGGCCTTGGTCTTGGCGCCCAGCGCGCCGGCCGCGATCAGCTTCTGCATCCACTCCGGAGTCTGGAACAGACCGTGCCACGGATCTTGCGGCAGAGTGTCCTGCATGGTCTTGACCACGTGAGCGAAGGTATCCAGGCCCACCACGTCGGCGGTGCGGAAGGTGGCCGATTTGGGGCGACCCAGGCGCGGACCGGTCAGATCGTCCACCACGTCGAAGCGAATGCCGAACTTGGCGGCGTTGGCGATGGTGGCCAGCATCGAGAAGACGCCGATGCGGTTGGCGACGAAGTTGGGGGTATCCTTGGCGCGAACCACGCCCTTGCCCAGGCTGGACACCAGGAAGCGCTCCAGATTATCCAGAATGTGCGCGTCCGAAGTCAGGCAGGGAATGATTTCCACCAGATGCATATAGCGCGGCGGATTGAAGAAGTGCACGCCGCAGAAACGCGGGCGCACATTGTCCGGGCAGCTTTGCGCCAGCGTGTTGATCGACAAGCCGGAAGTATTGGTGGCGAAAATGGTGTGCTCGCCCAGATGCGGCGCCACTTTGTGGTACAGGTCCGCCTTCCAGTCCATGCGTTCGGCGATGGCTTCGATCACCAGGTCGCAATCCTTCAAGAGGTGCAGGTGGTCGTCGTAGTTGGCCGGCTGAATGTGGTTGACGGCATCCTTATTGGCCAAGGGGGCCGGCTTCTGCTTTTTCAAGCCTTCCAGCGCCTTGAGCACGATGCCGTTCTTGTCGCCTTCCTTGGCCGGCAAGTCAAACAGGATGGTCGGTACTTTGGCATTCACCAGATGGGCGGCGATTTGAGCCCCCATCACGCCAGCGCCTAGCACGGCTACCTTGCGTACGTTGAACTTGGTTTGAGACATGGTTTCCTCGTTTTGTTGAAACACAACATGAGACAGGCCCCTCTCGCCTGCTCAGCCTGCTTCAAGGACGGGCGTTGTTCGTCCTTGCGCTGAGTCGGCGGCGCGCCGCCGCTGCAGCCGGCACAACTGACCGGCCGGGAAGTGATTATGATAAAGCCCGGCCCGCCCGGAACCCTGGCGGCGAAGGCATCGCCTCATCGCCGATGGATATCCGTCAATCTACTGAAAAACCGCGCTGGCAGCCACTATGGCGGCGACTCAAGCGCAGCTGGAAAAAGCCTGTATTGAAAAATATCAAACACTCGCTTTTCTCACAAATAAGTCTAACCCAATTTGGGCAAAAAAACAGGGGGTAAATGGAAAAATAGAGGGAGAAAACAGGTGGAAAACTCGACGCACCGCAAACGTAAAAACCGGGCGAGCGCCACCGCGCCCGCCCGACCTGAAATCCGCGCGCCCTGCGGCGCCGATTCAATTAAAACCGATAGTTATATTGTAGACCGACCAACTGCAGATAGGTCTTGTAGCTACCCTTCACCGTGCCGCCGTTGCCTGTGCAAGCCGCGCCGGTTGTCGGGCTAGTGCCGGCCGGGCTGCAGCCGTCGGTGTAGTTCACATTGGCGTTGGTGAAGTTGATGAAGCTATAGGCGAAGTCGACCGAGCTTTGCTTATTGATCTTGTAGTTGGCGCCCAGCGACAGCCACAAGCGGTCACTATCCGGCAGCGCCGGGTGACGATCTTTATCGGACTGCAACGGCGACTGCTCCCAAGCCACGCCGCCACGGAACAGCCAAGCATCGCTGTACTGGTAATTGGCGCCCAAGGACACGCGCCAGGTATCACGCCAGTTCTGGTGAATCACCATATCGCCCTGAGCCACACCGCCCACCGTGGACTGCTGAATCACAATCTCTTTCATTTGCGAGTTGGCGACCCAAGTCACATCGCCCATCACCGCCCATTTCGGATTCAGCTGATGGAAGAAGTTGGCGGATGCGGTTTCCGGCGTGGTGACATCCACCTTGGCCGTAGCATCCGGGTGCTTGCCCTTAGCCACCGCGCCAGCTCCGTTTTGTGGCAAACCGGGAATAGCGTTATTGGTGACATTGTTGAATGTCCAAGTGGATGAGCCGCTCAAGGACTGCTTAATGCTGGAGCGGTAAGCCAGGCCAAAGCGGGTGTTCTCATTCAGCTGGAACATATAGCCGATATTCCAACCGAAGCCCCAGTCGTCACCCTCAACATGCGCCAGGCCATCACCATTCACCGCAGCCGCGCCAACTGCGCCACGGGCTTGGGCCAGAGCAACTGCCTGCGAAGCGCCACCCGCCAGTGCTTGCTGGTAGGCCGTCTGGAAAATACGGGCATTCACACCAGTGGAAGCGTCAGCCATTTGGTCCAACGACGCATTCATGTACTGGGCGGAAATGCCGAAGCCAAAGGAATGGCGGTCATCCAGCTTGAAGGACATCGACGGGTTGATGTTGAACGATTGCAGATTCACACTCTTCAGCGCGTAACGGCCAGCCCAGTCAAAGCCATAGTCCAACTTGGCGCCATAGGGTACGAATATGCCCAGACCCAGATTGATCTTGTCGTTCAGTTTGTGCGACAGGTAGAAGTTAGGAGCTGCCACCGCCTTGGGCGCAAAACTACCACCATTGCTGCCACCAGCCGGTTGGGCAGTGGCGCCGGGGATCAACACGGCCCGGGTAGAGCCACTGTCGGTGTACTCGGAATGCGGCACCACCAGAGTGGCGCCACCGGAAATCTGGGTGCCCTCCAACCGCGACAAACCGGCCGGGTTGGCGAAAATGGTGGAAGGATCGTTGGCCTCGGCGCCGTTGGCATGCGCCGTGCCCTGGCCGGACACGCTCTGCGAACCAAACTGATAACCCGAGGCCACGGCCTGGGTGGACATTAGACCGAATGTTGCGCCCATGACCATCACGGACAGGCTGAGGTGCTTGAGTTTCATGTTCTCCCTCTCTCTTTGGCGTTGCTATAGTGTTCTTAGGTGTTAGATGACCAATAAAAAGCAGTGGTCATATTTGATGCTACCAGAGAATTAGAGCAATTCCACAAGGTTTTGGAGTGTTTGTTCCAAACAAACGTTTAATGAGACATTTCTGCAACAAGCATATTAAAAAGCGTCGAACAACGCTAAATTTCACCCAAAATACGCGATTTACCATCATTATCAATCGCCACATATGTGGCAACCACTTCGGTAATCGCCTCATGCGAGCCATCTATGCGCTCCGCCTCGACGGTGATTTTCAAGGTGATGGATTTCTGGCCGATTCGCAGCCGCTCGACATAAAGGTCCACCACGTCGCCCAGCAGAATGGGCGCGGCGAACTGAAAGGTATTGACCGCCACCGTGGTCACCGGGCCGCGCGACAAGCGCTCGGCGTCCAGGCTGCCGGCCATGTCGATCTGATTCATCAGCCAACCGGCCTGGACTCGACCGTAAGCATTGGTGCTGGTTGGCAGCGCGCGCACGCGCAGCGTGGGAATCCGGACTTCAGGGCGGTCCATGCTCACTCCTTTGTTATTGCTCGTCGCTCGGCTTTGGCGACTTTCGTCATTTCACGCCAGCGGCCGTCATCGCAGCCGCTGGCGTGAAATGCCGGGACGAATCCCGGCAAATCTTACCCCTTACGCTCAGAAGATCAAGCGCTGCAACAGCTTGTCATCATGTTGCTCCAGCATCTTGTCGAAGTCGTCCACCATGATCACGTCGCGCTTGAGCTTGCGCGCGCGGCTGACGGCGTCGAACTCGGCCTGATTGAGCAAACCGGCCGCCAAGGCTTCCGCCAGGCGCTCGCGCGCGGTAACGGAAACAAACTTGCCGTCGCGCGCCAGTTTGCGCAGCTTTTGCTCCAGCGGCTCGGTGGCCAGCACGGCCTCCAGCGCGTGAGCCAGCACGCCCACGGCATCGCCCTCTTCTTTTGGCAGATACATGCCGCGCGTCAGCCGTTCACGCGTCGCGCCGGGCTCCATCATCGCGCGCGCCACCTGGGTGCCGACGCGGTCGGACGCCGGCTTGAGCGTCAGGCCCCACGGGAAGATCAGCTTGCGCAACACCACGGCCAGCATGCGGCTGGGCAAGTTGGCGAGGAAGCCGTCCATCGCCTGCTGCACATCGTACAAAGCGTTTTCCACCGACCACTGCAAGACCGCCAGGTCTTCCTTGGGCGCGCCGTCGCGCTCGAAGCGCTTCAAGCAGGCGGAGGCGATGTAAAGGCCGGAGAGCATGTCGCCCAGACGCGCGGACAACTTCTCGCGGAATTTCAGGCTGCCGCCCAGGCTGAACATCGCCATATCGGACAGCAAGGCGAAAGCGCTGGAGAAACGAGTCAACCGACGATAGTAAACCCCCACTTCGCCGCCGCGCGGGGCGCCGACGAAACGCGCCCCGCTCAAGCCCAGCCACAAGGAACGAACCACATTGCTGATCACAAAGTTGATGTGACCCGTGATGGCGGCATCGAACTCCTTGCCATCGTTGGCCATGGCCGCCTTCATCTCGCGCAACACGAAGGGATGGCAGCGGATGGCGCCCTGACCGTAGATAATCATCGAGCGCGTCAGGATGTTGGCGCCTTCGACGGTGATGCCGATCGGAATCGCCTGATAAGCTCGCGCCAGGTAGTTGCGCGGCCCCAGCACCACCGCCTTGCCGCCATGAATGTCCATCGCGTCGTTGATGGCTTTGCGCATGCGCTCGGTGTTGTGGTACTTGAGGATGGCCGACAACACCGACGGTTTCTCGCCGGTATCGAGACCGGTCAGCGCCAAGTCTTGCGAGGCCTCCATCTGATAGGTGTAGCCGCCGATGCGCGCCATCGCCTCGTCCACACCCTCGAACTTGCCGATGGGCAGGCCAAACTGATCGCGGATGCGCGCGTAGGCGCCCGTGACGAAGGTGCTCATCTTGCCGGAAGCCACCGACATCGCCGGCAGGGAGATGCAACGACCCACCGACAAACATTCAACCAGCATGCGCCAACCCTGTCCGGCGAACTCGCGACCGCCGATGATCCAGTCCAGCGGAATGAACACGTCCTTGCCCCAGGTCGGACCATTCATGAAGGCCGCGCCGCCGGGGAAATGGCGCCGGCCGATGGCCACGCCTTCGTGCTCGGTGGGGACCAGCGCGCAAGTGATGCCCAGGTCTTCCTTATCGCCCAGCAGATGCTCCGGGTCGTACATCTTGAACGCCAGACCCAGGATGGTGGCCACCGGAGCCAGAGTGATCCAGCGCTTTTCCCAGCTGACGCGCAGGCCGAGCACATCGTCGAAACGCTCGCCGGTGCGCGGATGGGTGTAGCTGCCGCGGCAGACGATGCCGTAGTCTGGGATGCTGCCGGCGTCCGAACCCGCATAAGGGCTGGTCAGCGCGAAGCACGGGATTTCCAGGCCCTTGGCCAGACGGGGCAGATAATAGTCCTTCTGCTCCTCCGTGCCATAGTGTTGCAGCAGCTCGCCCGGCCCCAGGGAGTTGGGCACCATCACCGACACCGCGGCGGTGCCGCCGCGGGTGGCGATCTTGGTGACCACCTTGGCGTGGGCGTAATTGGAGAACTCCAAACCGCCGTACTGCTTCTTGACGATCATGCCCAGGAAGCCGTTGTCCTTGATGAACTGCCACACTTCCGGCGGCAGATCCTTCAACTCGTGGGTGATCTTCCAGTCGTCGATCATCGCACACAGCTGTTCGGTGGGGCCGTCGATGAAGGCCTGCTCTTCCGGCGTCAGCTTGGGATCGGGGAAAGACAGCAGACGATTCCAGTCCGGCTTGCCGGAGAACAGGTCGCGATCCCACCATACCGTGCCGGCATTGATGGCTTCCTGCTCGGTCTGGGACATCGCCGGCGTGATTTTCTTGAACACGCCGAACACCGGCCCGGTGAACACGGCGCGGCGCAGCGGCGGAAGATTGAGAACGGCGGCGACCACCGCGAAAACAGCCCAGGCCGCCGGCGGCAGCGGGCAGTGGAAGATAAACTGGAGCGCGGCGAGCCAGGCGGCCAGCCCCACGGTCCAGGCCAGAACAGGCGCGCGGAAATACGCCAGCGCGCCCAGCAGCACGACCAGAACAACGGCAGATATCATTTTGTTTTACCCTCGTGTTGACCCTTCCATTCCGGCGGCAACAGCAAGGGACGCGGCCGCGATCGGCACGTCCTGCCCTGCGCTCCGGAATCAGCCTTCCATGGGCGCGACCAGGCCAGCCATGACAAAGGGCACGAGGTATTTGACGATCATGTCCGGATCCCGCGCGCTGACGATCTGACTTCGAGTAAAGATCTTCAACACATCGTTGCCTGCAAAGGCATTGAACATGACGCTGAACGCAAGATGCATTCTCCAGGCCAACTGCTCCGTGTCCAGCAAGGGCAAGGCGCGCTGAAACGCGCGACTGTAACGCTGGACGAACACGCTGTACTGCTGGGAGATGGTTTCACGCAACAGACGATGGTTTTCCACCAAGGTGCGCGACAACAAGCGCACGAACATCGCCCCGCCGCGCGACGGGTCCTTGGACAGCGATAGACAAGGGCGTATGAACGACAGCACCAAGCCTTCCACCGACAGTTTCTCCTCCGAGGCCTCCGCCTCCAGCTTATCCAGTTCCGCCAGGCAGTCCGCTATCAACGGGGCCAGCCTGCGCATGAACACGGACTCGAACAACGCATCCTTGGAGCCGAAGTGGTAATTCACCGCGGCCAGGTTTACCTCGGCTTGCTGGGTAATCATGCGCAGCGAGGTCGCTTCGAAACCGTGCTCCACAAACAAGCGTTCTGCAACGTCCAGAATGCGGGTGGCGGTATCGGGGCGGCTTGCTTCCATGTTTTCCAGTGCCTTTTTTGTATTTGCTGGTTTTATGGTCTTGCTCATTTCAGCTTTCGAACAAGCGTTTCAAACTTACGTTTTAATTTGATGAATGTCAAGACATGTCTCGACAGCGCTCGGGCCAAACTCAACAGGGCGGCAACAAAAGCGGCAGTCCGTATTTTAGACTGCCGTTTGAATGAAACACATGTTGAAAGCGTTTAGTCAAGGCCGCGTGCCAAATCCCGCTTCAGGTCTTCGACATGCTCCAGGCCCACGGCTACCCGCAACAGGCCTTCCACGATCCCGGCCTTGGCTCTGGCCTCCGGCGTGATGCGGGCATGCGTCGTGGACGCTGGATGGGTGATGGTGGATTTGACGTCGCCCAGATTGGCGGTACGGGAAATCAACTGCACCCGGTCAACCACTCGCCAAGCCTCCTCCCTGCCGCCCTTGACCACGAAGGACACCACCGCGCCGCCGCCGCTTTGCTGGCGAAGCGCCAGCTCGTGTTGCGGATGACTGGCCAGCCCCGGATAGAACACCCGCTCCACCGCCGGCTGGGCTTCCAGCCAGCGCGCCAACTCCAGCGCGCTGGCGCTGTGCTTTTCCATCCGCAAATGCAGGGTTTCCATGCCGGAGAGCAGCGTCCAGGCATTAAACGGGGCCAGCGTGGGGCCGGCGGTACGCACATGCAGATAAATCTGTTCGATCAACGCATCGCTGCCCACTACCGCACCGCCCATCACCCGGCCATGCCCGTCGAGATATTTAGTGGCGGAATGCATCACCAGATCCGCCCCCAGTTTCAACGGCTGCTGCAAGGCCGGAGAGCAGAAGCTGTTGTCCACCACCAGCAAGGCGTCGTGCTGATGCGCAATCTGGGCGATGGCGGCGATGTCGGCGATTTCCGTTAAAGGATTGGACGGCGTTTCCAGAAACAACAAACGGGTATTGGGCCGCGCGGCGTCGCGCCAGGCTTGCAGGTTTGTGGCGTCGACAAAGGTGGTTTCCACGCCAAACTTGGCCAGCAGGCCGGCGAACAGATTGGTGGTGGAGCCAAACAGGCTTTGCGAAGACAAGATGTGGTCGCCGGCCTTGAGCAGGCTCATCATGATGGCCTGGATAGCCGCCATGCCAGTGGCGGTGGCGATGGCGCGCTCGCCCCCCTCCATCAGCGCCAAGCGCTGCTGAAAGGCGGCGACAGTGGGATTGGTGAAGCGGGAGTAGGTATAGCCGTCCAGCTCGCCCAGAAACATGGCCACGGCCTGTTCCGCCGAATCGTAGGTGAAGCTGGAAGTCAGATGCAGGCTTTGGCTATGTTCGCGATATTCGCTGATTTCGCGACCGCCGCGGATTGCCAGTGTTTCCGGGTGCCAACAGGCTTGTTCGGTATTGTCGGATGCCATTGAAGAGTCTCTACGGGTGCTTCAAAGATAAAGCCAGCGCCCATATTGCCTGAAAACCCGCCGTTTGCTAAATGCCTGCCGGGCATAAAGCCGCCGGCCCGGCGGCATTAGGCAGGCCAGCATCCACTTAATTATTCGATCAACAGCATATGAGCGCGTACCCAATCCCGATCCGCCGCCTCGAAGTGCCACCACTCGGTGGCGATGCCGCTGAAGCCGGCTTGGCTCATGCAATGGCGCAACAGCAAGCGATTGGCCAATTGCGCCTCGCTCAGCCTCCCCGTCCGCCGCAACTCCGGCTCGCGCTGCGGCTGCGCCAGCTCGGTGAAGTCGTCAAAGCCGGTGCCCATGTTCAGTTCCCGCCCGCCGTCATCCTCCACGCTTAGGTCCACAGCCATGCCGAAGCTGTGAATCGAGCCGCGCGCGGGGTCGGCTACGTAGATGCGTTGCGGCGTGTCCTTGACGATGTCCCACAACACTCGCTGCACCCTCCCCGGCCTCAGCGCGTCGAAAACCCGCAAATGGAAACCCGGCCGTTGCCTGCGCAACTCGCGCGCGGCCATGGCCAGGCGCTCGGCGGCGCGGCGATGCAACAGCGCCTGCGCCGCGTCGCCGTAAAGATTCCGTCCCACAAAATTATTGGCGCAGGCATAGCGCAGGTCCAGTCTTACCCCGTCGATATCCGCAATCGACAGGTACTCCGGATGCGCCGCCAACTCCTCCATGGCGATGACCGCTTTCATTCTCTTCCCACTCCCCTTCATTTATCCTCCAGCCATCTCCCGCGCCAGCCGCTCGGCGCTGCCCAGGGCCAAGGTAAAGCCCAAGGCGCCGTGTCCGAGATTCAGCCAGAGATTAGCCGGTCCGCCAGGCGCGCGTCCTATCATGGGCACCCCGTCCGGCGTGGCCGGCCTCAAGCCGGCCCATTCCGTAGCCTGTTCCAAACAGCCCGCCCGCGGCCAATCGCGCTTCACTTGCCGGCGCAAGCCGGCCACGCGCCGCGGATCCGGGCTTTCGTCGTAGCCAACCAGATCCGCCGCCGCCGCAACCCGCAGACGCCCGTCTATCGGCGCGTACAAGGTCTTGCGTTCGAAGTCTGTGACGCTTAGAACCGGCAAACACTCTCCCGCGGGCATGTCCAGGCTGTAACCCTTCAGCGGATAGAGCGGCAGCCGCAGGCCCAGCTTGCGCGCCAACGCCGCGCCGCCGACGCCGGCGGCCAGCACCAGATGCCGGCAGGGCAAGACCTCATCGGACAGCAAGACTTGCCGCACTCGCCCCTGAGCCATTTCGAAACCGCTAACTTCCCGACCAAAGCGGAACTCAACATCCAGGCCTTCCTCAAGCATCCGCCGCTGCATGGCCAGGCAGAACAGCCGACAATCCGCCACTTCCTCGTCAGGGGTATGCACGCCGCCGGCTATCGGCCCGCTTAGTCCGGCCAAGGCCGGCTCCAAATCATGGCAAGCATCCGTATCCAGCAGCTGCTGGCACGCACCCAGCTCGCTCATCGCCGCCACGCCTTGACGCGCATACTCCAGCGCCGCCGCGCTGCGGTACAGCACCAGCTTGCCGTTGCGCCGCCAGGCAAAGCCGCCCAACCCCTCCTCGCGCAGCCCTTCAAGCAACACGCGGCTTTCTTGCGCCAAACGCCACAACTGAGCGCTGCCGGCGCGATTGGCTTTACGGTTGCAAGCGCGATAAAAGCGCCACAACCACTGCCATTGAGCCGCGTCCCAGCTTAGACGCAAACGCATAGGCGCATCCGCGCTCAACAGCCAGGCCAGCGCCTTGGCCGGCACGCCCGCATCGGCCAGCGGCGCGACATACCTATAGCTTAGCTGACCGCCGTTGGCGTGGCTGGCGCCGGCCGCCGCCTCGCCGCGCCGCTCCAACACCGTGACCGGCCAGCCCGCCCGCGCCAGCCGCCATGCGCTGCACAGGCCAATTACGCCGGCGCCCACGACAAGCACTCTCGATCCCCCCATCACCGCCCCCTCGCAAAGTCCGTCGAAACCGCGAAGCCGGCCCGCGCCGGGAACCAATTGCCATGGTCTTGGACCGACAGCGGTAGATGACGGACAATTCGCATGCCGCGAACAAGAATTCAGGATAGCGTAAATGACAAAATCGATCCTCTCCCTTTCCCTGTTGCTGGCCGGCGCCTTGCCTGCCGCCGCGCTGGCGGCCAAGCCGCTGGTCTTTTGCGCGGAAGCCTCGCCGGAAGGTTTCGACCCCGCGATGTGGGACACCGCCTCCACTTACAACATTGTCAAGCCCGTCTTCCAGGGGTTGACCGAATTCAAGCGCGGCGGCGTGGCGCTGCGCCCAGGTCTGGCGGAAAGCTGGAGCGTGTCGGCGGACGGGCTGGAGTACACCTTCAAACTGCGCCGCGGCGTCAAATTCCATCACACCGAGTATTTCAAGCCCAGTCGCGACTTCTCCGCCGACGACGTGGTTTTCACCGTCAACCGTTGGATCCGGCCGGACCTAACGTTCAATCAGGCGTTCAAGACCCCGCTGACCGGCCCGGACGGCTACGGCCTGGTCAAGCTGATAGCCTCGGTGCAAAAGCTGGATGCTCACACCGTCAAGATCCGGCTAAAGGAGCGCAACGCCACCTTCCTGACGTTCTTCGCGATGGGCTTCGCCGGCATGCAGTCGGCTGAATACGCCCAGCAGCTGCTGCAGGCCGGCAAGCCCGCGCAGATCAACCTGCTGCCCATCGGCACCGGCCCCTACCGCTTCAAGAGCTACGCCAAGGATTCAACCGTGCGCTATGAGGCCAATCCTCAATACTGGGGCGCGCCGCAAAAAACCCGCAGCCTGATCTTCGCCATCGTCACTGACCCGCAAGTACGCATCCAGAAGCTAAAGGCGGGCGAATGCCAAGTGGCCGCGGCGGTGCGCGAGTCCGATCTGGACACCTTGAACACCGACAAGAACATCAAGATCGCCGCCACCGGCGCCAGCAATATTTCCTACCTGGCCTACAATCTGAAACGGCCGCAGTTCGCCAAACGCGAAGTGCGCGTGGCGCTGGACATCGCCATCAACCGCGACGCCCTGTTCAAAGCGATGTTCCCCAAGGGCGGCGCCACTCAGGCGGTCAACCCCTATCCGCCGTCCACCTGGAGCTGGAACCCCAAAACCCGTAATGAATACAACCCGGCCAAGGCCAAGGCGCTGCTGGCCCAAGCCGGCTACCCCAACGGCTTCACCCTGGATTTATGGGCGCTGCCGGTACAGCGGCCCACCAACCCCAACGGCAAACTGATGGCGCAGATGATCCAGCAAGACTGGGCCAAGATAGGCGTCAAGGCCAATATTCGGTCCTACGAATGGGGCGAGTACCTGAAACGCGCCGCCGCCGGCGAACACGATGTCTATATGTCGGGCCTGACCAGCAACTCCGGCGATCCGGACGACTTCCTCTGGAACGCCCTGTCCTGCAGCGTCAGCAAGGGCGGTCAGCGCTTCTGCAATCAGGAGTTCGATAAGCTGCTGCTGCTCGGCCGGCAGGCCACCGAGCAGAAGCAACGCACTCAGTATTATTTGAAAGCCCAGGAAATTTTCAAATACGAACGCCCCTGGATCACCATGGCCCATTCGCGCATTTACATTCCGATGCGCAACAATGTGCAGGGTTTCGTGATGAATCCCAATGGCTCTTTTGACTTCGAGGACGTATGGCTCAAATAAACCCGGCCTGGCCCACCCATTTCGCCAGCCACCGTTACCAGAGTTTGCGGGCCGGCCCGCGCCTGATCGTCACCGGCGCCGTGCACGGCAACGAGGTTTGCGGCGCGCTGGCCATCCGTCGCGTGATAGCCGAACTGGAACAAGGCGCGCTGGCGCTCCGCGCCGGCCGGCTGACTCTGGTTCCGGTGGTCAATACGCTGGCTTTCCAGCTGGGTCAGCGCGGCGGCGAACGCAACCTGAACCGCAATCTCGCGCCCAGCAACGCGCCGGGCGACTTCGAAGATCACGTCGCCAACTGGCTGTGCCCCTTGCTGTCGGAACATGAGGTTTTGCTGGACCTGCATTCCTTCCAGTCCCCCGGCCGGCCTTTCGTCTTCCTCGGCCCGCGCGACAACGCCGGCGAGCTCGAACCCTTCGCCCTGGCCGCGCGGGAAGAGGCTCTGGCGCAGCGGCTGGGCGTGGCCCGCGCAGTGGACGGCTGGCTGTCCACTTACGCCCTGGGCGTGAGCCGCCGCGGCAAGACGGCCGGCGGCGATGCCCGATACGGCGTGGGCACCACCGAATACATGCGCCAACAAGGCGGCTGGGCGCTGACGCTGGAATGCGGCCAACACGACGACCCCGCCGCGCCGGATGTCGCCTACCAGGCCATCGTCAATACGCTGGCCCATCTGGGCATGATGGACGCGCCGCCCCCCACACCTGCTGCTCTGGAAGCGCTGAGCCTGTATGAAGTGGTGGACAAACTTGACGATGGCGACCGCTTTGCCCGCGACTGGACCAGCTTCGATCCGGTGAGCAGAGGCGAACTCATCGGCTGGCGCGCAGACGGCAGCCCGGTGACGGCCATAGACGACGGTCGCATCGTCTTCCCCAACCCTCAATCGCCAAGCGGCCAGGAGTGGTTCTATCTGGCTCGCCCTTCCAACCGGTTTTAAGCCTCTCTTCCTTGCTCCGGGCTGCGTTCGCGCGGCTCGGTACTTCCACTTAAGTATTTGTTCTTCATAAAAACTGACCTTAAGTTCAGTTTGCCGCCGCCCCCAACTGCTACACCGATAAACACTGCCGGGCTTTGTCCGGCAGCCCTTTGCGGGCGGCCCGCTCTCATCCGCCCGTCATCTCGTTAATCAGCGCTAAGAACGTGTTTACGATCCCGCTAGCAAAAGCGAGACATGGCGAAAACGGCTGAGAAAGCGGAATGCACATACGGCACATGAACATTTCGAAGCGGCACTCACCGTGTCGTGTCTCACAACGCGCAGCAGATCGCAAACAGGTTCTCAAGGAACAGGTCGACTCATGAGCCATCTTCCCACGCATCAAGTCTTGCCTTACGGCGTCGCCATCCACCAAGCGATTGCGGAAGGCAATCTGGCGCAGATGAAAACCCTGCTGGAACAAGGCGAACAACACTTGCGCCAATACGGCGATCTGCACGCCGCCGTCGATCAGTTGAAGCAGGAAATCTCCCGCCTGGAACGACGCTAAGAACACTCTCGCGATCCAGCGAGCCCGCTCGGCTCGCCCGGCAGGAACATCACCTAACTCTCCGGAGGTTTTATGTCAGACACCGCACAAACCGATATCGGCTTGTTTCCCGTCAGCTACCTCATCGGCACCGGCATGGAAGGCGCGCAACGGCTTACGCTGAACCTGCTGGTCGCGCCACCGCGCAGCGCCGTGACCGGCGACGCCCACATCACCCAGGCCACCAATCCGCCGCTGGACGTTCACTCCCACGTTCACGGCGACTACACCTACCTGACGGTGATGCCGCCCAGCGAAGGCCGCATTCTGATCACCGCCCAAGGCCACAGCGGCAACACGGTCAACTTCAAACTGCACTTGGTTCTGAGCCAGGACTGGAAACAGGGCGTGGCCAATTACAGCTATCTGAACGGTTCCGCGTGGGTGGAAGTGGAAAACGCGCCGGCCAAGCTCAACCCGGAACTGAAATCGCGCTATTTCCCGTTGCCGCTGGGACCCGGACCGGTGATTCTTCCCAACCCGCCCATCAATGCGCTGTACGGCGTGCCTATTCAAAGCGCCATCGCCAGCGGCGACCTGGCTCACATGAAAACGCTGGCCTCCTACGCCCGCCAGCAATTGGACGCTCAGCCGCAACTGCGCAAGGAACTGGACGCGCTGAAATCGGAAATCGCCAAGCTGGAACGCAAATAGGCTAGCGCCGTCTCTCCCCCATCCGCCAAGGAGTGCTCCATGTCAGCAACAGGATTGTTCCATACCCGTTACATCGTTTCCGCCCCGGTGCTGGGCGCACCGGTCCTGACCCTGGACCTGCTGGTCAACACGCTGCAGAAAAAGGTCAGCGGCCACGCCAGCATTTTCCAAAGCGTCAGCCCGCCGCTGCAATTCCAGGCCAATGTCTGGGGCCATTACAGCCAAGCCAAACTGGACCCGTCCGCCGAGCACCACATCGTGCTGTCGCTGGACGGCAGCCCCAGCTCTCCCAACAGCCAGATCGCCGAAACCTTCCACTTGCAAGGCATTCTCGACCAGAACTGGAAGGACGGCCACGCCAGCTACCGCTTCTTCTACCAGAACGCTTGGCACACCGTGGCGCACGCCATCGTGACAGAGGCCCCGGCCGTGCATCCGGAGCCGCGCTCCGGCAGCAAGCCCTACCCCCACCCCATTCCGCTCTACGCCGCTGCGCTTCAGCAATCCCGCTCCAGCGACAATCTGGCGCAGATGAAGTCGCTGGCCATTCAGGCGGAAGAGCAGTTGAAGCAGCACGACAATATCGAAGCCGCGCTGAAGCAGCTGCATGCGGAAATCGCCCGCCTAGAAGGCCGGCATTAAACGGCGCCGCACGCTAAGAACATGTTTACGATCTCGCGAGCCAAGGTGAGGCAAGGCGAAAACGGCTGAGCAAGCGGCGTGTACACACGGTACATGAGCATTTTGAAGTTGCACTCGCCGAGCCACGTTTCACCACGCGTAGCAGATCGTAAACAGGTTCTAAGCAGTTCAAAGTCCAGGGGCGTCCAGCGGACGCTCCTCGCCCCCTTCCAAGGACCCGCTCATGCTCGATGACCGCCCCGCCGTCCGTCCCGCCCGTTATCTGGACGACGAAGACTTCAAGCGTTACGTCCCGGTGCACGTGGTTTGGGAAATCACGCTGGCCTGCGACCTGAAATGCCTGCACTGCGGCTCCCGCGCCGGCCACCGCCGCCCCAACGAGCTGTCCACCGCCGAATGCCTGGAGGTCATAAACGCGCTGGCGGCGCTGGGCACGCGCGAGATCACCCTGATCGGCGGCGAAGCCTATCTGCGCAAGGACTGGACCCAATTGATACGCGCCATCCGCGGCCACGGGATGTATTGCGCGATCCAGACCGGCGGCCGAAATCTGAACCCGGCCCGCCTGCAACAGGCGATAGACGCCGGCCTCAACGGCGTCGGCGTATCGCTGGACGGCCTTGCGCCCTTGCACGACAAGGTGCGCAATGTGCCGGGCGCTTTCGACAAGGCGGTGGACGCCTTGCGCCGCGCCAAGGCGGCCGGCCTCGCCGTCAGCGTCAATACCCAGATCGGCGCGGCCACCATGCCGGACTTGCCGGCGCTGATGGACCAGATCATCGAACTGGGCGCCACCCACTGGCAGATCCAGTTGACGGTGGCGATGGGCAATGCGGTGGACAATGACGAGCTGCTGCTGCAACCCTACCAACTGCTGGAACTAATGCCCTTGCTGGCGCGGCTTTACCGCGAAGGCGTGGAGCGCGGCCTGCTGATGAATGTGGGCAACAATATCGGATACTACGGCCCGTACGAGCGCCTGTGGCGCGGATTTGGCGACGAGCGGGTTCACTGGAGCGGCTGCGCCGCCGGCCAGACCGTGCTGGCGCTGGAGGCGGACGGCACCGTCAAGGGCTGTCCATCGCTGGCCACCGTCGGCTTTTCCGGCGGCAATGTTCGCGATATGAGCCTGGACGACATCTGGCACCACAGCGAGGGCATCCACTTTGGCCGCCTGCGCTCGGTGGAGGATCTATGGGGCTATTGCCGCGGCTGCTACTACAACGACATCTGCCGAGGCGGGTGCACCTGGACCTCCCACTCCCTGCTGGGCAAGCCCGGCAACAACCCCTACTGTCATTACCGCGCGCTGGAGCTGGAAAAACAGGGCCTGCGCGAGCGCATCGTCAAACTACAGGACGCCGCGCCCGCCTCCTTCGCCGTTGGACGATTCGACTTGATCACCGAAGACATCGCCAGCGGCCAGGAAGTCAGCCGAATCAGCCGCAGCGGCCAAGTCATCGCGCTGACTTGGAAAAACAAGGGCAAAATCGCGCCGCGCGAAGGCAAGCCGCCGGCCAAGCTGGCGCTGTGCCGGCAATGCCAGCAATACATCCATCCCGACGAAACCTGTTGCCCGCACTGCTCGGCGGACATCGCCGCCGCCGACCGCGACTACCAGCAAGAGCAGGCAAAACGTCAGCAGGTGATCAACAATCTGCGTCGCTTATTGGGCTTGCCGGCTGATTAAACCTCGCGACGTCGGCGACGAAGCGCGCTTTTATGCCAAAAAACTGAGATACACGGCCACAGCCATCCACTAGCCATAGCTCATTTGACGGAAATCGGTCTACAATCGCGGCTTGCCTGACTTACCACGCCGCCATGGGAGCCGATGTCCGCATGACCTGTTTCGCGCCGTTCGCCCTATCACTGGAAGCCGCCGCTTCCGCCTCGCCGGACCCGCGCCATGAGCGATAAGCCGAGGCGCCCGTCGCTGCAGGACATCGCAGACCGGGTAGGCACTTCCAAAATGACGGTCAGCCGTTACTTGCGCAACGCCAGCCTGGTATCGGACGCCACCGGCCAGCGCATCTCCAGCGCGATGGAGCAATTGGGCTATATCCCAAACCGGGTGCCGGACCTGTTGGCCCGGGCCAAGAGCCGCGCCATCGGCGTGTTGTTGCCGTCGATGTCCAACCAGGTGTTCTCCAACCTGGTTCACGGCGTCGAGTCCGTGACTCGGGAGGCCGGTTACCATACGCTGTACGGTCATTACTGCTACGACGTCGAACAAGAAACCCGGCAAGTGGAGCAGTTGCTGTCTTTCCAGGTGGATGGGTTGATCCTGTGCGAAACCATCCACTCCGAACGCACCTTGCGCATGCTGCAAGTGGCGGCGATTCCGGTTGTGGAAGTGATGGAACTGCCGTCCCAGCCCATAGACCTGGCCGTGGGCCTGGACCATCAGGCCGCCGCCGAAGACATGACCCGGACCATGATCGCGCGGGGCAAGCGGCGCATCGCCTATCTGGCCGCCCGCCTCGACCGCCGCACCCGGCTGCGCGCCGCCGGCTACCGGGCGGCGATGGAACAAGCCGGACTGGTTCCGCTGGAGATACAGACCGAGCAACACTCCAGCTTTCAGCTAGGCGGCGAGATGTTGCGCCAAGCCATGGCCGCCGCGCCGGACCTGGACGGCGTGTTCTGCACCAACGACGACATCGCCGCCGGCGCCTTGCTGGAAGCCCAGGCCATGGGCATGGCCGTGCCGCAGCGTATCGCCGTCGCCGGCTTCAACGCCTTGGATATCGGCTCCGCCTTGCATCCGCGGCTGGCCAGCGTGGTCACGCCGCGCGAAGCGATTGGCCGGCTGGCGGCGCAACGCTTGCTAGGCCGTATCCACGGCCAGCGTTACACCGATCCCGTCATTGACCTGGGTTACACCCTAAGCCTGGGCGGCAGCGTCTAGGCCAGTGCCGGAATACGACACTCGCCCCTCAAAAAAACCTTTATTTATCAAGACAAAACCCCCAAATCGTCACAGCCGAGTCAAGGCCGGCGCTCAAAACGCTTGCCTGCGCCTTGCAAAGCCGACATATTGTTATCGGCGTAATGTTACCGGTAACAATCACGATCCGCCTTCAAACAATTCGACAACTCATTGGAGTGGCTTCATGAATTCCACACCACATCAGGTTTACGTGCTGATGGGCGTTTCCGGCTGCGGCAAATCCGCGCTCGCCGCGCAACTGTCCCAGCGCCTGACATGCGCCGTACTGGACGGAGACTTCCTGCATCCTCGCGCCAATATCGACAAAATGGCCGCAGGAACGCCGCTGGATGACGCCGATCGCCACCCCTGGCTCAACGCGCTCAGCGACGCCGCCTACGCCATGCAACGCAGCAACGCGCTGTCCATCATCGTGTGCTCCGCGCTGAAACGGCGTTACCGCGACCAGCTGCGCGCCGGCAACCCGCAGTTGTCCTTCCTTTACTTGAAAGGCGATTTCGATCTGATCCTGCAACGGCTGCAAGCCCGGCAAGGCCATTTTCAAAAGGCCGATATGCTGGCCTCGCAATTTGCCGCGCTAGAGGAACCCGGGCCGGACGAAACCGATGTCCATACTCTGGACATCCGCCCCGAGCTGAACCGCGTCGTCGCCGACGCGATGCGCCTGATCCAGTCCCGCCAGGAGCGCTGACATGTCCATTGCAACCCTCGTATTGACCGCGCTGGGCTCGGTTGCCCTGTTGTTGTTGCTGGTGATGAAGGCTCGCTTGCATGCGTTCATCGCGTTGATGCTGGTCTCGATCGGGGCCGGCGTGGCCTCAGGCATGCCGGTGGAAAAAATCGCCGACACCATGCAAAAAGGCATGGCAGGAACCCTAGGCTTCCTCGCCGTGGTGGTGGCCCTGGGCGCGATGTTCGGCAAGATACTGCATGAAACCGGAGCGCTCGATCAGATCGCCGGCCGGCTCTTGAGCAGCTTTGGCGAACGGCGCGCGCATTACGCGCTGGGCGTGGCCGGGCTGGTCTGCGCGCTGCCGCTGTTCTTCGACGTCGCCATTGTGCTGCTGATCGGCGTGGTGTTCGCAGTGGCTCGCCGCACCGGCGGCAATGTGGTCAAGCTGGCCGTGCCGCTGTTCGCCGGCGTGGCCGCCTCGGCGGCCTTCCTGCTGCCCGGCCCCACCCCCATGCTGCTGGCCTCGCAGATGCAGGCGGACTTCGGCTGGATGATCGTCATCGGGCTGGCCTCGGCGATTCCCGGCATGTTGCTGGCCGGCCCGCTGTTCGGCAGTTTCATCAGCCGGCACGTCAGCTTGGCCCTGCCGGACGACATCAGCGAGCCGACGCTGGAGCGCGACCGCATGCCCTCCTTCGCCTTCAGCCTGACGTTGGTGCTGTTTCCTCTGGTCATGGTGGCCTGCAAAACCCTGGGCAGCCATCTGGCGACGCCGGGCTCGACCGTCTTCCATTGGCTGCAGTTCATCGGCCATCCGTTCAGCGCCATCCTGGCCGCCTGCCTGATCGCCATTTATGGCCTGGCTGTCCGTCGCGGCATGGAGGCGGAACAGGTCATGCGCATCTGCAGCGCCGCGCTGCAACCGGCCGGCATCATTCTGCTGGTGACCGGCGCCGGCGGGGTATTCAAACAGGTACTGGTGGATTCCGGCGTGGGGCCGGCGCTGGGCAACGCGCTGATCGGCGCCGGCCTGCCCATCGCCGTCGCCTGCTTCGCGCTGGCGGCCGCGGTCAGAATCATTCAAGGATCCGCCACTGTCGCCTGCCTGACCACGGTGGGACTGGTGCTGCCGGCCATCGAGACCATGGGCTTGTCCGGCGCGCAGCTGGCCGCGCTGTCCATCTGTATCGCCGGCGGCTCCATCGTGCTCAGCCACGTCAACGACTCCGGCTTCTGGCTATTCGGTAAATTCACCGGCGCCAACGAGGCTCAGACTCTGAAAACCTGGTCGCTGATGGAGACGATACTGGGCACCACCGGCGCGCTGGTGGGCATGGCGGCCTTCACCATGTTGTGACGCGCAGCATGCGCCTTGGCAAGCATGGCAACCGGGTACGATACTCACTGAAACACGCTTGAGTAGCCCACCTCCATGACGGACGCCCTCTGCATCACACTGCTTGCCATGCTGGACAACAGCGCGGCTCTTGTCGCGCTGTTCGACCGGCACGACATGCTGCGCTACGCCAACACCGCCTTTCGACAAAGCTTCTTCCTGACGCAGGAGGAGTGCCTGAGCTGGGCGGAACTGATGCGACGGAACTACCAGCAAAAACAAGGCTCGCGGATAGAGACCGACGATATCGAAGCCTGGTTGCGCTCCGCCTGTTCGCGCCGCGGCAAGCTGCCTTATCGCGCTTTCGAGGCTGATTTATGCGACGGCCGATGGATGTGGATGACGGAAACGATGAGCGCGGACGGCTGGATGCTGTGCCAAGCCAGCGACATCACCGAGCTGCGGGCCGACAAACGCGAGCTGCGCCAGGCCCGCGATGTGGCCTTGCGCGCCGCCCAGACCGATCCAATGACCGGCATCAGCAACCGCACCCATTTGATGCAGTTGCTCCAACTATTGCTGCAGCAAAGGCGTGAGCACTCGGCGCCGGCCTGCCTCGCCATCCTCGACCTGGACCACTTCAAACGCATCAACGACCTTGAGGGCCATCCAGCCGGCGATCAGGTGATCTGCAGCTTCGTCCAGACCGTGCGCGCTCAGCTACGGCAAAGGGATGGTTTTGGGCGTTTGGGCGGCGAGGAATTAATGCTCTTGCTGCCGCAAACCTCGCTGCTTGAAGCAGAACAGTGCTGTGAACGGATTCTCGCCGCCGCGCGGCGGGACCGTCCGCTGGCGGCCAAACCGGAACTAGGCTACACCTGCTCGATCGGGCTGACCGAACTGCGGCCAGACGACGACGTCGCCAGTTGCTACGCGCGGGCCGATGAGGCGCTTTACCACGCCAAGGGCAGTGGACGCGATTGTTTAAGCAGTAGCCGCTAAGCGCCTGTTTACGATCTGCCCGCATCGGCCAAATCGTAAACAAGCTCTAAGTTCAGCCGGCCGTAGCCAACAGATCAGACGTTCTCCAGCGCTCGAAACGCCGCTGGGCCGCCGTCACGCTGGACGCGGTCAGCGTCAGGCCGCCGCAAGCCGGCGCCCAGTCTTCACCGCGTTCCGGAGCGTCGTCGAAGGCCAGCAAGTGCGGGGCGTCTCCCGCCGCCATGCCCGGCCCCAACAGCACCGCGCCGTCCGGATTGCCGGCGCTTTCCACCAGGCCCACCCGCCCCTCGCTCAACAGCATCGGGAATCGATGGCTGGCGGCCACCGCCTGGCGAGCGTCGCGCGCGATCTGCAGCTTGTCGGCGTCGCCAGGCTCCAGCAGCACCGGGCAAGGCAGAGCCGATGCCAGCTCGCGGTGAATCTGGCTCTCAATCACGGTTGGCGGCAGCAGCGCCGCGCTGACCAGATCGCTCAGATACGCCATCTCATTAAGTTGAATCAAGACATGCGCCAAGGGCACGCCCGCGGCCAAGCACTGCAAATAAACCCTTCTTTGCTCCAACAACGCCTGCCTTCCGCGTCCCGTCGTCGCGCCGGCAAGCGGTTGGACCAGCACGCTCCAGCCCCCCTCTCGCAACTGCCACGCGGCCAACTGCCCTGCCTGCTCCAACAACGCCGGCAGCGGCAAACGCAACAGCAGCAGGCGCCGCGAACCGGTTCCGGCCAATGCCGCTTGGGCCGCGCGGCGCCCGCGCGTCACCGTCTCCCGCGCGCTATCGTCCGCCATCGCGTCGGCCATCAGTTCGCGCGGCGAGGGTAAACGCCGCAAGCTCATCGGCTCCGCCGCCTGCGCACTATCGGGAACGCCGTCCATGCTGTCGCTGCCTTCGGAATACATTGTCATTCTCCATCCTGCGCCTGCCATGCAAGCGGTTCAATTGGCGGCTACGATATTTTTATTGAGAATGATTGTCAATTGCGTTTTTAACAAAATTAGTCCAATCGCCCGGCATGAGACCCCGTCTTTCGCCTTCGCATTGCCTGACTTCATGCGCCCCTTTGCATCCCCGCCGCCCCCACGCAGCAACAGAAAAAGGCGCAAACATTAACGAAGATGCCCAAAACCTAAGTCTCTGCCCCAGCGAAGTTCTAGAGCAAAAATGTGAAATCAATATCATCTGTGCGTAATATCACCGTATTGCAATAGATAACGATTATCATTTATATTCGCCATCGACGCTCAAAACGAGCCATCCCCCACCTACCCAGTGGACTCAGGAACAGCGATGAACCAAACCTCACTCGATCCAGCCTATAGCGGCGAACACAATCTGTTGGCCGCCTACCAGGCCGATTCCGCCTTCTTCTTCGCCTCGCCATGCCACACTCTCCTGGCTGAAGGCATCCAGCAAGTGATCACCGAAACCGACCCCAGCGCCGCCATTGCCGCCGCGCTGGCCTCCCAGCCGGACCCGGCTCAGGCCGTAGTGGTCGGCGCCATTCCCTTCATGCCGGAACAACAACCCTGGTTGTTCGTGCCGCGGCGCGTGCGCCGCGCCAACGCGCTGAAACAGGAACAACGCAGCGCTCTGCGCCAACCTTTGCAGGCCGATTGCCAATTGACCCCGCAGCCGGCGCCGGCCGCTTACTGCCAAGGCGTCAGCGACGCGCTGGCCCGCATCGGCAGCGGCGCGCTGGACAAGGTGGTGCTGTCGCGCACCTTAGAGCTTTCCGCCCAACAAGCCATAGATCAGCGTCAATTGCTGCTCAATCTGGCCAGCCAGAACCAGCACGGCTACACCTTCGCGGTGCAGCTGAGCGCGGACGACGCGCCGCGCCGGGCGCTGATGGGCGCCAGCCCTGAGCTGCTGCTGGCGCGCTACGGCCGGCAAGTGATCACCAATCCGCTGGCCGGCTCCGCCGCGCGCAGTCCGGACCCGACTGAAGACCGCCGCCGCGCCGACGCCCTGCTGGAATCCGGCAAGGACTTGTACGAACACAAGCTGGTGATCGACGCCGTGGTCGAGGCCTTGGCGCCGTATTGCCGCAATCTGCAAGTGCCGGCCGGCCCGTCCCTGGTGTCTACCGCCACCATGTGGCACCTGTCCACCCGCATCAGCGGCGAACTGATCGACCCGACCGTGGGCTCCTTCGAGTTGGCCCGCGCGCTGCACCCCACCCCGGCGGTATGCGGCTTCCCGGCGGACCCGGCCCGCAAGCTGATCCGCGAGATCGAACCCTTCGACCGCGGCTTCTTCACCGGCATGGTGGGCTGGTGCGACGGCAACGGCGACGGCGAATGGGCGGTCACCATCCGCTGCGCCGAAATCGCAGAGCGCACGCTGCGTCTGTTCGCCGGCGCCGGCATCGTCACCGGCTCGCTGCCGGAAAGCGAACTGGCTGAAACCGCGGCCAAGTTCCGCACCATGCTGCGCGCGATGGGCCTGGCAGACTTGGCGGAGGCGGCATGAGCGAGCAACAACTGGACTGGACCCCTTGGCCGGAAGACTTTGCCCGCCACTACCGCGAGGCCGGCTATTGGCAGGGCCAGACCCTGTTTTCCATGCTGGCGGCCCAGGCCGAGCAACAACCGGAAAAGCTGGCGCTGGTGGCCGGCAAGCAGCGGCTGAACTACCGCGAACTCAAGCTCTACGCCGAACGCCTGGCTGCCGGCCTGTACGCCCGCGGCCTGCGCCCCGGCCAGCGCGCCGTGGTGCAGCTGCCTAACTGCGCCGAGTTCTTCATCGTCGCTTTCGCGCTGTTCCGTCTCGGCATGCTGCCGGTGTTCGCGCTGCCGGCGCATCGCCGCGCCGAAGTATCTTACTTCTGCCAGCACACCGACGCCGCGGTCTACATCTGCGCCGACCAGCACGGCGGCTTCGACTACCGCGCGCTGGCGGCCGAGCTGCTGCCGCTGGCGCCCTCGCTGCAACACGTGATCGTGGCCGGCGAGGCCGGCGACTACACCCCGCTCAACAGCCTCTACCTGATGGACCAGCCGCTGCCCGCGGAGCCGGACGCCAGCGGCCTGGCCTTCTTCCAGCTTTCCGGCGGCAGCACCGGCGTGCCCAAGTTGATTCCGCGCACTCATGACGACTATCTGTACAGCTTCGCCGCCAGCGCCGAAATCTGCGGCCTGAGCCGAGACAGCGTCTATCTGTGCGTGCTGCCGGCCGGCCACAACTTCCCGATGAGTTCGCCCGGCAGCTTCGGCGTGTTCCACGCCGGTGGCACCGTGGTGCTGGCCTCCGGCCCCAGCGTCGACGAATCCTTCGAGCTGATTGAGGCCGAGTCCGTCACTATCGCCGCGTTGGTGCCTCCGCTGGTGCCGCTGTGGCTGGACGCCGCCGCCAAGCAGCCGGGCAAGCTGGCCAGCCTGCGCCTGCTGCAGGTGGGCGGCGCCAAGTTCGGCCCCGAGCTCGCCGCCCGCGTCGAGCCCGCGCTGGGCTGCAAACTGCAGCAGGTGTTCGGCATGGCGGAAGGCCTGGTCAACTACACCCGGCTCGACGACGGCCCGGAACGGGTGCTACACACCCAGGGCAGGCCAATCAGCGCAGACGACGAAGTGCGCATCGTCGATGATGAGGACCAGCCGGTGGCGCCGGGCGAAGTCGGCCATCTGCTGACGCGCGGCCCCTATACCATCCGCGGCTACTGGCGCGCCGCCGACCACAATCAGCGCGCTTTCACCGCCGACGGTTTCTACCGCACCGGCGACCTGGTGAGCATGAACGCCGACGGCTATCTGACGGTGGAAGGCCGCGCCAAGGATCAGATCAACCGCGGCGGCGAAAAGATATCGGCCGAGGAAGTGGAAAACCACCTATTGGCCCACCCGCTGGTGCGCGACGTCGCCATCGTGGCGATGAGCGACCCCTATCTGGGCGAGCGTTCCTGCGCCTTCATCATCCCGCGCGAGCAACAGGCGATCCGCCTGCCCCAAGTGGCGGCCTTCCTGCGCGAGCGCGGCCTCGCCGCCTACAAGATTCCGGACCGGCTGGAGCTGGTCGACACCCTGCCGCAAACCAGCGTCGGCAAAGTCAGCAAGAAAACCCTGCGCCAGATGTTGGAACAGAAACTGGCCGCACAGCCCACCCAAAGGTCACAAGCATGAGCATTCCCCGCATCGCCCCCTACGCCATCCCGTCCCAACTGCCGGAAAACCGCGTCAACTGGACGGTGGCGCCGCAGCGCGCCGCGCTGCTGATCCACGACATGCAGGAATACTTCCTGGATTTCTATGATCGAGACGCCGAGCCTGTGGCCACCGCGCTGCGCAATATCGCCGCCATCCGCGCGCGCTGCCGCGAACTCAACATCCCCGTGTTCTACACCGCCCAGCCGGCGGAACAGGCCGACAGCGACCGCGGCCTGCTCAACGATATGTGGGGCCCCGGCCTGCCGGCGCGCCCGGAACGCCACCCCATCGTGGCCAGCCTGAGCCCGGCCGCCGACGACACCGTGCTGACCAAGTGGCGCTACAGCGCCTTCCAGCGCTCGCCCTTCCTCAACCTGCTGCGCCAACAAGGACGCGATCAGCTGATCATCTGCGGCATCTACGCCCACATCGGCTGCATGAGCACCGCGCTGGACGCCTTCATGTACGACATCCAGCCCTTCTTCGTCGCCGATGGCCTGGCCGACTTCTCCGCCGAACGCCACGCGATGGCGCTGGAATACGTCGCCCAGCGCTGCGGCGTGGCCCTGGATAGCCAGCGCCTGCTGAATCAACTGGCCGCTCCGGCCAGCGCCGCGCCCAGCGCTGAAGCGCTGCGCGTCGCCATCGCCGAGCTGTTGCAACAGCCGGCCAGCGACATCGGCCTGGACGACAATCTGCTGGACTGGGGTCTGGACTCCATCCGCCTGATGAGTTTGCTGGAACAGTGGCGCGCGCTGGGCGCGGAAATCGACTTCATCGAGCTGGCGCAACAACCCAGCGTCAACGCCTGGCAGGCGCTGCTGGCGCGCCAGCTGGACAGGGTGGCCGCATGAGCGCCAGCTATCCGGAATTCCGCGGCCGGCTGGCCGTGGTCAGCGGCGCGGCCCAGGGCATAGGCGCGGCGCTGGCGCGCTCGCTGGCGGACCAGGGCTGCCGCGTGGCGGCCCTGGACTTGCGCGCCGACGGCCTGCAGCAGCTGGCGCTGCACGCGCCGGCTCACGCCGACGGCCGCATCATTCCGCTGCCGCTGGACATCCGCGACGGCGCGGCGGTGGAACAGGCGGTGGCGCGCATCGAGGACGAGATCGGCGCCATCGACATGCTGGCCAATGTCGCCGGCGTGCTGCGCCTGGGCACGGTGGAGCAACTCAGCGACGAGGACTGGCTGCAGAGCTTCGCCGTCAACACCCACGGCGTGTTCTTCCTCAGCCGCGCGGTGGCGCGGCGCATGCAGGCGCGCCGCCAGGGCGGCATCGTCACCGTCGGCTCCAACGCCGCCGAAGTGCCGCGCACCCAGATGGCGTCCTACGCCGCGTCCAAGGCCGCCACCACCCAGTTCAGCAAATGCCTGGGCCTGGAGCTGGCCGAGTTCGGCGTGCGCTGCAACATCGTGTCGCCCGGCTCCACCGACACCGCGATGCAGCGCCAGCTGTGGAGCGACGACGCCATCCCGCCGGCCATCCTGCAAGGCTCGCTGGAGCAGTACCGCACCGGCATCCCGCTGCGCCGCATCGCCACGCCGCAGGATGTGGCCAATGCCGCGCTGTTCCTGCTGTCGGATCAGGCGCGCCACATCACACTGCATAATCTGTATGTGGACGGCGGCGCGACGCTGGGGATCTGAGGGACGGTCTACGATCTTTCCGAGTGGGACCATTGCCTCAAAACATTGAGTCCGCTACGCGGATAATGATTTAGGGCCGGTTCCGCCGTGACCGAGCGAGGCAAGCGCAGCGTCGCGAGGGAATAAAACGGAAAGGGGGATTTGCGCGGCCAAATCTCCCTGTCACTGAGCGAATCAAAGATTCGCACGTAGTCCCCTAAAGGCCGCCCTGCAAGCCTGGCCTACGGCTTCCCGCCGGGTCCCGTCAGCAGGCTTGAAGGGACCTGGGCGCATCGGATACGTGATTTCCTATTTAGCCAACAAAGCCTCAACGCACTGGGAAAATCATGAACAGGTTCTTACGTGCCTATTCACGATCCACAAAGAAAAACGGGCAAAACCAGATGGTCTTGCCCGTTTTCACGTCGCCGCGCCAAGCGCTGCGCGGCTCCGGTTGATCAGTTCACCGGGCAGCGATTGGCGGCGCGGTAATCCACCACCTTGATCTTGCCGCTGACGATGTCCTTGCGCGCCTGCAGAATCTTCTTCTCCATCTCAGGCGTGATCAGCGAACGGTTGTGCTGGTCCAGCGCCCAGTCCACACCGTTTTCCTTCAGGCCCATCAGCTTGACGTCCGGCTTCCACGCGCCGTTCTTGGCGTCGCGCATGGTTTCGTACACCGCATTGTCCACGCGCTTGACCATGGAGGTCAGCACCACGCCCGGCTGCAGATAGTTCTGGTTGCTGTCCACGCCGATGTAGAACTTCTTGGCGCCCTTGGCCGCCTGGATCACGCCCATATTGGACAGCGCCGCCGCGGCGAACACCACGTCCACACCGCGATCGAACTGGCTCTTGGCCAGTTCGCCGCCGCGCGCCGGGTCGTTGAAGGCGGCATGGGTGGTGCCGATCATGTTCTGCATCACCACCGCCTTGGGATTGGCGTACTTGGCGCCCTGGGCGTAGCCGCAGCCGAAGGCGCGGATCAGCGGCACATCCATGCCGCCCAGATAGCCCACCTTGCCGCTCTTGGACTTGAGCGCGGCGGCCATGCCCACCAGGAAGGAACCTTCCTGCTCCTTGAAGGCGATGCTCTGCACATTCGGGCCCTTGGCCACCGAATCCACCAGGGTGAACTTCACCTTGGGGAATTCCTTGGCCACGGTCTCGATGGATTGGCTGTAGGCGAAGCCCACCGCCACCACCAGATCAGCGCCCTTGCGCGCCATATTGCGCAGCATCTGCTCTTTCTGAGCGTCGTTGCTGACCTGGCCTTCGCGGTAGTTGATGTGGAATTCTTTCTTGAAACGTTCGGCGCCGTTGAATGCCGCTTCATTGAAGCTCTTGTCGAACTTGCCGGCCTGATCGTAGATCACGGCGACAGTGAAATCCTTGGCTGCAACCGGGCCTGCCAGCAAGATGGCAGCGGTTGCGCCTGCGATGTGTTTCAGCGCAAACGTCATGTTTTATCTTTTCTATGTGGATTACAGTCGATGCGACAGCGCCGCGAGCGGCGTTGCCGGCGCTTCAAGCGAAAGACGGAGGGGGAAACCGAGTGGACCGCGGCTGCCTAAGCAGACGGGACGAAACAGAACCACGCCGCTGCGAAAACCGCAGCGGATACAACGCGCCAATTGAAGCTGCCGGATTGTAGGCAGACCGCCGCCGGCTGTAAACCGGCGTGGCCGATTCCTGCAACAACAGGTCGAAAAACGGACAGCCCGCCATAAGAGCCTGTTTACGATCTACTGCGCTTCGTGAAGCGTTGCACGGCGAGTACGGCCACGAAATGCTCATGCACCACGCGCACATTCCGCTTTCTCAGCCGTTTTCGCCTTGCCTCGCTCTTGCCCGCGAAACGTTCAACAGTCTCTAACCAGTACGACGGGCCATCGACAACCCGCAACGCCCGCTCAGCGCGGGAACAGCTGGCCTATGTCCTTGGCCTCCCAGTGCGGGAAGTATTTGCGCACCAGCGCGTTCAACTCCAGCTCAAAGGCGCGCAGCCGCTGCAATTCGTCCTGCGGCGCGGCAACCTGCTCTGTCCTGGCCTCCGCAATCATGCCGGCGCCGGCGGTGGCGTTGCTCAACCGGTCTATCACGATGAAGCTGCCGGTGCCGCGACAGGCGGCGTAGGCGTCTATCACCGCCGGCGCGTTCAAGCTGATGCGGCATAGCGCAATCTCGTTCAGATGCAACGCCTCCGCAGGCTTCCTCTCCAGGGTGTTGACGTCCACCTGGTGCAGGATGGCCTCCACACGGCCCGTGACAAACTTGCCGGCCAGCTTGAAGCCGTACTCCTTTCCAGCGCGCAGCGGCGCATCCTGCATCCACACCAGATGAGCGTCCAGGCTTCCGGTCACCGCCGGAGGCGCTTGATCTGCGCGCACGATCATGTCGCCGCGCGACACGTCGATCTCGTCCTCAAGCGTCAGCGTGATCGCCTCGCCGGCGCCGGCCGCGGCCAGTTCGCCTTCGTAGGCCACCAGCGCCTTGACCTTGCTGCGGCGGCCGGAAGGCAGCGCCACGACTTCGTCGCCGGGACGGATCTCGCCTGCGGCGATCGTGCCGCAGAAGCCGCGGAAGTCCAGATTGGGCCGGTTCACGTACTGCACCGGCAGGCGGAAGGCTTCCAGCGCCACGTCGCTGCTCACTTCCACCGTTTCCAGCAGCTGCATGAGCGTCGGCCCCTGATACCAGGGGGCGCCCTCTCCACGGCCAACCACATTGTCGCCGCGCAGCGCGGAAATCGGCACGAAGCGGATGTCCGGGATCTCCAGGCCCTCGGCGAAGGCCAGGTACTCGTCGCGAATACGCTCGAACACCGCCGGGTCGTAATCCACCAGGTCCATCTTGTTCACCGCCACAATCACATGACGAATGCCCAGCAGGCTGACGATGAAGCTGTGGCGGCGGGTCTGAGTCTGCACCCCGCGCCTGGCGTCGATCAAGATGATGGCCAGATTGCTGGTGGACGCGCCGGTGGCCATATTGCGGGTGTACTGCTCGTGGCCCGGGCAGTCGGCAATGATGAATTTGCGCTTGTCGGTGCTGAAATAGCGATAAGCCACGTCGATGGTAATGCCCTGCTCCCGCTCCGCTTGCAAGCCATCCACCAGCAAGGCCAGGTCTATCTCCTGGTCGGTGGTGTTGTACTTCTTGGAGTCTCGCTCTATCGCCGCCAGTTGATCCTCGAAAATCAGTTTGGAATCATGCAGCAGCCGGCCGATCAGGGTCGATTTTCCGTCGTCGACATTACCGCAGGTGATGAAGCGCAGCAGGTCCTTGTTTTCGTGCTGGCGCAGGTATTCCAGAATATCGCCGGCGATCAGATCGGATTGGTGGGTCATCAGAAATATCCTTCCATCTTTTTCTTTTCCATCGAGCCGGCGCTGTCGTGGTCTATCACCCGGCCCTGGCGTTCGGAGGTGCGGGTCAGCAGCATCTCCTGGATGATGTCGGGCAACGTGGCCGCCTGGGACTCCACCGCGCCGGTCAGCGGATAACAGCCCAGGGTGCGGAAGCGAACCTGTCTGGTTTCGATGCCGGCCTTCTCTTCCGGGCTCAGATATTCCAGTATCCGCTCATCGTCTATCATGATCAGCGTGCCGTCGCGCTCGATCACCGGCCGTTCGGCGGCGAAGTACAGCGGCACGATCTCGATATTTTCCAGGAAGATGTATTGCCAGATGTCCAGCTCGGTCCAGTTGGACAGCGGAAACACCCGTATGCTCTCGCCCTTGTCTATCTTGCTGTTGTAGATGTTCCAAAGCTCCGGACGCTGGTTCTTCGGGTCCCAGCGGTGATTGCGGTCGCGGAAGGAGTAGACCCGCTCTTTAGCGCGGCTCTTTTCCTCGTCGCGGCGCGCGCCGCCGAAAGCCGCGTCGAAGCCGTATTTGTTCAAGGCCTGCTTCAGGCCCTCGGTCTTCATCACGTCGGTGTGCTTGGCGCTGCCCGCGGTGAACGGGTTGATGCCGGCGTCCACGCCATCCTGGTTGACGTGGACGATCAAGTCCCAGCCGTACTCGCGCGCCTGCTTGTCGCGCAGCGCGATCATTTCCTTGAACTTCCAGGTGGTGTCCACGTGCATCAAGGGGAACGGCGGCTTGCCCGGCGCAAAAGCCTTCTTCGCCAGATGCAGCATCACCGCCGAATCCTTGCCTATCGAATACAGCATCACCGGGTTTTCGAATTCCGCGGCCACTTCGCGAATGATGTGAATCGACTCCGCTTCCAACTGCTTGAGGTGAGTCAGCCTCTGATGACCGATGTCCATGCTTCCTGCCCATCCTGTAGATGCGTTCAAATCTACCGAAAGCCCATAGGCGCATCAAAACCGATTGGATATATCAATATGCTCTTAGCAAATCAACAATTAGTCCAAAGGGCAATAAGAATACCCAAGCAACCGCAGAGGAATCTTCGGCTCGCGCCCCAATAACTGTCTACATTAGTACAAACACGCAAGCCGCACGGAGACAGCGATGAACGCCGCCGCAGAGCCGGAATACCAAATCGTCGCCACGCTGAACTGCCCGGATGGCTTGTCGGTGCTGCTGGCCAGCCGCGACGGCGAAGCGCTGGCGCTGATGGAGTCCAAGTCGGAGTTGCCGGACACGCCGCCGCGCCCGGCCTTCCGCCACCCCTTGCTGCAAGCCTGGCAGGGACAAGTCCGCCTCGACGACAAACACTACGCCGTCTACCGACAGGACACGCTACAGCCCTTGCGCCTGAAAACGCTGCAGGCGCTGCCGCTGGCCGAACGCATCGGCCTGGCGTGCGACATCCTGGAACCGCTGATCCACCTGCACGCCAGCGGGAAATGCCTGGGGCGGCTCTACCCCGAAACGGTGTTGGCCGACATCCATCAACGCGTCGCGCTGCTAGGCGAGCACGCTTGCCAGACGTTGAGCCCGGAACGCTTGCGTCAGGAACTGCTGCAGGCCGAGCAATTACTGCGCTGGCTAATCAGCGCCGGCGCGCCGGAACGAGAGTGCGACCCGGAATTGGAGCAATGGCTGGCCGCGCTGCGCGACCCGGCGGCCGACGCCGGCGCCTGCCGCCGCGCGCTGGCCGGCCTGCAAGACTGGCTGGCCCGCCATCAGCGCTTTAATCGCCAGGAAGGCGGCCGCGCCGCGCTGGACCACCTGCTGCAACGCATGCGCCACTCGCCGGACTTCCCGGCGCTGTCGCAGGCGATCGCCGCCATCAACAAGAGCAACAACGCCGACAGCGAGCGGCTGCAAGCGCTGTCCAGTGCCATCCTCAAGGATGTATCGCTGACCAATAAACTGCTGAAGGTGGTGAATTCCGCCAATTTCAGCCAGTACGGCGGCGCGGTCAGCACCATTTCCCGCGCCATCGTGATCCTCGGCTTCGACACCATACGCAATCTAGCGCTCAGCCTGCTGCTGTTCGAACACCTGCACAACCGCGCCCATGCCGACGAGATCCGCGACGTGGCGATCAAAACCCTGTTCACCGGCCTGCTGGCGCGCTCGCTGGCGTCGGCCTGCGGCGTGCGCGAGGCGGAAGAGGCCTTGATTTGCGGCATGCTGCAAAACTTGGGCGAACTGCTGTGCGTCAATTATTTCCGTGACGAATACCGGCAAATCCAAATGCTGATCGACGCCGGCGCCGGCGTCGACCAAGCCGCGCACCAGACGCTGGGCGCCCATTACGCCGACCTGGGCGCCGCCACCGCCGCGCTGTGGCGCTTCCCGGAACGGATTCTGACCGGCATGGAGCCGATGCCGGCCGGCGCGGTGCGTCAGCCGCAAACCAGCGAGATGCGGATGAAGGCCTTAAGTTCGCTGTGCCGCGAACTGGTTTGCCAGCTGACTCAGAGCGGCATTGATCAAGCCGAGGCCAGCCGCAAGCTGCTGCAACGCTACAGCCGGGCGCTGGCGCTGGAGTGGGCGCCCCTGGAGCAGCAGCTGGCGCAGGCGCAGACCCTGCTATCCGCCTATCTGGTGGAGCTGGGGCCGGAGGCCGGCCAAGGGCCGCGTTCACAGGCCTTGCGCCAGGCCAGACTCAACAAGAGCGCGCCGCCGCCCGCCGCCAGCGCGCCTCCGCCAACGGCGCCGGACCCCACCCGGCTGCAAGCCACCGCCGGCTCCGCCGGCCGGATCGCCGTGCTGTCCGCTGGCGTTCAGGACATCACCAACACCCTGCTGGGCGATTACAAACTCAATGACCTGCTGCGCATCATTCTGGAAACCATGTACCGCGGCCTGGGCTTCGACCACGCGCTGATCTGCGCGCGCAGCGGGACCGACCTGCCGCTGCAAGCCCGCTTCGGTTTCGGCGAAAAGGTGGAATTGCTGCTGCCGGCGCTACGGGCCGACATCGATAGCGGCGACAGCCTGTTCCGCAAGGCGCTGGAGCGCAACGCCGACATGCTGATAGACGACATCGACGCGCCGGCCATCGCCCAGCACATCCCGGCCTGGTATCGCCAAATGAGCGTGGCCCACACCTTCGTCTTGCTGCCGCTGTCCTTGGACAAACGCAAGCTGGGCATACTCTACGGCGACCGCCGCCAAGCGGGATCGTTGGCCATCGCGCCGGAGCAACTCAGCCTGCTGAAAACCTTGCGCAATCAGGCCTTGCTGGCTATTCGCCAGCAAGCCGCGCGCTAAGAACCTGTTTACGATCTCCTTCGCGTCAGCGGGATTTTAGACAGGCGCGCTCAAAAGCGCGCCTTGCCGCTGCGTCTCCGCGAGGTGTTCCAGCGACTCTAAACCACCTCGCCGGCAAAACCGTCCAAGGCCTCCAGCAGGCGATCAACGTCGGCAAATTCGGTGTCCGGACATAGCAACAACATATTGTGGAAAGGGGTGATCAGGAAACCGCGGTTGAGCAGGTAGAGATGAATCACCCGCTCCAACGCCTCATCCTGCATCGCGCCCGCCTCGCCGCCGTTGCGCGGCGGGCGCGGGGAAAACTGGAACTCGCAGCGCGCGCCGACGCGGCTCACACACCACGGCAGCCGCCAGCGCTCTATCCAGTCCTGCAAACCGTCCGCCAGATGCTGCGCCAACGCGAACATCCGCTGGTAGGCGGCATCGCTCATCACCTCGGCCAAATTGGCGCGCATCGCCGCCGCGGCCAGCATATTGCCGCTCAGCGTGGTGCCGATGCCGGAATGACCGGGCGCGGCGGAGCGCTTTGCGCGCTGCGCCCGCTCCGCCAGTTCCTCGCTGAACCCATAGACCGCGCACGGCAGCCCGCCCCCCAGCGGCTTGCCCAGCACCAGCGCGTCCGGCTTCAAGCCGTAAGCCGCGCCGTAACCGCCCGGCCCGCTGCTGATGGTATGGGTTTCATCCAGTAGCAGATAACTGCCGTAGCGGCGGATCAAATCCTGCGCCGCGCTCCAGAAGCCAGGCTCCGGCAACACCATGCCGATATTGGTCATCACCGGCTCGGCCAGCACGCAGGCCACCCGCTCATCGCTCAGAGCCCGATCCAACGCCTCCAGGTCGTTGAACTCCACTACTCGGGTATACGCGGCCGGATCATGCGTCTGCCCCAGCAAACTGGCTCGCCGCCTTGGCCGGCCATCGATCAGATCGACGAAGGCGTCGTCCACCGTGCCGTGGTAACAGCCGTTGAACACGATGATCCGGTCCCGGCCGCTGGCGGCGCGCAGCCAGCGCAGCGCGAAGCGATTGGCATCACTGGCGCTGAGGGCGAATTGCCAGTGCGACAGACCGAAGCGTCGCGCCAGTTCCTCCGCCACCCACACCGCATCCGGCGACGGCAGCATCGCGGTCAAACCGCGCGCGGCCTGATCGGCGATGGCGCGCGCCACCGGCTCCGGCGAATGGCCGAACATCGCGCCGGTGTCGCCCAGACAAAAATCCAGATATTCATGGCCGTCCACGTCGCGCAGCCGCGCCCCCCGAGCCTCTTCCACATAGAGATTGAACGGGGTGGACCAATCCGCCATCCAATGCAATGGCGCGCCGAACAGCAAATGCTTGCCGCCGGCGGCGGACAGCTGCCGCGAGCGCGGACGCCGCTCGGAAAACATCGCCAGCTCCTGCCGGTGCAGGGCCTGAGTCTTGTCGAAATCGACGCCGTGACGCAAAGCCATGAAGCTCTCCTTAGGAGGGGAAGACTGCGCGTCAGTATATCCAGATGTGGTGAACGGAGGCAGCGTCGCCAACGCCTCCCGGCACAAGGAACAGCCCGAACGCAACGAAGCCCGGCCAAGACCGGGCTTCGTCGCCGCCGTGACGGCGAGCTTTACAAGGGCAGATGGCCCGCCAGCGAGTTGATTTTTTGCAGCGCGCGGCGGAATCGGCTGTGCGCGCGGGACACGGTGGATTCGCTGATGTCCATTTGCTGGGCCGCGAAGTAACCGGTCATGCCCTCCACCTCCATCAGCCACACCGCTTCGCGTGAGCGTTTTTTCAGGCCGATCAGATCGGCCACCTGGTTGAAATCGTCAAGCTTCATCGCGCTGCTCTCCTCAGGCGTTCGCCTTCGCATCATGACAATCCATGCAGTGGGCGGCTTTCTCGACAACGACGTGGCCGCGCGTTCCGCGCGACACTACCAGTATAGAGGCTTGCAAAAAAAATGCAGGCAACGCTCCGTAGAAACACGCAGTCGCCGCCTATTGCGCTGGCGTGGACGCAACAGGCCTCAGCCCTGCCTCATCCAGCGCAGCACGCCGCCCGCGGCGGCGCGTCCGGTGGAAAAGCAGGCGGTCAGCAAATAACCGCCGGTGGGTGCTTCCCAGTCCAGCATCTCTCCGGCGCAGAACACGCCCGGCATCGCCTGCAACATCAGGTTCTCGTCCAACGCGCCGAAAGTCACGCCGCCCGCTGTGCTGATCGCCTCATCCAGCGGCCTCGGCGCCAACAGGCGCAGCGGCAGCGCCTTGATGCCCTCGGCCAGCTTGGCCGGGTCGTTGAAAACCTCCTTGTCCAGGCATTCGCGCAACAAGCCCATGCGCACGCCCTTCAGGCCCAGCCGGCTTTGCAAATGGCTGGACATCGAGCGCGAGCCGCGCGGCCGCGCCACTTCACCCAGGATGCGCTGCAAGCTCCAATCCGGCATCAGATCCAGATAGCACAAGGCCGCGCCGCTGCGCGCGATTTCATCGCGGATGGCGCCGGAGCAGGCGTAGATCAGATTGCCTTCCACGCCGCCGGCGGTGACGACGAATTCGCCGCGGCGGCTGAACGGGTGGCCAACGGCCGGATGGAACTGCAAGGTCACCGACTTCAACGGCGCGCCGGCGAATTTGTCGGCGAAATACTCGCTCCAGCCGGCGTCGAAACCGCAATTGGACGGCTGTAGCTTGGACACCTCCACGCCACGCTCGCGCAGCATCGCCGCCCAGCTTCCGTCCGACCCCAGCTTGCGCCAGCTTCCGCCGCCCATGGCCAACACCACGGCGTCGGCTTCGGCCAAGCGCTCGCCGTCCGGCGCCGACAGCCGCAGGCGGCCGCGCTCGTCCCAGCCCAGAAAACGGTGACGCACATGGAAGCTCACCCCCGCCTCGCGCAAACGCGTCAGCCAGGAACGCAGCAGCGGCGCCGCCTTCATCTCCTTGGGAAACACCTTTCCGGAACTGCCGATGAAGGTTTCTATCCCCAGGCCGTGCACCCAGGCCCGCACATGTTCGCCGTTGAATACGTCCAGCATCGGCCGCAACTCGGCGCTGCGCGCGCCGTAGCGCTGCACAAAGCTGGCGTGGGGTTCGGAATGGGTGATGTTCATGCCGCCCACGCCGGCCAGCAGGAATTTGCGGCCGACCGACGGCATCGCGTCGTAGACATCGACCCGCACGCCCGCCGCCGCCAGTTGCTCGGCAGCGGCCAGGCCGGCCGGTCCGCCGCCGATGATGGCTACGCGGCGTCCGCTTGTGTCACCCATATACTGCGCTCCTTGAAATCCATGGTGATGAAGATGCCCAACTGCGGCGAGGGCGGGATTTTCACAGAAAACCGCCTCAAACCCAAGCCTAATCGTTTTAACTATAAGTTTGATTTAAACCAACATTCCTACGTCATCAAATCACTACCATCGCGCTGCGACCCATTTCAATAAACCTATAGCGGCAATCGCGCGATTCTACAAACACACCAGGAGAACGGACCCGCCGTCCGCACACGCATGCGCAAATTTTCCGATTGGCCGATCTGGCTGAAACTGACCATGGCGGTATGGTGCTGCCTGGTCCTGGCCTGGAGCGGGCTGATTGCCTGGGAAACCAGCGTCAGCCGCGACATCGCGGTGGAGCAGGCGCAAGACCTGGCCCACAGCATGAACGAAATGACCATGGCCGGACTCACCGGCATGATGATTACCGGCACCGTGGGCCAGCGCGACGTTTTTCTGGACCAAATCAAGGAACTCTCCGCGGTGCGCGACCTGCGCGTGATACGCGGCCCGGCCGTCAGCAAGCAGTTCGGTCCCGGCAACGCCGGCGACAAGAGTCTGAGCGGCGACACGGTGGAACAACAGGCCTTGCGCGACGGCAAGCCCCATATCCAGATCGAATCCACCCCGGCGCTGGGCGAGCACCTGCGCGTGGTTTACCCTGCGTTGGCGTCGCGCAACTACTTGGGCAAGAACTGCATGATGTGCCACCAGGTGGCGGACAAGACGCCGCTGGGCGTGGTCAGCATGCGCATCTCACTGGAAAAACCCTACGCCTCCGTCAGCCGTTTTCGCGATCAAAGCATTCTGTTCGCCATCCTGGCCTCGCTCCCCCTGATGGCGGTGGTGTTCCTGCTGGCTCGCCGCCTCGTCACCCGGCCGCTGCAAGCGATGTCGACCGGCCTCGCGGAGCTGGCTCAGGGCGAAGGCGATCTCACGCGGCGGCTGCCGGTGCGCAGCCGCGACGAAATCGGCGATACCGCGCAACGCTTCAACCAGATGCTGGCCGCCATCGCGGAGCTGGTGCGCCATGTAGGCGCTTCCGCCGGCGCGGTGTCGCAGTCCTCGCGCCAGTTGGCCGACGGCGCCGCCCACCTGGCGGAAAGTTCTCACAGGCAAAACCGTCAATCCCAATCCGCAGCCGACGCGGTGGAGCAACTGGCCAGCCATATCGGTGAAATCGCCGGCAAGGCGGAGGATGTCAGCGCCGAGGCCGACCAGAGCCTGCAACGCTCCGAGGACGGCCGCTCCAGCCTCTGCCAGCTTCAACGCGAAATCAGCCAAGTGGAGCAAGCGGTGCGGTTGATGGCTCAGGCGGAAACCGAACTGGCCAGCTCCACCTCCAGCATCACCAATATGACCAAGGAAGTGCGCGAAATCGCCGAACAGACCAATCTGCTGGCGCTGAACGCGGCGATTGAGGCCGCGCGCGCCGGCGAGCAAGGCCGCGGTTTCGCGGTGGTCGCCGACGAGGTGCGCAAGCTGGCGGAGAAATCGGCCCGTTCCGCCAGCGAGATCGACGCAGTGACCGGCGCGCTGAACCAGAAAACCGACGCGGTGCGCGCCGCGGTCAACGCCGGCCTGTCCTCGCTGACCGCCAGCCGCCAGTCCGCCGACAGTGTGTCCAGCGTGCTGGACGCGGCCAACCAGTCCGTAGCCGAGGTGCGTCAGGGCCTGCGCCAGATCGTCGCCGTCACCGAACAACAGCGAGCCGCCAGCCAATCCGTGACCGGCAGCATCGACGCCATCGCGGAGATGGCTCAAACCAACGACCAAGAAATCGGGCAAACCGTGAACGCCGCCGAGCAACTGGAGCAATTGGCGCAGCGGCTGACGGAATCGGTATCGCGCTTCACAGTCTGAACGGCGCCGGCGGCGGACATCCGATTTGGCCGTTGGCCGCCGGCCTGTTACACTCGCAGCCCGATACCGTAATACGCCAAGTCATTGTGAAAAAAGCCGCTTTCTCTATCCTGCCCCTGCCCGCCGCCCTATTGTCCAATCTGGACAGCCTGGGCTACCACAGCATGACCGCCATCCAGGCCGCCAGCCTGCCGGCGATCCTGGACGGCCAAGACCTGATCGCGCAGGCCAAGACCGGCAGCGGCAAAACAGCGGCTTTTGGGCTGGGCATCCTAGCGCGACTGAATCCGCGCTGGTTTGGCGTGCAGGCACTAGTGCTCTGCCCTACCCGCGAACTGGCCGACCAAGTGGCGCAGGAAATCCGTCGGCTGGCGCGCAGCATAGACAATGTCAAAGTAGTGACCCTGACCGGCGGCAGCCCGATGGGGCCGCAGATCGGCTCGCTGGAGCATGGCGCCCACATCGTGGTGGGCACGCCTGGCCGGCTGCAGGACCACCTGTTCCGCGGCTCGCTGAATCTGTCCGGCGTCGGCACCCTGGTGCTGGACGAGGCCGACCGCATGGTGGACATGGGCTTCATCGAGGAAATCGTCGGCATCGTCCGCGCCTGCCCGCGCCAGCGCCAAACCTTGATGTTCTCCGCCACCTACCCGGAAGACATCCGCAAGATCAGCGCGCAATTCATGCGCCGCCCGCAGGAAATCCAGGTGGAGTCGCTGCACGGGGGCGAACGCATCGAACAATGGTTCTACAAGATCAAGCCGGAACAGCGGCTGGAAACCGTCACCACTATTCTGCAACACCTGCGTCCGACTTCCGCGCTGGCCTTCTGCAACACCAAGGAACGCTGCAAGGAGCTGGTTCGCGACTTGCAGGCCCGCGGCTTCAGCGCGCTGGCGCTGTACGGCGACCTGGAGCAGCGCGAACGCGACCAGATCCTGCTGCGCTTCGCCAACAAGAGCGCCACCGTGCTGGTGGCCACCGACGTGGCCGCGCGCGGCCTGGACATCAAGGAACTGGACCTGGTAATCAACGTCGACGTCACCCACGACCCGGAAATCCACATCCATCGCATCGGCCGCACCGGCCGCGGCGAGTCGATGGGCCTGGCGCTGACCTTGGCCGCCGACAACGACGACAAGCGGCTGGCGCTGATTGAAAGCTATCAGCAGGCGCCGCTGACCTGGGCCAAGCTGGACCAACTGACCCCGGCCCCTGGCGGTCCACTCCTGCCGCCCATGGTCACGCTGGAGATCGCCGGCGGCAAGCGTGAAAAGCTGCGCCCCGGCGACATCCTCGGCGCGCTGACCGGCGACGCCGGCTTTGCCGGCGCCCAGATAGGCAAGATCAACATCTTTGAATTCGCCAGCTTCGTGGCGCTGGACCGCGCCATCGCCGAGCAAGCGCTGGAGCGCTTGTCCGCCTGCAAGATCAAGGGCAAGCAGTTCAAGATGCGTCTGATTTGAACGCCAACGCGCCCCCGGCCCGACAAGCACTGCCGGGCCGGGGGCGTTTTTGCTAGAATACGTCTCATTAGCCGCAGACACGCACATCACCAGAATCCCATGAGCATCCAACTAAAAACCGCCCAAGACATCGAAAAGATGCGGATTGCCGGCCGCCTGGCGTCGGAAGTCCTCGACTACATCACCCCCTTCATCAAGCCCGGCGTCACCACCGAAGCCATCGACAAGCTCTGCCACGACTACATCGTCAATGTGCAGGGCGCGATCCCGGCGCCGCTGAACTACGCGCCGGACGGCCACAATCCGTATCCCAAATCGGTATGCACCTCGGTCAACCACGTGATTTGCCATGGCATCCCGAACGACAAGCCCCTGAAAAGCGGCGACATCATGAATCTGGACGTCACCGTGATCAAGGACGGCTACCACGGCGACACCAGCCGCATGTACCACGTGGGCAACGTCAGCGAACATGCCCGCCGCCTGTCCCGCGTCACCTATGAATGCATGTGGCGCGGCATCGACAAGGTCAAGCCGGGCGCCACGCTGGGCGACATCGGCTACGCCATCCAGCAGCACGCGGAAAACTCCGGTTACAGCGTGGTGCAGGAATTCTGCGGCCACGGCATCGGCACAAAATTCCACGAAGAACCGCAAGTACTGCACTACGGCCGCCCCGGCACCGGTCTGGAATTGCAGGCCGGCATGATCTTCACCATCGAGCCGATGATCAACCAGGGCAAACGCCACCTGCGCATGCTGGGCGATGGTTGGACCGTGGTCACCAAGGACCGCAGCCTGTCGGCGCAGTGGGAACATACCGTGCTGGTCACCGACAGCGGCTACGAAATCCTGACTCAGTCCGCCGGCACGCCGCCCAAGCCCGGCAAATAAAAGAAATGCTCAATCATCAGCCCGGCGCCGCCGGGCTTTTTAACGCCCATGCCCGCGCCATCGGACGCGAAGCGAATTTACCCGAAACCCGGCTTGCCCTGCCCCGCGCGGTTTCTTAAACTGAAGAAGTGAAACCACATCCAGCGGGAGCCGGCCATGGCACTGACCATCAATAGCAATCTGAGCGCGCTGCAGGGGCAGAACCAGCTGAACCAGACCCAGAAAGCCAAAGACAAGCTGCTGGCCCAACTCTCGGCCGGTAAAACCACCGACAACGCCGCCAACAACCCGGCCAACGCCGCCATCTCGGAAGCGTTGCTAGCCCAGATCAACGGCAACAATCAAGCGATCAACAACGCCAACGACGGCATCTCGCTGGCTCAGACCGCCGACGGCGCTCTCAACCAGCTGCAAAGCAATACCCAGCAAATCCAAGAGCTGGCGATTCAGGCCGGCAACGGCGCGCTCAGCGCCAGCAATCGCCAGGCGTTGCAGCAGCAAGTCGACCAACTGACCCAGGCCAATTCCGCCATTGTGCAAAGCACCGAATTCAACGGCACCCCTTTGCTGAACAGCAACGCCACCACCACCTTTCAGGTGGGCCCCAACGGCAGCGCGGACAACCAAGTGAACATATCCGGCGTCAATCTGGCCGCCGCGCCGGCCAGCGGCGGCTTGAACAGCTACAACGCCAATCTGAACGCCACCGGCACCATAGACATCAGCACCCAGGCCGGCGCGCTGGCCGCGCAGCAAAGCACCAACACCGATCTGAACACCTTGGCCAATACCCGCAGCACCCTGGGCTCGATCAGCAACCGTTTCGAGGCCAGCATCAACAACCTGCAAACCGCCTCGGCCAACACCGCCGCCGCCAATAGCCGTATCAGCGACACCGACTTCGCCGCCGCCACGGCGCAACTGGCCGCCAAGCAGATACTGGGCCAGACCGGCCTCGCCGCCCAGGCACAGGCCAATATCGGCCCCCGCGCGGCGCTGTCGCTGCTGGGCTGAACGCTTAGAGCCTGTTTTCGATCTCGCGAGCAAGAGCGAGACCAGGCGGAAATGGCTGCAAAAGCGGAATGCACACACGGCACATGAGCATTTTGAAGAGGGTTTCAACGCCCTATCGCCGAGATGCAGCAGATTGCAAACAGGTTATTACGCCGCATTACAAGCCCGGCCCAAAGCCCAGTATTCCTGGCGATTGAGCCGCCAAGCCTTGTTACACGCGGTTACAAGCGATATCATTGGCACACACGCTTTTCGCGCACTAAATCATCGGGCACCCTGCGGTGCCCTTTGTCTATCTGAAGGAGTTGCATATGTCGACAAGCCCGGCCATCACGGTGTCCTCTTTGGACTATGAGCGCCTCGCCGCGCTGCTGGAGGATTGCGAGAGCGGCCACCCCACCGCGGCCGCGCTGGAAGCCGAGCTGGAGCGCGCCGATGTGGTGGAGCCCTCCGCCATGCCCGCCGGCATCATCACCATGAACAGCTGCGCGCGGGTCAAGCTGGACGACGCCCAGGAAAAAACCCTGACCCTGGTCTACCCCCGCGAAGCGGACAGCGAACAGGGCAAGATCTCGGTGCTGGCGCCCATTGGCGCCGCCTTGCTGGGTCTGTCCGTTGGCCAAAGCATCGACTGGCCAACGCCGGCCGGCAGCATCCGCCTGAAGGTGCTGGAAGTCACCTACCAGCCAGAAGCCGCGGGCGAACTGCACCGCTGATAAAAAAAACCGGCCATCGCATGGATGACCGGTTTTTTTGCGCCGGAGTCAGGCGACGCCTTACCAGCAGCGTTGAATCGTTTGCGCCAGCTGCACCAGCCGGCCATGGAAGAAATGGCCCGCACCGGGAAACACCACGACCGGCAAGCCTTGCGGCCGGGCCCAACCCATCACCGCAGCCAGCGGAATCACCTCATCCTCCCCACCGTGAATCACCAGCGTGTCGGCCGGCACCTCCGGCGTAGGCGTCTCGTACTTACCCACCGCCACGCCCATCAGCAGTAATTTATCCGCCTCAATGCGCGCGCGGGTGCGCGCGGCGACAAAGCCGCCAAAGGAAAAACCCGCCAAGGCCAAGGGAAGGTCGCCCTGCTCGCGGCGAGCATGATCCACCACCGCAATGACATCCTCCACTTCGCCGATACCGTAATCGTGCTGCCCTTCGCTATCGCCCACGCCGCGCAGATTCGGGCAATAGCAGACATAGCCCAGCTGCGACAAGGCCTTGGCCGCGGTCTGCACCACCTTGTTGGTGTTGGTGCCGCCCTGCAGCGGGTTAGGATGGCAGATGACAGCGACACCGCGCGTCTCACCCTGTGCAGCCACCACTATGGTTTCCAGGCCCCCGGCCGGACCGGCCACCACTTGCTTGTTCATTGCCTTCAACATCAGATCTTCAACCTTTCCACCACGCGCCCGCCCACCATATGCTCGGCGACAATTTCGTCGATGTCTTCCTTATCGACGAAGGTGTACCAAGTTTCTTCCGGGTACACCACCATCACCGGGCCGTCGTCGCAACGCCCAAGACAGCCGGCCTTGTTGACGCGGATCTTGCCCTCGCCGGCCAGGCCCAGCGCCTTGACCTTGTCCTTCATGTAGCCCAGCAGTTCGCTGGAACCATGATTGTTGCAGCAATCCTCGCAGCCGGCGCGCTGATTGCAGCAAATGAATACATGCTTGTCGAAAAAGCTCATCAGTATCTCTCGTGAACAGATTCTTAGAGCCTGTTTACGATCTCGCGGGCAAGGGCGAGACAAGGCGAAAACGGCTGAGAAAGCGGAGTGTACACGCGGTACATGAGCAATTCGAAGCGGTTTTCAACGCTGTATCGCCGACGCGCGGCAGATCGTACAGGTTCTTAGGAGTCGCTATCGGCCCAGCCGCTAACCCCCAAGGTAGCGGCATTGTCAAACTTGGCGTACTTGCCGACAAAGGCCAGCCGCACCGCGCCGGTAGGGCCGTTACGGTGCTTTCCGATGATGGCCTCCGCCAAGCCCTTCACTTCCTGATTCTCAGGGTTGTAATACTCTTCCCGGTACATGAAGACGATCAAGTCGGCATCCTGCTCGATGGCGCCGGATTCCCGCAAGTCCGACATCATTGGCCGCTTGTTGGGGCGCTGCTCCACCGCACGAGACAGCTGGGACAGCGCGATCACCGGCACCTGCAGCTCCTTGGCCAGGCCTTTCAGGCCACGCGAAATCTCGCCCAGCTCGGCGGTACGGTTGTCGCCGCGGCCCGAGCCCGACATCAGCTGCAAGTAGTCGATCACGATCAAGCCCAGTTTGCCGCCGTGCTGGCGCGCCAGACGACGCGCGCGGGCACGCACTTCCAGCGCGGTCAGCGCCGCGGTTTCGTCGATGTACATCGGCGCCTCGGACAGCTTGCCTATCGCGTAAGTCAGCTTCTGCCAGTCGTCGTCGCCCAGTTTGCCGGTGCGCAGCGTATGCTGATCCAGCCGCCCCACCGAACCCAGCATACGCATCACCAGCTGCGCGCCGCCCATCTCCATCGAGAACACCGCCACCGGCAGATGCTGCTCCACCGCCACGTGCTCGGCGATATTCATCGAGAACGCGGTCTTGCCCATGGACGGACGACCGGCGACGATGATCAGATCGCCCGCTTGCAGGCCCGAGGTCTTGGCATCCAAATCGATGAAGCCGGTGGGCACGCCGGTGACCTCGTCCGGGTTCTCTCGGCTATAGAGCATGTCGATACGCTCCACCACCTCTTTCAACAGGCCAGGCATCTCCAGAAAGCCCTGCTTGGCCTTGGCGGTGGATTCGGCAATCTGAAACACCTTGCCCTCGGCTTCGTCCAGCAGCTGGGAGGCGTCGCGCCCCATCGGCGCGTAGGCGGCCTCGGCGATCTCAGTGCCCACCTGCGCCAGCTGGCGCATGATGGAGCGTTCGCGCACGATCTCTGCGTAGCGGCGGATATTGGCGGCGGACGGCGTGTTTTGCGCCAGCGTGGCCAGATAGGACAGGCCGCCGATATTGCCCAGCTCGCCGTTCTTGTCCAGGCTTTCGGAAACGGTGACCACGTCGGCCGGACGCGCCAGTTCCACCAGCTTGGCCACATGTTTGTAGATCAACCGGTGGTCATGGCGATAAAAGTCCGCCTCGGACACTACGTCGGCGATCTTGTCCCAGGCGCTGTTGTCCAGCAACAAGCCGCCCAGCACCGATTGCTCGGCTTCAATCGAATGAGGCGGCGTGCGAATCGCCGCCATCTCGCTGTCAAAATTCTCGTACGATTCAGTCATGTAGACTCGGAGTGATGGCGCGGACTAGCCGCGCGAATAAAGCAAGCCTGGATCAGGCAAAAACCGGATTTTAACCCGAAACCGTCGCTGGCTGAGCATGCGTTGACAAGCCCCCCGCGCGGCCCCAGCATCGAAAGCTCATTCCACAGGAGCAATCATGACGCCCGCCGCCCTCGTCCAACAGCAACTCGACGCCTACAACCAACGCCAGCTGGAAGGCTTTCTCGCCGTGTACGCCGACGACGTGACGGTGTACCGGCTGCCCGGCGCGGAGCCCAGCCTGCGCGGCAAAGCCGCTCTGGGCGACTTCTACGCCACCCAACGCTTCACCCTGCCCGGCTTGCACGCGGAGCTGGTCAAACGCATCGAGTTCGGCAACAAGGTGATCGACCACGAACGCGTCAGCGGCGTTGCCGAGCAGCCCTTCGGAGGTGGCGGCCGTTTATGAAATCATTGACGGCAAGATCCAGAACGTGTGGTTTCTGGCGGCGGACTAAGAACCTGTTTACGATCCGCTGCGCGTCGGCGATACGGCGTTGAAAACTGCTTCGAAATGCTCATGTACCGTAGGCAAGTCGGCGCAGCGCAGCATCAGGGGTTTATCAGCCACTCTAAGTCAGCAATGCATCCCGGCCACATAGCCCGACGACCAGGCCCACTGGAAATTGTAGCCGCCCAGCCAGCCGGTGACATCGACGACTTCGCCAATGAAGAACAGGCCGGGCACCGCGTTGGCCATCATGGTCTTGGACGACAAGGCTTTGGTAGACACCCCGCCCAGCGTTACCTCGGCCTTTTTGTAGCCCTGAGTGCCGTTAGGCTTGACGCGCCAGCCGTGCAACCGCTCCGCCAACTGCAGGCGCTGCTTGGGCGATAAATCCTTCAGCCGCTTATTGCATCCCTCGCGCTCCAGCCAGGCCTCGGCGAAGCGCTTGGGCCAGCCGAACTCGGCCAGCGCGTTGGAAATCAATTGCTCGCTGCCGGCCTTTTGTTCCAGCCAAGAGGCCGCGTCCGCATCCGGCAGCAAATCCAGCTCAAGGGTCATGCCAGGCTGCCAATAAGACGACACTTGCAGGATGGCCGGCCCGGACACGCCCTTGTGAGTGAACAACACGTTCTCGCGGAAACGACCCTTGCCGGCCCGCGCCTCCACCTCCAGCGACACGCCGGCCAGCGGCGCGAACGCTTCCGCATCCTCCACGTGGAAGGTCAGCGGCACCAGGGCCGGCGTCAGAGGCGTCAGTTCCAGGCCGAACTGCTCGGCCAGCTGGTAGCCGAACGGCGTCGCGCCGATCTGCGGAATCGACAAACCGCCGGTGGCCACCACCAGCGAGGCCGCTCGGAAACAGCCGGCGCCGGTGTCCAAGACGAAGCCGTCCGCTTCTCGACTCACTTTCAGAATCTGCGTTTCCATGCGTCTGTCCACCCCGCCCAGCCGACACTCTTCGTCCAGCATCGCGATGATGCGCTCACTGCCGTCGTCACAGAACAGCTGCCCCAGCTTCTTCTCGTGATAGCCGATACCGTGGCGCTCCACCATGGCGATGAAATCCTGAGGCGTGTACTGCGCCAGCGCCGAGCGGCAGAAATGGGGATTGGCGGACAGATAACAGTCGAAACGGGCGTGGAGATTAGTGAAATTGCAGCGGCCGCCGCCGGAAATGCGAATCTTCTCCGCCAGCTTGCGCGCGTGGTCCAGCAACAATACGCGCCGGCCGCGCTGGCCGGCCGTGGCCGCGCACATCAGGCCGGCGGCGCCGGCCCCGATGACAATAACATCATACTGCAATGGCGTTCATCCTTACTTTACTTTTTTAGTCAACTATTGGCGACCAACGGCTTAATCCAGTAAACTTGCGGCTAAAGCATCCGCTTATGCGGCTTACTTTCTCAACAAGGAGAGCATAATGGAACACAAACTGCCGGAACTGCCGTACGCGCTGGACGCGCTTGCCCCGCACATTTCCAAGGAAACCCTGGAATTCCACTACGGCAAGCATCATCAGACCTACATCACCAACCTGAACAACCTGATCAAGGGCACCGAGTTCGAAAACGCCTCCCTGGAAGAGATCGTGAAGAAATCCTCCGGCGGCATCTTCAACAACGCGGCCCAGGTATGGAACCACACCTTTTACTGGCTGGGCTTCGCCCCCAACGCCGGCGAAGAGCGCAAGCCCACCGGCGCGCTGGCCGACGCCATCAACGCCAAATGGGGTTCCTACGACGAATTCAAGAAGGCCTTCACCCAAACCGCCATTGGCACTTTCGGCTCCGGCTGGGCCTGGCTGGTGAAGAACACCGACGGCTCGCTGGACCTGGTATCCACCAGCAACGCCGCCACCCCGCTGACCACCGACAAGAAGCCGCTGCTGACCTGTGATGTGTGGGAGCACGCGTATTATATCGATTACCGCAACAGCCGCCCGAACTATATGGACAGCTTCTGGAAGCTGGTGAACTGGGACTTCGTCGCCAAAAACTTCGCCTGATTCGCCGCTGCCTGGCAGCGACCTGCAAAAAGGGACCTCGCGGTCCCTTTTTTCTTGCCTCAGCCCCCCGCACCCCGCATGCGTTGCAATAGCGCCGCCACTGAACGCAGCGCGAAAGCGTAAACGGACAACTGCGGATTGGCGCCGACGCTGCTGGGAAACACGGAGCCGTCCACCACGGTCAGATTGCCCAGCTGCCAATGCCGTCCCCACTCGTCCACCACCCCGGAATCCGCGTCGCCCGACATCGCCAGCCCACCCATCACATGAGCGCTGACCACCTTGGCCAGCAAGGGCTTGAGCGCCAGCCCCGCTATCGTTGTCCTAGCCTCGCTCCAGCTACGGGCCAGGCCGGCCTGCTCGTGCACCGTCAGCACCTGCCGCGCGCCGGCCGCGAACTGAATCTCGGCCATGCTCAACCAGGCACGGCGCGCGCCCTCCCACACCACCTCGTTCAAGGGGTAGTCCAGCTCCGGCGAACCGTCGCCGCGCAAACGCACCTGGCCGCCGCGGCTTTCCGAGTGGAAACCATCCCGCAACAAGGCCAGCGTCGCGTGCAGATGCGGCAAGCGACGCAGCAAAGCCGACTGCGCCGCGCCGAAACCCGGGAAAGTGATGCTGGCCAGCAAGGGATGGATGGGCGGCACTTCCAGCTTGTATCCCAAAGGGCCGTCCAAAGCGTGCTCATGCATGAAGTGGTCGCTGTACACCGTCTGCGGCGCGCCGTTGAACGGCTCTACCGGCTCAGGCATCAGCGCCGCGGACAGCAGCACGGGGTGTAGAAAGGTCCGTGTCCCGGTATGACCTCCGGGATCGATCAGGCCGCTGCGCAGCAGGATGGCCGGCGAACCGATGGCGCCGGCGGCCAGCACCACCTGAGCCGCCGTCACCTTGAAACGGCGTCCGGTTTCGCTCACCCCGTCCGCCGCCAGAAAGCGTCCTTCCAGCCCCTCCAGCCGAGTCCTGCCGGCATTGGCGCGCAAGCGGTCAACCCGCGCGCGGCTGATCAGCCTGGCGCCGTGTTCCAGCGCGGCGGGTATCGCCGTCACCAGCATCGACTGTTTGGCGTTGGTGGGACAGCCCATGCCGCAATAGCCCAGATTCCAGCAACCGCGCACATTGCGGCGGATGCGCTTGTAGGCAATGCCCAAAGCCTCGCAACCGCGGGCCAGCACCGCGTTATTGGGATTCGGATCCGGCAGCCAGTCGGCGATGCCCAGCCTCGCCTCGGCCTGCTCGAACCACGGCCGCATCGTCTCCTCGCTGACGCCGCCCAGCCGGTGCCGCTCCCGCCACCAGTTCAAGGTGTCCGGCGGCGTGCGGAAGGAGCTGGTCCAGTTCACCACAGTGCTCCCCCCAACAGCTTTTCCCTGCAAGATGGAAATCCCCTTGTCCGCTGTTTTACGACAGGCGGACTCCTGATACAGCTCAGGATAGGCCTTGGCTTCCAGCAGGCGGAAGTCTCGCGAGCTGTACAAACCACCTTCTTCCAGTAGCAATACATCCAGCCCGGCCGCGGCCAATTGCTCGGCCGCCATGCCCCCGCCGGCCCCGCTGCCGACAATCACGACATCCGCCCGCAGTTCCAGATCAGGCAAGGTCGCGCCGTCCTGCGCCTTCCAGCCCGCGGCGACGCCGGCCGCCACCGGGTCGGGTATCGTCGCGCGGCTCACGGCAGCATCTCCATCACCGCCGCCGGCTGCCGATAGCCCAGTGCCGGCCAGCTAGCCGGATTGCCGTACCAGGCCGCGTTCAGCAATTGGTGCAAGGCCTGGTAACCACTACGCAACAAGGGAAACGCGCTGCCTCGCCAGCGCTGCAGAAAGGCGGCGACGTCCTCCGCCGACGCTTGCCTCCACGGCGTGGCCACGCCGGCGATCCAGCGCCGTCCCCAAGGGTTGCCAAGCAGGTCCAGCAACTGACGCAGCTCAGCCCGCATGGCGGGCGGCAAGCCGGCCACCGCGCGATCCACCCCGCGCACCACGTCCTCTGGCGGTGCGACGCCCGGGCCCAAGACGGCCGGGGCGATCGCCGCCAACAACTGCGCGTCCAGCGGCGTCAGAGCGCGTAATTTCAAGGACGCGACCCAACCCTCCGCCGGGCCTTCCGGCTGCGGCGAGGCCAGCAAGGTGGCCAGCGCCAAAGCCACGGCGCCGCCTAGACCGGTTTTGAGCAACTGACGACGGCTCGGCATCTCAGCGCAACATCCATTTCAACAACCTCTCCACGCCGGCCCCGTAAGGCGCGCGCGTCAAGGCGGTGCCGGCCCAGCGGCTTTGCCGGAACACCGGCTTGAGCTTGGAAAACGCCATGAAGCCCTCCTTGGCGTGGCAATGCCCCATGCCGGACGGACCGACCCCACCGAAAGGCAGGTCCTCCTGCACCACCTGCAGAGCGATATCGTTGATCGCCACCCCGCCCGATACGGTTTCGCGCAAGGTCTTCTCGATGCGCAGCGCATCGTTGTCGAATAAATACAAGGCCAGCGGCCGCGGCCGCGCGTTGACGTAGGCCAACGCCTCGTCGAACTTGTCGTAACTCAGTACCGGCAGAATCGGCCCGAAAATCTCCTCCCGCAGCAGGGTCGCGTCCTGCGGGCAGCCCAGCACCAGGGTGAGCGGGAATTTGCGGCTGGGCCGCCAGTCTTCCGCCGCCGGGTTAATCTGCTCCACCTCGGCACCGGCCGCGCTCGCCTCTTCCAGCCATTGCAGCAGACGCTGGCAATGGCGCTCGTTGATGATGGCGCTGTAATCGGGATTGTCCGCCAAACTTGGGTACGCCCGGCGCGCCGCGCGGCGCAACTCTTCCAGCAAGGCCTCTCGGTCCTTGTCGTTGACCAGCACATAGTCCGGCGCCACGCAGGTCTGGCCGGCGTTCAACATCTTTCCGGCGACGATGGCCTCCGCCGCGTGGCGTAAATCGGCGCCCCTGGCGACGATCACCGGCGATTTTCCGCCCAGCTCCAGCGTCACCGGCGTCAGGTTCTCCGCCGCCGCGCGCATCACGTGACGGCCCACCGAAGTCGAGCCGGTAAAGAACAAATGGTCGAATGGCAGCCGGGTGAAATCCTGCGCCAGTTGGGCGTCTCCATTGACCACAGCGATTACATCAGGCCCCAGATAGCGCTCGGTCAGGCGCTGCAGCAGCGCGCCGGTGGCCGGCGTGTATTCCGACATCTTCACCATGACCCGGTTGCCCGCCGCCAACGCGGACACCACCGGCCCTAGCGCCAAGAACAAGGGATAGTTCCATGGCACCACCACGCCGATGACGCCCAAGGGCTGCGGCATCACGCTATTGCCGGCCGGCTGGAACCACAGCGACACTCCGCGTCGCTCCGGCCGCATCCAGCGGCGCAGCCGTCGGCGCGCGTAACGTATGGCCTCCAGCGAGGGGAACAACTCGGCCAGCCTGGTTTCCACCGCGCTGCGATGACCAAAGTCTTGACTGATCGCGTCGACGAAAGCCTGGCGGTTCTCCTGCAACATGCTCTCCAGGCATTTGAGCCAATCCTGGCGAAGCTCCAGCGGCGGAAACGCGGAGGTCCGACTGAGGCGATGCAGGCGGGAAAACTCCGCTTGCAGAAGATCATCCCGGCAAATGGGCATGGCGGCGGCATTCATTGTATTATCCCTAGGATAGCAGTATCCGAACGATTGTTTAGAGCCGTAGCTCTAAAACAAGAATATCATCGCCCACCCACGCTGTCACCCTCTTGCCGCGCCATGTTGATTGATTTTTTTTACGCCCTGCGCGACGCCGGCCTGCCGGTCACGCTGAAAGAATTCCTCACCTTGCTGGAAGCGTTGCAAAAGCGCGTCGCCTTTGGCGACGTGGACGCGTTCTACTATCTGGCGCGCACCACGCTCATCAAGGATGAAAAACACTTCGACCGCTTCGACCAGGTGTTCGGCAAGCATTTCAAAGACCTGTCGCAGACACTGGACGAGCTGAAAACAGGCATTCCGGAGGACTGGCTGCGCAAACAGGTGGAAAAGCACTTGTCAGAAGAAGACAAGCGCCGGCTGGAAATGCTGGGCTGGGAGCAATTGATGGACACCCTGCGCCAGCGGCTGCAAGAACAGCAGGAGCGACACCAGGGCGGCAATAAATGGATAGGCACCGGCGGCACCAGCCCCTTCGGCGCCTTCGGCTACAATCCAGCCGGCATTCGCATCGGTCAGCACGAATCGCGCCATCGTCGCGCGGTGAAGGTATGGGATCAACGCGAATTCCGCAATTTCGACGACTCGGTCGAACTGGGCACCCGCAATCTCAAGATCGCGCTGCGCCGGCTGCGCGAATTCGCCCGCGACGGCGCAGAGGAAGTGCTGGATCTGGACGCCACCATCGCCGCCACCGCCGGCAAGGCCGGCATGTTGGACCTGCGCATGCAGCGCGAGCTGCGCAACGCGGTCAAAGTACTGGTGCTGTTCGACATCGGCGGCTCGATGGACGATCACGTCAAGGCCTGCGAGGAGCTGTTCTCGGCGGTGAAGTCCGAGTTCAAGCATCTGGAGTATTTCTATTTCCACAACTGCGTCTACGAAGCCGTGTGGAAGGACAACGCCCGCCGCCACACCCAGACCTTCCCCACTTGGGACTTGATCCACACTTTCGGCTCCGATTACAAGCTGATCATCGTCGGCGACGCCACCATGAGCCCTTATGAAATCAGCTACCCCGGCGGCAGCGTCGAACACATGAACCAGGAAGCCGGCGAAATCTGGCTGCGCCGCCTGCTCGGCCACTTCAAACACGCCGCCTGGCTCAACCCGGTGCCGGAGGCGCACTGGGAGTACACCCAGTCGCTGCACATGCTGCGTCAGCTGATGTCCGGGCGCATGTACGGGCTGACACTGCAGGGCATTGATCAGGCCATGCGCGCGCTAAAGCGCAGCGCGCCTTGAATTTTAACTTTCCGACACAAATTATTACTTGAGCTTGCGGCGGCTTGTGTTCCAGAATGAAATCACAGGGGGCCGCCATAGACGAGTTTGCTTCCAGGCTTGTTCGCCGGCAATCGTCATCATCAATACTTCGTACTCAAGCCTCGGGGAGCCATGCCATGGAAATTTTGCTTTTATTCGCCCTCATCGCCGCTGTGGTCGTCGTCGCCAAGATGTTGAGCGGCCCGGTGGAAGACCAGGACCAACTGGCTCCGATCCGCATCCGCAACGATCAGGACCAGCGCCGTCGCTGACCCCCGCCCAAAGCAGAAGAAAGGAAAAAGCGCGCCGCAACCGGCGCGCTTTTTCATTATGATCGCACGGAGATTTTCACAGCTCGCGCTGCGGCACCAGCACCGTCCGGTTGCCGTTGCTTTCCATCGGGCTGACGATGCCCGCGGCCTCCATTTCCTCAATCAGGCGCGCTGCGCGGTTATAACCTATGCGCAGGTGGCGCTGCACAGAGGAAATCGACGGCTTGCGAGTGCGCATCACGATTTCAACCGCCTCGTCGTACAACGGATCACTCTCGCTGGCCGCCTGCGCCTTCGCCGTGGCGGCGGCTGACTCCTCCTCCGCCTCGCTCTCGCCGGTCAGCAACCCTTCCACATAATCCGGCTCGCCAAACTGCTTCAGATGCTCGACGACGGCATGCACTTCGTCGTCGGTGACGAAGGCGCCGTGCACGCGCTGCGGGTAGCCGGTGCCCGGCGGCAGGAACAGCATATCGCCCTGACCCAGCAAGCTTTCCGCCCCCATCTGATCCAGAATGGTGCGGCTGTCCACCTTGCTGGACACTTGGAAGGCGATCCGCGTCGGGATATTGGCCTTGATCAGGCCGGTGATCACATCCACCGACGGCCGCTGAGTCGCCAGGATCAAGTGGATGCCGGCCGCGCGCGCCTTCTGCGCCAAACGCGCGATCAACTCCTCGATCTTCTTGCCGGCCACCATCATCAAGTCGGCGAACTCGTCCACCACCACCACAATGAAGGGCAGCGCCTCCAAGGGCTCCGGCGTTTCCGGCGTCAAGCTGAACGGATTGCTGATGCGCTGACCCACGGCCTCGGCCTCGCGCACCTTGTCGTTGTAGCCGGCCAGATTACGCACACCCAGCGCGCTCATCAGCCGGTAACGGCGCTCCATCTCGCCCACGCACCAATTCAGCGCGTTGGCGGCCAGTTTCATATCAGTCACCACGGGCGCCAGCAAGTGAGGGATGTCGTTGTACACCGACAGCTCCAGCATTTTGGGATCTATCATGATGAAACGCACTTCGTCCGGCCGCGCCTTGTAAAGCATGGACAGAATCATGGCGTTGACGCCCACCGATTTGCCCGAGCCGGTGGTGCCGGCCACCAGTAGATGCGGCGCCTTGGCCAAGTCCATCGCCACCGGTTGGCCGGTAATGTCCTTTCCCAGCGCCAGAGTCAGACGCGATCGCGGTTGCTGGAATACCTCGGAGGAGAATATCTCGGACAAGCGGATCATCTGACGCTTGGGATTGGGCAGCTCCAAACCCATGCAAGTCTTGCCGGGTATGGTTTCCACTACCCGGATCGCCGCCAGGCCCAGCGCGCGCGACAAATCTTTCATTAGATTGACCACTTGGTTGCCGCGCACGCCTACCGCCGGCTCCACTTCGTAGCGGGTGATCACTGGGCCGGCGTAGGCGTCCACCACGCTGACCTTGACCTTGAACTCGGCCAGTTTCTCCTCGATGACGATGCCGCGTTCCAGCAGTTCCTCTTCCGAGCAAGTCACCGTCGCCTCGTCCGCCGGGCGTAGCAAATCCAGCCCCGGCAAGCCGTAATCATCGTATACCGGCCGCGGCTTGGGCGGCGCCGGCTCGGCCGCCAGCTCCACCTGCTGCTGCGCCTGTTGCGCCCAACTGCCGGACTCAGGTGCTGCGTCGCAAGGCAGCGCCTTCTCCGCCGGCGCCTCATCCGGCGCCGCGGCGACGGGGGGCTCGATCAAAACCCAAGGCAGTGGCTTGGCGGCCAGTTGCTGCGCCGCGGCAGCCACCGACGGCGGCTCCGCCGGCACGCTCTCGCGCTGTACCACGGCCGGCTTTTCTTCGTCCTGCACCAGTACCGAACGGGTCTGCGGCCAGCGCCACGGCGCCGGCTCGGCAGCGCGCGGCGCATCCGCCTCGGCAAAAACCGGATCTGGCGTCCTTGCGGCCACGACAGCCGGCGGCGGCTCGGGTGGGGGCGTCTGCACCTCGGCCAAAACAGCGGTGTCGGGCGTCGTAGGCCTTGGCGCGGGCAAATCCACCACAGCGGCGACTTCAGGCCCCGGCCGCGCGTCGAACACGGGTTCGACAAACGCCTCTGGCTCCGGGCGCGTCGCATCCGGCGCGCTCGCAGCCGCCTCAAGTTCCACAGACATCTCTGCAAGCATGTCGGGCATCTCGACAGCGGCGACGACTTCCGGCTCGGCCGGCGGCGCTGACGGCCTCGCTGGCGCCAACCAGCCGTGTTGAGCCGGCCGCGCGCTGGCTGGCAACTCATGCCGCACCACCGGGGGCGGCACGATTTGCGGCTCCGCCTCTTCCTGCGGCTTGACAGTCAGCGGACGGATGGCTGCCGGAAGGGATGCGGCCATGCTTTTGCCGCGCTTGGAATGAATATGGCGCAACTGCTCGCGCACCTCGCTGGGCTCAATCATCGGCAAGGCGGACGCGCCCTGCTCCTTGATGCTCTGCGTCAGTACCCGGGAGGCCTGACGGCGGCGATAGTCCGACTGCAAATTATGCTGCAGCTCATGCAAGCCAATCACTGGCAGTTCCTTGGCCTGCGGCTGATCCGCCGACGGCTGCCGCACGCGCTTGCGATATTCTCGAGACAGTTCCAGCGTAGGCAACTCAGGCTTGGCTTGAGGCGGCGCAGTCTGTCGTTTCGGCAACACGATGGTTTCACGCTCGGGCATGGCCAAAGGCGCTTCACGCTCCGGGGAAGGCTGCGGCGCGGCGGGTCTTGCCGGCTCCGGCTCGGCGGCGGGAGCCGCTTCGCGGGACGCCGCCGGTTCGGTTCGCTGCCCGGTTCGGGACTCCGCTGCGCTCAATCCGGCGTCGGCCTCTTCAGCGAAGTAGTCCGGCTCATGGCGCTCCGACGGCGACATGCCCAACAAGCGATCCAGCTTTTGGGTCCATTCGGACAAGACGACACGGCCGGTATACACCAGCCAAGCCAGCGCACCTAGCATCAACAGCAGCACACACAGCACAAACCACACAGTTCACAACCTCTGACGATGTCGAAAATTAACGGCCGAGCCCAAATCCAATGTCGGCCCGACTGCGGCGATTGTACCGTTTTTTATAGTGTTCGCGGCAGGCGCTCGTAGACGATGAATGCCCGTAAGTGAAAAAAATTAAGCCGCAGCGTGACGCGGCGGCTTAATTCCTGCTGACGGCGAAATCGGGCTAGGCGGCCAGTTGCAAGTACCCCTGCAGTTGGCCGTTGGCCAATAGGCGGCGCAGATGGCTGCCCGGCGTCGGTCCGGCGTAGGCGACGCCGGCCTGTTTGCAACGCAAAACCTGCCCAGTGGCCAAAGTCACAAGCTCCATTTCCAAGACCCAGGCTTGAACATCGTCCACGCCTTCAACCTCCGGCTCCAGCGTTGCGGTCAGGCGATAACGGCCATCGCCCGAATTCACATCCAACAAACCCATCAGCCCCAGATTGTTGCGCACATCGGCATCGTCCGCGTCAAAAGCCCCCGTCGCCAACACGGCGGCCGGCAGCTTGTCTTTAACAGTGTTTGCAACCATGACAGTTAATCCCCTTTGATGTTGTTATCGTTTGCCGCTTTTGGCCGGCCGCGGTTCAAAGCGCCGCATGGACGCGGCCGCCTAAGCAAATCAGCCGCGGAGACGGTAAACGCCGCAACATCATGCTGCATTTCATTGGCTCACTGCAATCCCTTGCCAGAAGCCTCTGCGTTGGGAGAGAGACAAACTGTCCTTTTTGCCACTTACTTACATTGCGGAACGGTTACGGCAAACGCGGATTCAGCGTATAGCGCCCGGTCAGGCTTGCCGATGCGAGCACATGGCCGTCGATGGCCGCCATGATGTTGGCCGGCGTCAGCGCCCCGGCCACCGGCAGGCTGGCCACGTCCAAAGCGTATACGGTGAAGACGTAGCGATGCTCCAGGCTGTCGTTCCACGGCGGGCAGGGACCATCGTAACCGTAATAGTCCCCCGCCATCGCCGCATCCCCGGCGAACCAGCCGGTGTAGTCATTGACGCCGTGACGCAAACCGCCCGGGGCTCCCGGGCCGCTCTTGCCGCGCGCGACCACACCCGCGCTGTGGCCGCCCTCGGCGATCTCGTTCTGTCCTGCGGGGATATCCAATAGCAGCCAGTGGTAGAAGTCCACTCGCGGCAGATCCGCCGGCACCTCCCTCCCCTCCTGATTGACGTCGTCTCCGCGCGACGGCACGTCCGGATCATGGCAGACCAACGCATACGAGCGCGTCCCCGCCGGCGCCCCGCTCCAGGTCAGATGCGGGTTGAGGTTGTCGGACAGCGCCACATGGCTGCCCGCGTCCGGCACGCAGAAGGCCAGGCGGCCCGGAATGCGTTCCCCGTCTTGAAAGCTGCGGCTGTGCAATTGCATGAATCTGCTCCTTGACTACGGCCGGCGATCGGCCGATTGAAAAAAAGCCCCGACAGGCGGGGCTTTGGCGATGCTTGATAACAAAACCGGCCAGGCTTAGCCCGCTTTCACCACCTGAGCGATGGCGGAAGCCACATAGGCCAGGTTCTTGCTGTTCAACGCCGCCAGGCAGATGCGGCCGGTGGATACGGCGTAGATGCCGAAGTCGGCGCGCAGGCGCTCCACCTGAGCCGCGCTCAGGCCGGTATAAGAGAACATGCCGCGCTGCTGGGCGACAAAGGAGAAGTCCTGAGCCACGCCTTCGGCCTTGATCGCCTCGACCAAGCCAACGCGCATCGCGCGAATGCGATCGCGCATGCCGGCCAGCTCGTCTTCCCACAGCTGGCGCAGTTCCGGATTGGACAGCACCGCGGCCACCACCGCGCCGCCGTGAATCGGCGGGTTGGAATAGTTGGTGCGGATCACACGCTTCAGTTGGGACAGCACGCGCGCGGACTCTTCCTTGCCGGCGGTGACGATGGACAAAGCGCCCACGCGCTCGCCATACAACGAGAAGCTCTTGGAGAAGGAGCTGGACACGAAGAACTGCAGGCCGGAGGCCGAGAACAGGCGCACGGCCACGGCGTCGGCGTCGATGCCGTCGGCAAAGCCCTGGTAGGCCATATCCAGGAAGGGAACCAGGCCGCGTTCGCGGCAAACTTGCACCACCTCGGCCCATTGCGCGTCAGACAGGTCGGCGCCGGTGGGGTTGTGGCAGCAGGCGTGCAGCACAATCACGGAACCGGCCGGCAGCTGCGCGAGGAAAGCGCGCATGCCGTCGAAATCGACGCCGCGGGTGGCCGCGTCGTAATACGGGTAGTTTTCCACTTCGAAGCCAGCGGACTCAAACAGCGCGCGGTGGTTTTCCCAGCTCGGGTTGCTGATGTAGACCTTGGCCGCCGGATTCAGGCGCTTCAGAAAGTCCGCGCCGATTTTCAAGGCGCCTGTGCCGCCCAAGGCCTGAGCGGTCACCACCTGCCCTGCCTTGATCAACTCGCTGTCCGCGCCGAACAACAGGTTCTGCACCGCGCTGTCGTAAGCCTGAGCGCCTTCGATCGGCTGGTAGCCGCGCGGCGGCATGGTTTCAAGACGAGCCTTCTCCGCGGCCTTCACCGCCGCCAGCAGCGGGATCTTGCCGTTGTCGTCGGAATACACGCCGACGCCCAGATTCACCTTAGTGGTGCGGGTATCGGCGTTGAATGCTTCGTTCAGGCCCAGGATAGGGTCGCGCGGCGCCAGTTCTACGGCGGAGAAGATCGAAGAGGTCATGCAAGGCTCCATTACTTTACGCAACAACCGGCCAAAAGCGCGCGCCCTGGCCGGCTGGACAAGAAAAACCGGATGGCCACAGTCTAACATGGAGAGCCGTTCTCCGGGCCGCCATCCGTCGCCGCAGCGTTTTGACAGCGCGACGCCCGGCCATTACCCTGACATTAGCCACCCAAGCATTCCGTTGCGGCAGCCACAGGAGCATGACTCATGAAAAAAGGCATCTTGCTGTTCTGGCCCTCCTTCATCATCGCCATCTTGGCGACTGGGGTATTCTTTTCCATTTTCGACCCTGCCGAGCTCAGTCTGCACGGCAAAATCCTCTTCAACGACAAGCTCTCGGCCTACTCGGTGTTTTTCCTGATTAGCTGGGCCTTCGGCGCGCTCAACACCAGCATTGTGCTGCTACTGGAAAAAAACGCCCGAGAAATAAATGGCTTCACGCCTCCGCCAGTGGTGATACCGGAAGACGACGTCGCCCAGCCCTGACCGCTTGCGCAAAAATAAAAAAGGAGCCTGTTGGCTCCTTTTTTATTTGCGTTCCGCTCAGCATCCGAGGCGCGCCTGAGCCGCGGCTCAGAACGAGCCTGCGATCTCGCGAGCTAAGGCGAAAAGACTGAGAAAGCGAATGCACACGTGGCACATGAGCATTTCGAAGCCGGTTTCAACGCCGCATCGTTGACGCGCAACAGATCGCAAACAGGTTCTCAGATCACGCCCAGGCCCTTGAGCATCACCACCAGAATCAACAGCGGCGACACATAGCGCAACACGAAGAACAGCGCCTTCAACAAGCCCTCGTTCTTCAGCTCGCCCTCATTGCTCAACGCCTGCTTCAACCGTTCGAAACCCCATACCCAGCCAACGAACAGGCAAAGGAAGATGCCGCCCAAAGGCATCAGCAGGTTAGAAGTCACAAAGTCGAACAGATCAAACAAGGTCATGCCGAAAGGCTTGAAGCCGGACAGCGTGCTGTTGGACAAGGCGCAGCCCGCCCCCACCAAGGCCAACAGCAGCAAATTGATCACGGTGGCCTTGACTCGGCTGATGCCGAAGCGTTCGCTGAAAACCGATACCGGCACCTCCAGGATGGACAGCATCGCGCCGGTGGCCGCGATCGCGGCCAGCACGAAGAAGGCCACCATGAACACATTGCCCAGCGGCATGCTGGCGAACACCGCCGGAATTGTGATGAACAACAGCGACGGCCCGGCCGCCGGCTCGAAGCCGAAAGCGAACACGGCGGGGAAAATGGCGATGCCGGCCAGAATGGAAACAAACAAATCCGCGCACATCACCCTGAATGTGGTGACGGGGATATTTTGATCATCGCGAAAATAACTGCCATAGGTGATCATGGTGCCCATGCCAATGGACAGCTTGAAGAAGGCCAAGCCCACGGCGGTTAGCACCACCGCGCCGCTGATCTTGGAAAAATCGGGGGTAAACAGGAAGTCCAACCCTTTGGCCGCGCCGGGCAGCATCAGGCTGCGCGCGCCGATCACCAACAACAGCAGGAACAACAAGGGCATCAGCTTCTTGGTCACCGCCTCAATGCCTTTGGACACGCCCATCAGCAGAATGCCGCCGATCAACAGCAAAACCAGCCATTGCCACAGCAAGGACTGCAACGGATCGGAAATCAGCGCGCTGAACGCCTGCGAAGTGGCCTTGGGGTCGCTGGACAACAAGCCTCCGCCCAAGGATTTGAACACGTAGGCGAACACCCAGGCCGCCACTTCCGAATAGAAAGCCATAATCAGGAAGGCGGCCAGCACGCCGAAGGCGCTGATCAGCCACCACGGCTGGCCGGCGGGCGCCAGCGTCTTCATCGCCGTCACCGCATCGGTCTTGGCTTTGCGACCCAGCATGATCTCGGCGATCATCACCGGCAGGCCCACCAGCAATGTGGCCAGCACGTACACCACCAAAAAACCGGCGCCGCCATTGGTGCCGGTCAGATAAGGAAACTTCCAGATATTGCCGAGACCCACGGCGGAACCGAGAGTCGCAGCCAATACGCCAAAGCTGGAGGTGAAGCCGTCTCGCGACTTGGCCGCGCCTCCCTGCCGCACAGATCCCACGTTCTGACTCATTTATTTTTTCTTTCTGACAACCGCCGCGCCAACGCCCACAGCCCCTTTGGACCGGACGTTGAGCGGCTTCTAACGCCACCATAAAACAAGCCCGCCTAAGGGATCCCCCTGGCGGGCAACTTGAGTGTTCGGCTTGTCGCCGGCAGCGATTTTGCTGCTATTCGGCCATCAGCGCAAAAAAATCTTCATGGTTTTTGCGCCAGCTCATCCCCTAAACGCCGCAACCAGGCCACGCACCGCTCCAGTTGTTCAATCTCGATGTATTCATCGGGCCGGTGAGCCTGTTCGATGTTGCCAGGCCCCAGCACCACGCAGGCGATGCCGGCCTCGCTGAACAGGCCCGCCTCGGTGGTGTAGGCAACGCCCTTGCCGCCGTCGCAGCCGCACAAGCGCGCCACGGTACGGCGCACCTCGCTGTTTTCCGACGACTCGAAGGCCGGGCTGTACACCACCTGCTCAATCTCTATCTCCGCCTCCGGCGCCACCTCCCTCATCTCCAACAGCAAGGTGGCCGCGTAGTCACGGACAGAGCTGACAAAACGCTCAGGTCCGTCGCCCGGCAGCCAGCGGCACTCGAACATGAACTCGCAATCCTTGGGCACGATATTGCAAGCGGTGCCGCCATGGATGGTGCCGGTCTGCAAGGTGGTGAACGGCACATCATATAAGGCCTGGCGATGACCAAACGAAGCCTCCGCGTCGGCCAGCTTGCGAATATGGGTAATCAGCCGCGCCGCGAACTCGATAGCGTTGACGCCTTGCGGCGTTAGGGAGGAATGCGCCGCGCGTCCTCGGACCTTGCACAGAAAATGGGCGATGCCTTTGTGCGCGATCACCGGCTGCATGCTGGTGGGCTCGCCGACGATGCAGCCGGACACCTTCACTCCGTCCGCCGCTAATCGGTCTATCAGACGCCCCACGCCCAGGCAGCCGACTTCCTCGTCGTACGACAGCGCGATGCCTATGCCCTGCCTTAAACTTCCGCGCTGGGCCAGCTCGACGAACCAGGGCGCCAGCGACAGGACGCAGGCGATGAAGCCCTTCATGTCGGCGGATCCGCGGCCATACAGCCGCCCTTCTCCTTTGTCAGTCAAAACGAAGGGATCGCTGCTCCAGACCTGGCCATCCACCGGCACCACGTCGCTATGGCCGGACAAGACCACCAACGGCGTTCCGGGCGCGCCGATGCGGGCAAACAGATTGGCCTTGCCGCCATCGTCGTTAAAAGTCAACGTCGACTCCACGCCCAGTTTCAGCAGATAAGCGCGCACCCATTCGATCAGCTGCAAATTGGAATGCCGGCTGGTAGTGTCGAAGCGGACCAGTTCCGCCAACAGTTCTTGCGCTGATTGCGTCATTACACACTCCCACGCTTGCCGCGGTATTTGAGATAGATGCCGCCCAGTCTGCCTGCGCGGCCAAGCTTCGGCAACCAACGCCGCCCCAGCCCCAGCGACAAAAACGCACGTCGCGCTTGGCAAAACGACTGCTTATCGTTAGAATGCGTCTTCTCTTGAGGCGGGTCTCCCCGCATTGCGCGATAGCGAACCTGGTCAGGTCCGGAAGGAAGCAGCCACAGTTATTTAGCGCAAGTGCCGGGGGTCAGGCTCGCCGCCCCTCCCCTTTTTTTCAGTCTCAAACGCCAAAACGCTTTACAAAAAAGCGACCACACAGTATCTTTTCGCGTCTCGCCCTTCAAATCCCATTGTCCTTGACAATAAGAATCCACTAACATTGCAAAAAACGAAGTTGGCACTTAACGGAACTTCATGAACTTTTTTGCATCAGAATTATTCCTGATGGATTTTTTTTGCTATTTTTAGGGTGCAGGGCACGAAACCTAAAAAATATTAGAACCAATATTCTTTGATACTGAGAGGAACACTCATGAAACTGTTTGAAAAGATCCCCAACCCGCGTGAAATCCGCCGCAAGCTCGGCCTGAACCAGCAAGAGTTCTGGAGCCGCATCGGCGTAACCCAGTCCGGCGGTTCCCGTTACGAGAGCGGCCGCAACATGCCCAAGCCGGTGCGCGAACTGTTGCGCCTGGTTCACGTTGAGCAGATCGACTTGTCCAAGGTTCGCCGCGAAGACTTCGAAATCGTCGAGTACCTGAAGGAAACCCACCCGGACCTGTACAAGAGCCTGCGCAAAGCGGTTCGCACCAAGCTGGAAGCTCAGGACGGCAGCGTGGAAGCCACCGCTGCTTGACCCTCTTCCGCGAGGAAAGCCAGCCCGCAGCAATGCCGGCTGGCTTTATTTTTACCCTAAGGATTGTCCGACAAGCAACGGCGCGCCACATCCCGCGCTAGCCGCGCGCCCGTCATGCCATCAGCCTAGTCCCCGGGGTTGCGCACCAGCAACACCGGCACGTCCGCCAGTTTAAGCACGCCTTCCGCCACGCTCCCCATCAGCAGATGCATCAAACCGCTCCAACCATGGGTACCCATCACTATCAAATCCGCCCCCCAGGCGCCGGCGTCGTCCACCAGCACCGCGGCGATTTTATCCCCCCAGCTTTCCAGGATTTTGCAATCCGCCGTCACGCCCAACTCCTTGGCCTTGGCCCCGGCCTGCCCCAGCACCTGCTCTCCCGCCTGCTTGATCGACTTTTGCAGTTCGGTCGCGTCCAGAAACTCAGTCCCGCCCCAGCCGAACTGGGCCAAGTCCACCACATGCACCAACTTCAGACTGGCGCCCACTTCCTTGGCCAGGTGGCAAGCTTCGTGCAACGCCAGATTGGAGGTCTCGCTATCATCCACCGGTACGAATATGCGCTGATACATGACTCTGCTCCTTGTTGTATTTGCCTTACACTTGCAGTCTATCAAACCAAGACACTGTCCTGTTGACTCAGGTTAAGACAAACAACTCAGCCAAACCACTCGCCCAAAGCCCACATCATGCCCAGAATCCAGCTTGCCATGCCTGAGCGCTTCGCCTTCGAAACCCGCATCGACATCCGAATCGGCGACGTCAACTACGCCGGCCATCTAGGCAACGACGCCGTGTTGAGACTGGCCCACGAGGCGCGTCTGCGCTTTTTACAAAGTCTAGGCTATCCGCACGAACTCAGCATCGAGGGCCTGGGCATTGTGGTGGCGGACACCGCAATCTGCTACCGCGCGGAAGCCTTCCACGGCGAGATGCTGCGCTTTGATTTGGCGGTGGACGACATTGGTCCGCGCGGTTTCGATTTGCTCTATCAGGCAAGCAATGACAAAACCGGGAAAGAAGTGGCAAGATTGAAGACAGGCCTAGTCTTCTTCGATTACGAAAGCCGCAAGCTTGCCGCCATGCCCCCAGCGTTTCTGGAGCGGCTGAGCGTCACATCAGAATAAAGGAAAGGCGTCATGAGAAAATACGCACTCAATAGCCCGGAAGCAATGGCGCGCCTGCTGGCTATGTTTATGATCACGGATGGCAATATGGACCCGCGCGAGCTGGAGCTGCTGGAAAAACTCCACGTCTACGACCTGATCGGCCTGCCGCGCAAGCAGTTCACCAAGGTGCTGGTGGATTACTGCGACGACGTCTCCGACGAAGCCAACGACGACGGCACCATCCACTTACTGGACGCGGAGCGCATCAACGGTTTGCTGGCCGAGGTGAGCGACCACCGAAAACGCATTTTGGCCTGCGTGCTGGCCATGGACATCAGCAAGTCCGACGGCACCATCAGCGAGCCGGAAATGGCGCTGCTGAGCCACATGATGAAAAGCTGGGGCATTTCGCTGGACGACCTGGAACGCGAATTCGCCCGTTGACCTCTTTCCCCGCCAAAGCAGCCATTTGCGCGGCTGCTTTGGCCATTTCGAAGCCTTCCCCACCCATGACGAGCAATACCCGATTTTCCGGAACAGACAACTATATCGCCACTGAAGACCTGATGATGGCGGTGAACGCCGCCATCACGCTGGAGCGCCCGCTCCTGATCAAGGGCGAGCCCGGCACCGGCAAAACCATGCTGGCCGAGGAAGTGGCCCGCAGCCTGGGCCGAGAACTGATTGTCTGGCCGATCAAATCCACCACCAAGGCCCAGCACGGCCTGTACGAATACGACGCGGTGTCGCGGCTGCGCGATTCGCAACTGGGCGACGCCCGCGTGCACGATATCCGCAACTACATCGTCAAAGGCAAGCTGTGGCAGGCTTTCGACGCCGCCTCCGCGCCGGTGCTGCTGATTGACGAGATCGACAAGGCCGATATCGAATTCCCCAACGATCTGCTGCGGGAACTGGACCAGATGGAGTTTTTCGTGCACGAGACCCAGGAATTCGTGCGCGCGCGCCAGCGCCCCATCATCATCATTACCTCCAATAATGAAAAAGAACTGCCGGACGCCTTCCTGCGCCGCTGCTTCTTCCATTACATCCGTTTCCCGGACCGGGACACCATGCAGGCCATCATCGACGCTCACTTCCCGTCGCTGCGCCAACAGCTGGTCAGCGAAGCGCTGGAAGTGTTCTTCTCCATCCGCGAGTTGCCGGGCCTGAAGAAAAAACCCAGCACCTCGGAACTGCTGGACTGGCTGAAATTATTGTCGGCGGAAGGCATGGACGCCTCGGCGCTGAAGCAGCGCCATCAGGACAACGCCCCGCCGCCGCTGGCCGGCGCGCTGTTGAAAAGCGAGCAGGATCTGCAATTATTCGAGCGCCTGATGCAGATGGCCAAACTGCGCCGCTAAGATGGAAACCCTGGAGCGCTTTGCCGCCTCGCTGGCGTTGGCCGGCCGCAGCAACCACACTTCCGCCGCCTACTTGCGCGACCTGGAACAGCTGGCGGCCCTGCTTCAGCCCACCCCTCTGGAACGTGCCGAGCACGCACAGCTGCGCAAAACCCTAGCCAAACTACACGCTCAGGGCCTGCATAGCCGCAGCCTGGCGCGCAAGCTCTCCGCCTGGCGCCGTTTCTACCAATGGTTGCTGGACAGCGGACAGCGTGCGGACGACCCCAGCCAAGGCCTGCGCGCGCCCAAACAGGACAAACCGCTGCCCAAGGCTTTGCCGGTGGACAGCACCGCGGCCCTGCTGGACCGCATCGACGACCCCGACGCGCTTTCCATACGCGACCGCGCGCTGTTCGAGCTGATTTACTCCTGCGGACTGCGACTATCCGAAGCGGTGGGGTTGAACCTGGAGGACCTGGACTTTTCAGACGACCTGCTGCGCATCCGCGGCAAAGGCGGCAAGGAGCGCATCGCGCCGCTGGGCGCCGAGGCGCGCGTCTGCCTGCAGCGCTGGCTGGCGCAGCGCCAGGCCGCGCCGGACGAGCGCGCGGTGTTCATCGCCCGTCACGGCGGGCGACTGGGCGGCCGCCAGGTGGAGAAACGCTTGCGCGACTGGGCGATCAAGACCGGCGCGCAGCAACACGTGCATCCGCACATGCTCCGCCATTCCTTCGCCTCCCACCTGCTGCAGTCATCCGGCGACTTGCGCGCAGTGCAAGAACTCTTGGGACACGCCAATCTGTCCAGTACTCAGATCTATACCGCGCTGGACTTCCAACACCTGGCAAAGGTCTACGACGGCGCACATCCGCGTGCGCGCAAGAAGCCGGAAAAAAAGGATTAAACGCCCTGCGAGCCAAGGGCGTGTTCACGATACTAGCGAACCAAGGCGAAAATGGCTGAGAAAGCGGAATGCACGCGTGGTACATGATCATTTCGAAGCCGCACTCACCGCGAGGCGTCTCACAGCGCGCAGCGGATCGTGAACAGGCTCTAAGAGCCGCTAACAAAACCTCGCAGAGAACCTGAGCTAAGGCGCGCCGACGCAGGCAGTACAAGTGGTACCACAAGGAGGCGCAACGCAGGATCAGGGGTTTTGTTAGCGGGTCTAAGCCAAACGGCTACGCTCGGCCACCAGCTCATCCAAGCGCTGCAAGGCGCGCATCACCGTTTGCGTGCGCACCTGGCCTCGATCACCGTCAAAGCGACAGCTGAACGCCTCATTCCAGCCATCTGGACCGGCAATGCCGAACCAAACCAGCCCCACCGGCTTGGCGGCCGTGCCTCCGCCGGGGCCGGCCACGCCGGACACCGCCACGCTCCAATCCGCGCCGGACAGGCTTTGCACCCCGGCAGCCATCTGCCGCACCACCGCCTCGCTGACAGCGCCGTGCTCCCGCAAGGCGCTGTCTTCCACCTTCAGCAGACCTTGCTTGGCCTCATTGCTGTAAGTGACCACGCCGTAGCCAAACCAAGCCGAGCTACCGGCAATGTCGGTCAGCGCCGCGGCGATCATGCCGCCGGTGCAGGACTCGGCGGCGGCGACACTCTCGCCCGCCGCCAGCAAACGCTCGCCTAAACGGCGGGCCAACTCCAGGCTTTCTTTCATGGCGCTTTCTCTTAAGATTGCCGCGATTTGAAATGGCGAATCAAGCCGTTGGTGGAGCTATCGTGCGCCAGCGCGTCGTCATCGGCCATCAGCTCGGGTAAAATCCGGCGCGCCAGCTGCTTACCATACTCCACCCCCCATTGATCGAAGGAGTTGATCCCCCAGATCACTCCCTGCACAAACACCTTGTGCTCATACAGGGCCAGCAACATGCCCACGCTGTACGGACTTACTTCATCCAGCGCCAGGGTGTTAGACGGCTGGTTGCCCGGGAACAGCTTCTGCGGCAGCAACATGTCCAATTGTTCTCCCGGCAGATGCGCCAGCTCACGCATCGCCTCGGCCTCGCCCTTGCCGCGCATCAACGCCTCGGTCTGAGCCAGGCAGTTGGCCACCAGAACCTGGTGCTGATCCGCCACCGGGTAATGGCTGCGCATCGGAATGATGAAGTCGCAAGGCACCAGCCGCGTCCCTTGATGCAGCAACTGGAAAAAAGCGTGCTGGCTGTTGGCGCCCTCCTCGCCCCAGATCACCGGGCCGGTGTCGAAATCCAGCGCCTCGCCGTAACGTCCGACGCGCTTGCCGTTGGACTCCATATCCAATTGCTGCACATGAGCCGGCAAGCGCCGCAAGCCGTGGTCGTAAGGCATGATGGCATGGGTGTGGGCACGGTAGAAGGTGTTATACCAAACCCCTATCAAGGCGAGCAGCACCGGCATATTGGCGGCGAACGGCGCGGAAAAGAAATGCCGGTCCATCGCGTGGCCGCCGGCCAGGAAGTCCTGAAAATGATCGAAACCTATCGCCAGCATCACTGGCAAGCCGATCGCGGACCAGGTGGAATAGCGGCCGCCCACCCAATCCCAAAAGCCGAACATGTGAGCGGGATCGATGCCGAAAGCCTCCACCGCCGCTTGATTGGTGGACACCGCGACGAAATGGCGCGCGATGTCGGCCTCGCTTCCAGCTTGCAAAAACCATTGCCGCGCAGCCTGCGCGTTCAGCAAGGTCTCCGGCGTGGTGAAGGATTTGGAGGCGATGATGAACAAGGTTTCAGCGGGGTCCAGCCGTTCCAGCGTGCGCGCCACATGCGCGCCGTCCACATTGGAGACGAAATGCACATCCAGCTCCGGCGTCGCGTACGCGGCCAGTGCTTCCTTCACCATCAGCGGGCCCAGGTCGGACCCGCCTATGCCCAGATTGACCACATGGCGGATGCGCCGGCCGCTGAAGCCTTTCCACTCGCCGCCGCGTACCTGCTCGCTGAACGCGCGCATCCGCGCGAGCACCGCTTGCACCTCGGTCACTAGCTCGCAACCGTCCAGCACCAGTGTCGCCCCAGCCGGCAAACGCAACGCGGTGTGCAACACCGCGCGGTCTTCGCTGACATTGATGCGCTCGCCGCTCCGCATTTTCTCCATCCAGCCGGCCAAATCGGCCTCCCGCGCCAGCTCGAACAACAGCTCAAGCGTGCGTTCGGTGATGCGGTTCTTGGAGTAATCCAGCAACAGGCCGTCCAATTCCAGCGAAAAACGCTGAAAGCGCTGCGGATCGGCATCGAACAGCTCACGCATATGCATGTGCCGGGTAGCGCGCTGATGTTGATGCAAACGGGCCCAGACCCGGGTGGAGTTAATGTCGGACGTGCGATGCGAAGCCATGTAGATTGCCGATGGAATAAAGTTCGCCAAAAGTAAAGGAGCAAGCCCCATCATGGAGCCGCCCCCGATTACCGCTTGAGCCGCTTGGCACTGACTCTTAAAACCCGTTTACGATCTCGCGAGCCAGGGCGAGACAAGGCGAAAACCGCTGAGAAAGCGGAGTGTACACACGGTACATGAGCATTTCGAAGCGGCACTCACCATGGGCCGTCTCACGACGCGCAACAGATCGTAAACAGGTTCTTAGAGCTTGAGGAAATGCTCGCGGTAGTAACGCAACTCCTCAATGGATTCCAGAATATCCGCCAGCGCCTCGTGTTTGCCGCGCTTGACCACGCCGCGCGCCACTTCCGGCTTCCAGCGCTTGCACAGCTCTTTCAAGGTAGACACATCCAGGTTGCGATAGTGGAAATACTCCTCCAGCTTGGGCATCCAGCGCACCATGAATCGGCGGTCCTGATGAATGGTGTTGCCGCACATGGGCGTGATCCGCGGCGGCACGTACTGAGCCATGAAGTCCAGCAGTATCTGCTCGGCCTCGGCTTCGCCCAAGGTGGAGGCTTTGACCTTCTCGATCAGGCCGCTTTTACCATGGGTATTCTTGTTCCAGTCGTCCATGCCGTCCAACACCTCGTCCGGCTGGTGGATCACCAGCACCGGCGATTCCGCCACCACGTTCAGTTGGCTGTCGGTAACGATCATCGCGACTTCGATGATGCGGTCGGTCTCAGGATTCAGGCCCGTCATTTCCATGTCGAGCCAGATGAGGTTCATTTGATCTTGTGTCATACTTGCCAATCTTTGCAAAACCCTGCCATTTTCCTTCATTGCCGCGCTGGCGGCAAACCTGACAGCAGATAACGGACTCCGATGACCGAGGCATTCAGCTCTCTCTTCCTGGCCGCGCTGGCGGCCACCCTCGCGCTAAAACTCTGGCTAGGCTGGCGTCATGCCCGCCACATTGCCCGCCACCGCGCGGAAGTGCCCGCGGCCTTCCGCGACGCCATCACCTTGCAACAACATCAGTTGGCCGCCGATTATTGCATCGCCAAAACTCGCTTCAGCCTGTTTTCCGCCTTGCTGGACAGTCTGGTGATCCTGGCGCTGACCTTTGGCGGCGTGCTGCAGTACTTAGCCGGCATCGCCGCCGACGCCAGCGCCTCGCCGCTGCTGTCCGGCCTGCTACTGATCGTGGGCGTATCGGTGCTGACCGGCTGCATCAGCTTTCCGCTCAGCCTATACTCCACCTTCGGCATCGAGGCCCGCTTCGGCTTCAACAAAACCACGCCCAAGTTGTTCATCATCGACCAGATCAAGGGCCTGCTGCTAGGCGCCGCCATCGGCTTGCCTCTGGTGACGCTGATTCTGTGGCTGATGGACATCTCCGGTCCGCTGTGGTGGCTGTGGGTGTGGCTGGTCTGGACCGGCTTCCAGCTACTGATGGTGGCGCTCTACCCCACGCTGATCGCCCCGCTGTTCAATAAGTTCTCACCGCTGCAAGACCTGGAACTCAAGGCTCGCATCGAAGCGCTGCTGCAACGCGCCGGCTTCAAAAGCCAGGGCGTGTTCGTGATGGACGGCTCGCGCCGCTCCAGCCACGGCAACGCCTACTTTACCGGCTTCGGCGCCGGCAAGCGCATTGTGTTTTTCGATACCCTGCTGGGGCAACTGGACCACGCAGAGATCGAGGCGGTGCTGGCGCATGAGCTGGGCCACTTCAAGCGCCGCCACATCGCCAAGCGCATCGCGCTGGCCTTTGCGCTGTCACTGGGCTTCCTGTTCCTGCTAGGCCAGTTGCTGGATGCGCCGTGGTTCTACGCCGGCCTGGGCGTTTCCACGCCCAGCACCGCAATGGCGCTCATCCTGTTCTTCACCGCGGTACCGGCCTTCACCTTTCCGTTCACGCCGCTGTCCAGCAGCCTGTCGCGCCGCCACGAATACGAGGCCGACGAATTTGCCGCCAACGAAACCGACGCCGGCAAACTGGTGTCAGCCCTGGTCAAACTCTATCGCGACAACGCGTCCACGCTGACGCCGGACCCGCTGCACTCCGCCTTTTACGACTCGCACCCGCCCGCCGCGCTGCGCATCAACCATCTACAAGGAAACCGCTGACATGAATCTGCTTGAACTGTCCTGCGAAGCCCAACACGGCGCCAACCCGCTGGCCGCCAGCACCGTCAATCAATTGATGGGCTCGCTGCCCGGCTGGAACATCCGCGGCATCGAACTGACCAAAACCTTCCCCTTCGCCGACTTCCACGACACCATGGCTTTCGTCAACGCGCTGGCCTGGATCGCCCATCGCGAAGACCACCACCCGGACATGTCCGTGCATTACAACCGCGTCGTCGTCAACTTCAGCACCCACGACGCCGGCGGCCTGACACTTAACGACTTCATCTGCGCGGCCAAGACCGAAGCGCTGCTGGCTCGCCCATGACAGGTCAGACTGGACAAATCATCCGCAGCCACGGCCGCCGTTTCATCGTCGAATCCGAGGGCCAAGTTTACGATTGCACCACCCGCGGCAAGCGCGTCGACTTCGCCTGCGGCGACTGGGTGGACATTCTGGTGCAAAACAAGGAACAGGCGGTCATCGAGCGCTCGCAGGAGCGCCGCAGCCTGCTCTATCGCCAGGACGACTGGAAAACCAAGGTCATCGCCGCCAATGTAACCCGCATCCTGTTCGTGATCGCCGCGGTGCCCAGCCCCAACGAGGAGCTGCTGGGCCGCTGCCTGATCGCGGCGGAAGCCGGCGACATCGACCCCGTCATCGTGGTCAACAAGGCGGACTTGCCGGAAACCGCGAGCTTGCTGCTCAAACTGGACCTGTACCGGCGCCTGGGCTACCAGGTGGTCACCCTGTCCGCCAAGCAGGATGTCGCGCCGTTGCTGCCGCTGCTGCAAGGCCAGACCAGCGTTTTCGTCGGCCAGTCCGGCATGGGCAAATCCACACTGACCAATGCGCTGCTGCCGGACGCCAACGCCCGCATCGGCGACATCTCCACCGCCTTGGACTCCGGCCGCCACACCACCACCCACGCCACGCTCTACCATCTGAACGCGGACAGCCACCTGATTGATTCCCCCGGCTTGCAAGAGTTTGGCCTCAAGCATTTGAAGGCCGCGGAACTGACCCGTTACTTCCCGGAAATGCGCCCGCTGATAGGTCAATGCCGCTTTCACAATTGTTCGCACCGCGTGGAACCGAACTGTGCCATCATGACCGCATGTGAATCCGGCGCCATCGTCAAGTCCCGGCTGTCTTTGCTGCAGCGTCTAACGGATGAACTTTCACCATCCAAGCCGTGACGAAAGGTATGCGTACTTTCCATTCACATACACGGGTAATTCATTTATCCTAAAAAACTGAAAGTCGTATCGCATAAGCATATCCAGACAGACAGCTAATAAGGAGCCAGCACCATGACTAAGCGAATCGCACTCGTAACCGGCGGCATGGGCGGTATTGGCACCGCCATCTGCAAAGCCCTCGCTGAAAGCGGTCACATCGTAGTCACCACCTACAGCAAGCCTGGCCGCGAGCAAGCCTGGCTCGCCGACATGAAGGGGCTGGGACTGAAGGATATCCACGCCTATCAATGCGATGTCACCGACACCGCAGCCTGCAAGGGACTGGCCGAAAAGGTGGCCAAAGACCTGGGGCCGATCGACGTGCTGGTCAATAACGCCGGCATCACCCGCGACTGCAGCTTCAAGAAGCAGACCAAGGAAGACTGGGACGCGGTGCTGCGCACCAATCTGGATTCGCTGTTCAATATGACCAAGCCGGTGGTGGATGGCATGAGCGACCGCGGCTTCGGTCGCATCATCAACATTTCGTCGATCAACGGCCAGAAGGGCCAGTTCGGCCAGACCAACTACTCCGCGGCCAAGGCCGGGATGCACGGTTTCACCATGGCCTTGGCGCAGGAAGTGGCGCGCAAGGGCGTGACCGTGAACACCATTTCGCCCGGCTACATCGCCACTGATATGGTGATGGCGGTGGCGGAAGACGTCCGCAACAAGATCATCGCCCAGATTCCGGTGGGCCGCCTGGGCAAGCCCGAGGAAATCGCCGCCTTGGTGACCTTCCTCGCCTCCGAACAGGCGGGCTTCATCACCGGCGCCAACGTGGCGATGAACGGCGGCCAGCACATGATGTAAACCGGGCCGCTGCCCGCCATGCGACGCCGCCCCGCCGGGCGGCGTTTTCTTTTTGTCCGTCCGCTGTGTATGCTATCGCCTTCCCAAGCCACACCCCGACATACCCATGGCAGAACACCTGATCGTCCACGGCGCAGACAAACAAGAGCGCTACCAAACCCTATTGCCGCAGGCGCTGGCGCTGATTGAATCCGAGACGGACCAAATCGCCGCGCTGGCCAACCTCTGCGCCGCCCTGCACAGCAGCTTTGATTGGCTGTGGACCGGCTTTTATCTGGTCAAGGACAAACAATTGGTGCTAGGTCCCTTTCAGGGGCCAATCGCCTGCACCCGCATCCCCTTCGGCAAAGGCGTGTGCGGCAGCGCCTGGCAGGCCGGCACCACCCTGGTGGTGGAAGATGTCGACGCCTTTCCCGGTCATATCGCCTGCTCATCCAGCGCGCGCTCGGAAATCGTGGTGCCGGTCCGCAACGCCGACGGCGAAGTGGTCGCGGTGCTGGACGTGGACTCCAGCGAACTAGCCAGCTTCGACGCGGTGGACACCGAATACCTGGAACGCATCGCAACGGGACTTACCCACCTGTTTTAAGACCCGCTAACAAAACCCCTGATCCTGCGTTGCGCCTCCTTGTCGTACCACTTGTACTGCCAGCGTCGGCGCGCCTTGGCTCAGGTTCTCTGCGAGGTTTTGTTAGCGGCTCTAAGAACCTGTTTACGATCTCGCGAGCTAAGACGAGACAAGGCGGAAACGAGCGAAAAAGCGGAATGTACAGGTGGCGTATGAACATTTCGAAGCGGTTTCAACGCTGTATCGCCCACGCGCGGCAGATCGCAAACAGGCACCAAGCGCTTGCCGCGCTTCAGTGATAAGGCGCTGGAAATACCTTCCGGGCATGAAAAAGCGCGCCGACAGGCGCGCTTTTTCATTATCAGACCGGCTTAACCGGCTAGAGCTGCAAACGCATTGAATCGCGCCCCTCTCGAGGCCGCAACCAAACTCGCCCCGCCAGCTCCAAAATCCAGAACACGACCAGACCGGACAGAATGGACAGATTTTTGCCCGTGACCATAGCCAGCAAGCCCTGCCAGAAAGACCCAGCGTCCGCCCAGCACAATCCACACCACACGAACAAGGCCAGCAAGGAGATCAGCGCCGGGGCGCGGTAGTATTCGCCGAAAGTCATATTGCCTCCAATAAAGACAATCCTATTTCGACAAACTAACAAAGCCCGCTACAAGCGACATCGTGGCAAGCACTTAGTAGAAACACGTGTCCGGAGCGCAATTAGCCTAATAGGGGCAATTGCAGCTGCCGGCCCAACCACTCGCGCAAGCCGGCCTCGTCCAACGTCAACAGCTCCTGACGCGAGACGGCCAGCAACTCCACCAGACGCGCCAGTTGCCGCTCGGCGCCCAGATTCATCTCTCCGGCCAGCCGGCTGTTCTCGCTGGCCATGTCCAGCAAGCGTGCCGAGGTCTGTTCCAATTGCACAGCCTGCCTCAGCGCGTCCTGCTCCAAAGCCGCGTTGCGCCCTTCCAGCCACTCCAGCCTCGCCTCCAGCCTGCCGTTGTCTCGCTCGCGCTCCGCGAGGCGGTCGCGCCACTCCCCCTCCAGTCGAGTCCGCTCGCGCCGGCTTTGTTGCAAAGCCTCTTCCTGGCGGGCCTGCGCCTGTTGCATGGCCCGGCGCTCCTCTTCCATTTGCTCGTAAAGCCTCAGCCGCAAACCTTCCAGACGCTCATAAGCCAGGGACTCGCGTCTGGCGGCTTCTTCGCGCGCCTCCTGCACCTTCTGCTCCGCGCGCTCCTCAAGCTCCTGCTGACGCTGCTCAGCCTGACGCCGGACCTCGGCCATCTCCTTCCGGGCCTGCTCCAGCCTCGCCTCCTGCTCCCGCCCCGCCCGCTCCAACATCTGACGCCGGGTTTCCTCTCCCTGCAAGCGTCCTTCCAGGTCCGCCAGCCGCGCGGCCCGCAACTCTAGCTCACGCAAGGCAGATTGCAGCTCGGCCTGGCGCGCAGCCAAGCTGTCCTTTAGCTCTCGAGTCTCCGCCGCGGCCTGCGCCACTGCGGTTTCCGCGTCCTGACGCAAAGACTCCAGCCGCCCGTCCGCTTCGTCGCAGGCCCGCTGCCACACCTGTTCGAAAGCTTCGGCCAGGCCGGCCGGCCAATCCGGCCGCCGTGACGAGATCGCCACCCGCGACAAAAACTCCTGTCGCCATTCTTTCAAGGTGTTGTTGATCGTCGTGTTGGAGCCCGCGCCGATTCTGGCCCGAACCTCTAGCACCGTCGGCCATACGCCCTCGCCCACCAGCTCGAACGCCGCCTGCCGGATACGCGAATAAATGTCTGTCGCCATGCCTGAAAATGCTCGTTTATCGTGGCCGACATTCTAGCAAAGCGGCACTTTAAAATATATTACGTATTACATTTGAAATTTAACAATTGGCGCCAGCACGCACGGCAAGAGTCGGCAAAAGAAAAAAGGCGGCGCGTCGCCTGCGACGCCCGCCCCTCCCGCCAACCCCTCGCCTTAGAACCTGTTCACGATCTCGCGAGCAAGAGCGAGACAAGGCGAAAACGAGCGAAAAAGCGGAATGTACTCGTGGTACATGAGCATTTCGAAACGGCACTCACCATGCGACGTCTCACGACGCACAGCAGATCGTAAACAGGTTCTTAGCCGCGAGCGGCCTCGCCCACGAAGATTTCCACTCGCCTGTTCTTCGCCCGCCCCGCCGCGCTGGCGTTGCTAGCCACCGGCTCATGCGATCCGCGGCCAGTAATGCTAATCCGCCCCTCGGCCACGCCACGCGCGGTCAGATAGTCGCGCCGGTACCGGTGTCCTTCTGTGTTTCGGACATATTCGCGCAGCCGGACAGGCTGCCGCTGCCCAGCGCCAATGCAACAAACATCACGATCAGTTTATTCATGCCCGGATCCTTTCCATTCAGTCCATTACCCGCGCCAGCTCATGCGGAACGCGCTTTCAGCATATACCCATTACGCCGCGGCCACCGCGCACCCCGGCCAAAAGGCAGGCGCAATCGACGACGCCCGCGCGACAAAACGCTTGATTCGGCAGCTAAAGCCTTCCCTTGCCGCGTCAATCCGCGTACCATCGCGCCTCGCTTTACGGGAGGGAATATGAACACGCAGACTACGGCCCGCGCCTGCGGCATTGACTTTGGCACATCCAACTCCACCGTGGGATGGCTGCGCCCGAACCAAGCCACTCTACTGACGCTGGAGGACGGCAAGATCACCTTGCCCTCGGTGGTTTTCTTCAACTACGAGGAGGATCATTCCGTGTTCGGCCGGCTGGCGCTGCAGGAATACATGGAAGGCTACGAAGGCCGGCTGATGCGTTCGCTGAAAAGCCTGCTGGGCTCCAACCTGATCGACAGTCAGACCGAAGTGCAAGGCAAGGCGCTCCCCTTCCGCCACCTGCTCAGCCTGTTCATCCAGGAGCTGAAATTGCGCGCCGACCGCGCCGCCGACCGCCCGTTCGAACAAGTGGTGCTGGGCCGACCCGTCCACTTTGTCGACGACAACCCCAAGGCCGACGCCGAAGCGGAGTCGACGCTGGGCGAGATTGCGCGCCAGGTCGGTTTCAAAGAAGTGTCCTTCCAGTTCGAACCCATCGCAGCCGCCTTCGACTACGAAGCCCGGCTGGACCGCGAAGAGCTGGTGCTGATCGTCGACATCGGCGGCGGCACCTCGGACTTCACCCTGATCCGGCTGGCGCCCGAGCGCCATCGCCTGGACGAGCGCCGCGACGACATCCTCGCCACCGGCGGCGTGCATATCGGCGGCACGGACTTCGATAAGCAATTGAGTCTGCACGGCGTAATGCCCCTGTTCGGCTTCAAAAGCCGCTTGCGCAATAACGCGGAGATGCCGTCCAGCCAATATTTCAACCTGGCCACCTGGCACACCATCAATTTCGCCTACACCCGCAAAGCCTGGATGGACCTGCAAGACGTGCATCGCGATGCCGCGCAACCCCAGGTTCTGGATCGGCTGTTCCGCCTGATCCAAGACCGCGCCGGCCACCGGCTGGCAATGCAGGTGGAAACGGCCAAGATCGCGCTGTCGGACGAAGCCTTCCACCAGTTGGACCTCGGCCACATAGAAGCGGGCTTGTGCTGCGAGTTGAGCCGCGATCAGTTCAACCAGAGCATCGACGCGATGCTGACCCAGATTGGCGCCACCGTGCGGCAATTGCTAACGGACGCCTGCACCCAGGCCGGCGACATCGACACTGTCTTCTTCACCGGCGGCTCCAGCGGCGTGCCGGCGCTGCGCGACAGCATCAAGCGCCTGCTGCCCCAAGCCCGTCACGTAGAGGGCGACCTGTTCGGCAGCATCGGCAGCGGCCTGGCGATCGAGGCGGCTAAACGCTACGGCTAAGAACCTGTTTACGCTCTCGCGAGCAGGGGCAAAATCTCAAACAGACGCCAAACCCATGCTTCAATAGAAAAAGGCCGGGCAATTTGCCCGGCCTTTTGCATGTCCGTTCCGCTTCAAGCATCGGGCTTGCCGCCCGCCGCCTTCTTACCCTTGCGCCGCGCCTCCGGCGGCAGCTCGAATTCAAACAGCTGAGCGGTGCGCCCGGTTTGCGATTGACAGGCTATCATCAGCGCGCGATTGATCGCCTCCTTCTTGCTGACGCCCCACCACTCTATCATCTTGTCCAGGGACTTCTGCGCGTCGCGGCTCAGCTCCACCGTCACCGACAGCTCCTGCAGACGACTGCGGCGCAGTTCGCGGCTGCGGCGCTTGCGCTCGGCCACGGTCATCGCGCGCTCGCCCAAGGGCTTGCGCCCCGGCTTTTTGCGGACGCCGCCAATCAGATCGAAGGTGTAGTGATCGCAAGGATCTTTCATGGCTTGAGTGACGGGTCACAGTCGTTGCTGAAGAGGGGCGCAAGGATAGCACAAAGCAAGCCCTGACGGGCATATCGCGCGTTCCGGCCGCAAAATATCCCATCGCGATGCGGCCGGCACAAAAAAACCCCGGCCTGGTGCCGGGGCAGACTCAATCAGCCGCCCTGAAGGCTGATCGAAAGCGACTCTACAGTTCCAGCATAGCCCTTGTTTCGGCTTTGCACAGCCCGCTTTGACGAAGCAGGATCTGTTTCAGTCGCTGCCGAACTCCCGCTCCAGTTCCGCCAAGGCCTGACGCGTCACCCGCACCGGCATCAAGGCCCGACGCAAAGGCTGAGCCTGCCCCAGCACCAGTTCCTCGAATTCCAGCTCGGTGGCGTCCTCGCCGGGCGCATCCTGCTTCACCCCCATGCGGTTCAAGTACAAGGTCCGCCATTCCAAGCGGAAATAATCCGCAGGATGCTCCAACACATGGCGCACGGTTTCCAACAGGCCCTCGAGACTCAGCGCGCCGCGCGCCTCGCGCAACTGCGGCTCGATCTCTTCCATGCGTCGCTGCACCCCATCGCAGGTGTCAGGCAGAGGGGATCCGTCCGAGGCTCCATCCACCACGGTGCCGGCCTCGCAACGCAGCACGCTCAAACGCAACTGTAGCCGCGACATCTCGTTGTCCAGCGTCTGACGCAGCTGCTCCAGCAAGCTCAAGCGCCGCGCAATCACCGTGGTCAACATCTCCTCGCTGCGCCGCGCGCTGCTCTCGCGCAGCAGCTCGCGCGACGCGCAGGGCATCGCCAAGCGATGGCCGTCAAAGCTCACCACTTGCTGCGGCACCTCGCGCCGCAACTCTCCCCCCTCCATCGCCACGCCCAGGCGGCCGGTTTCGCTGCGCACCATCGACAGTAAAGCCCAGGCCTCGTCGCCCTGGCTGGCGGACAAGAAAAAGTTGCGCAGGGGCTCGCTCTGCCGCAGGCAGGACAGCAGGCTGGCCGGTCCGGAAAACAACAAACCCAACCTCGGGTCCTGCGCAAAGCCGCGCAAGGATAATTCCAGCGGCTCCGGCATTCGGTTCGGCAACTCGGACAGATAAGCCTGGGTAACGCGCATGCCCGGCGCCAGCGCCTCCAGATAGCCGGGAGTCAGGCGCAAGCGCTTGTCCGTGCCGTCGATCAGGCACTCTATCGCCTGCGTCAACTCCCGCTGCTGCTGCCGGCTTTCGGCATCCAGCCCCCATCTTTGCAACAAGCGCCCTAACATGCATCCCCCTCTAGGCACCTGTTCACGATCCGCTTCGCGACGCGGCGCGCACGCCGTCTCGCCCTTGCTCGCAAGATCGTCAACACGTTCTAACAGCCGACCATCCGGCCGGATTAAAATGATTCGTCGTCGCGCAGATAGCGCCATTGGCCGGTGGGCAGATTGCCCAGCTTGACCTTGCCGATGCGAATCCGCTTCAAACCCACCACGCGCAGCCCCACCAGCTCGCACATGCGGCGAATCTGGCGTTTCTTGCCTTCGCGCAGCACAAAGCGCAACTGGTCCTCGTTCTGCCACGCCACCGTGGCAGGCAGCAATTTTTTACCATCCAGCTCCAGACCATGATTGAGCAGACGCAAACCTTCGTCGGAAAGTTCGCCTTCCACGCGCACCAGGTACTCCTTGTCCACGCTGGAGTTCTCGCCAATAAGCTGCTTGGCCACTCGGCCGTCCTGGGTCAGGATCAGCAGGCCCACCGAGTCGATATCCAGACGGCCGGCCGGCGCCAGCCCTTTCAAATGCTGCGGAGAAAACCGGCGACGGCTCTTGTCCTCCGTCCACTGGTTCTCCGGCTTGACCAGCACTACCGCCGGCTCGTAGCCATCCTCGGCTTGTCCGGACACATAGCCCATGGGTTTGTTCAATAGGATGGTGACGCGCGAGGCCTGCGCGTCCTGGGCCTTCTTATCCACCTCGATCAGATTGTGCGGCAGCACTTTCTGTCCGAGAACGGCCACCTCGCCGTCCACTTTCACCCACCCTTGTTCGATATAGCTATCGGCCTCGCGGCGCGAGCACAGCCCCAACTCGGCCATGCGTTTCGACAGGCGCACTGGTTCCATCATTTCGTTCCGTAATAAAAAAAGCGGCTTGCGCCCGCTGCGGCGCCCGCCCCGTCTCTTCAACCCAAGACAGGCGACCGGGCAACCCGCAACCACCGGCAAGTCCGCTGTTGCATTTGGCCGTATTGTAGGGGATGCCGCCGCAACTGGCTACGCGGCATCCGCGCCGCCCTTCAGCGCTCGTCCGGCAGCGGCTGGTTCAGCAAGCCGGTACCCCGCACTTCCTCGCGGGTGGACAGCCGCCATTGCAGCACCTTGCCGCCGGGGTCGAACAGAAGCACCAGCTCTTTGTCGAAGCGATTCTGCGCGCCGATCAAGGGCGCCAGATCAGTGAAGTTCTGCAATTGCGCCCGGTACTGGATGTAGCTGTAGACCCACAGTTCGCGCTCATTAGCGAACTTGATCTTGTCCTGCGGCTCGCCAAAAGCCGCCAGCACTTCGTGCCGCCCGCCGCCGCGCTGAAGCACGCGCTTCACCGCCGGCTCATCCACGCCCTCCAAATGCTGGCTGCCGCTGCTGACGCACGCGCTCAGCCAGCAAGCGCAACCCAAGGCCAATATCCATCCCATCTTCATTTGCCGCCCTCCGCCACCATGGGCTCCAGCTCCACCAGGGCGTCATCGGACCACTCGCCCACCTCCAGCGGCACCGAGTACAAATATTCGCGCGGATACGGCCACTGGAAAAACGGCGTAAACGGTTCGGCGCGGCCATACAGCCAGATCGCCGGCAGGGTGAACTGCCGGCCGCCCTCCTGCAGCGTGACGCTGAACACCGGCTTGTCCGCGATGAATAGATACTGGGCGCGCCCTTGCTCATAGGGGTTCTTCTCCCCCTGCAAGCGCGTCAGCCCTTTAAGCATGGCCTCGCCCAAGACCACCGAGGCGCGCCGCGCGCACGCCACCACATCATCCTGACACGTGGCATTGGGCGGCGGCAGGCAGGCTATTTTGCGCTCATCGCGCAGACTGACCCGACCCTGCGCGCCCACCAGGCACTCCAACCGCAAATCGCCCAGTCGCCGGACGTTGGCCGGCAGGCCGCTGCTGCGCACCACCGGCCGCCAGCTCAGCTCCGCCGGCGACAAGCTGGCCACCAGCCAGGCGTTGCGCCGTTCCAGCCCCGACAGTTGCGCCATGGTGAAGCTGTTGTCGCCGGCCAGGCGCACCAGCCCCCTGATGTTGCCGCCATCGCGCCAAGACAGGCTCACGTCCTGCCGCGGCGGGTGCGGATAAAGGCGGTAGCGCAGCTCGGCGCCCGGAGCCAGCGCGCGGAAGGCGTCAAACACCTCCCTGCCCTTGGCCAACTCGGCATACGCATACACAGACTCCTTGCCTTGGGCACGCAAACGCCCGGGCGTCTCGGCAGCCAGCGCGCCGGTCGCCAGCATGGCCAGCATAAGAGCAATGCAAGAGCGCCTTTTTCCATTCGGCATTGCCACCCCCTTCTAATTTAAAAAGCATTAAAGCAACCAAACAATATGCGTATTCGATTTTATTTTGTTGCGGCCTGAACAACAATGCACAACATTTCATTACAATGGCAAACAGCGAAAAGGCCCCACCATTCCATGCAAATTTCAGGAGGCAGACATGATCTGTTTCAAAGAATATGAAGACTACGATGGCATCGGCCTGGCCCAGCTGATCGCCCGCGGCGAGATTGCCGCCAGCGAGGCGACGGCGGCCGCCCAAGCCAGGCTGGAACGGTGGAATCCGGCGCTGAACGCGGTGTGCCTGCCGCTGCCGGAACTAGCCCAAACGCAATTGGCGCAGCCGCAGGGCGGCGGCCCGCTCGCTGGCAGCCCAGTCTTGATCAAGGACTTGCTGGCCGATATCGCCGGCGTCCCCACCCGCAACGGCAGCCGCCTGTTTGACGGCTATACCGCGCCGCGCGACGCAGACATTATCCAGCGCTACCGCCAGGGCGGCCTGATCTTCATCGGCAAAACCGCCACCCCGGAACTGGGCCTCAGCCCCTACACCGAATCCGAAGTCTACGGCCTCAGCCGCAACCCCTGGGATCTGAGCCGGACGCCCGGCGGCTCCAGCGGCGGCTCGGCGGCCGCGGTGGCCGCCGGCATCGTGCCCATCGCCCACGGCGGCGACGGCGGCGGCTCCATCCGCATCCCCGCCTCCAACTGCGGCGTGTTCGGCCTCAAGCCCACCCGGGGCCGCGGCCCGGCCGGGCCGGACTACAGCGAGGGCTGGCAAGGCCTGGTCTGCCAACACGCGTTGACGCGCAGCGTGCGCGACAGCGCGGCAATGCTGGATTTGCTGGCCGGCGGTCCGCGCGGCGGCGAGGCTTATTACTGGCCTGCGCCGGAGCAAAGCTTCTTCGCCGCGCACCAACGCGAGCCCGGCAAACTGCGCATCGCCTGGAGCAAGCGCCCCATTCTGGGCGGCGCGCTGCACCCGGATTGCGCCGCCGCGCTGGACGGCGCATTGGCCTTGCTGGCCGATCTGGGGCATAAGGTGGAAGAAGCGGCGCCGCCGTTGGCGTCTCCGGAGGAGTACAACCGCGCCATGCTGACGATCATCTGCGGGGAAATGGCGGGACTGGTGCGCGACATCGAGCACCGCACCGGCAAGCCGGCGCGTCACGAGCAACTGGAGGCGGCCAGCTGGGCGCTGGCGCGCTACGGCGAGCGCCTCAGCGCCGGTGAGCTGGCCTGGGCGCGCGGTTTCGCCTGGGAGCAGGCCAGGATCATGGAGACCTTTCATCAGCGCTACGACGTGCTGGCGACCCCTACGCTGAATCAGCCGCCCGCCCTGGTCGGCGGCCTGGGGCCCAGCGCGGCCGAGGCCGCGATCTCGCGCTGGATGCTGGGCAAGCTGGGCTGGGACTGGACCTTGCGCTTCGGTCAGTTGATCCCGGCCACCTCGCGCCGCCTGATGGAGTACCTGGGCTGGACCATTCCCTTCAATATGAGCGGACAGCCCGCGATGAGCGTGCCGCTGCACTGGAATCAGGCGGGGCTGCCCATAGGCGTGCAATTCGTCGCGCGCTGCGGCGACGATCTCACGCTGCTTCAACTCGCGCGCCAGCTGGAACAGGCGCGTCCATGGGCGCACCGGCGTCCGCCGGCGCCGCCTAGCCCTTGAATCCCGCCAGGGCGGGCCCCAGCTCGTCGGCCACGCGGCGGCTCAGCTCGGTCACCAGCGCCTGCAGGCCGGCCACGGCCGCTGCCGCGTCATTCGTCGCCAAGGGCCGGCTCTGCTGGAAATAACCGCTGGCCAGCGGTTTCTTGTCGCCCTGTGCCGGCAGGGCCTGCCACGCCACTTCCAGCGAGGCGTCGCGCCCCGGCCTCAGCCGCAGTTGGCGCACATCCAGCAATAAGCGGACATCCCCTCCGCCCATGCCCGGCTGCGGATAAGCGTACACGCTGGCCAAGCCCAGAGCGCGGGACACATCCGCCGCCACGGCTTGCGTCAGCATGCGGTCCAGCGGCCCGGCCCAGCGCTGCAGATCCAGCAACTCGACATTGCCTACCGCATCCTCCACCACTAGTTGCGGCCGCTCCAGCCCGGCCGGCAGCGAGGCTGGACCCACCATGACGCTGACGCCTTGCGCGGGATTGGCCGCCGCCGGCAGCGCCGGCCGCAGCTGGTGAAAGGTGGTGGGCGGCGAGGCGCAGGCGCTCAGCAGCGCCAGCATGATCAGACTCAACGCGATGGACTTCATTTTTTCTCTCCCTTGCCGCGTATCAACGCCTCCGGATGGCGGTCCAGGTAATCGGCCAGCGCGCGGAAGCTACGCGCGGTTTCCGACACCTCTTGCGCGGCGGCGCGCACGTCCTGCTGCAGCGGCGAATCCGCCTGCATCGCCTGACGCGTACTTTCCAACGTCTTTTGCAGGTCCTCCAGCGTTTTCACCGCCTGCGGCAACACCTTGCCGTCCATGTTCTCGGACAGTTTGCGCATGCCGTCCAGCGTCTGGTGCAGCGATTTCAACGATTGATTCAATTCCGCGCCTATGCTGTCGAACGGCACCTTGTCCAGGCGGCGCGCAATGCGCTGCAACACCCGCTGCAGCTCTTCCAGGTCGCCCGGCAGCGTCGGCAGCTCGGTCATGCCGTTGCGCACCGACACCTTGGCCGGCTTGGCCTCGGGGAAGAAGTCCAGCGCCACGTAAAGCTGACCGGTGATCAGGCTGCCGGAGCGCAGTTGAGCGCGCAGGCCGTTGCGCACCAGCGACTCCACGGAAATCTTGGCCGACAGGCTGTGGTCGCCGGACAGGGTGTTGAGCCGGCTGGGATAGGTGCGGATATCCACCGTCATGTCGAAGTCCTTGCGCGCCGGCGCGTATTCGATGCCGATGGCGGTGACCTCGCCAAATGTAATCCCGCGGAAATCCACCGGCGCGCCCACGGTCAAGCCCCGCACCGACTGACGGAACTTCAGCCGGAAGGATTGGGTTTCGCGGTCGCGATTCTGCAGCGCCTTCTCTCGGGTTTCGTTGAGCAAGAATAAGTATTTGGCGTCAGGCGCCTTGTCCGGCCCATCGCTAAGCGGAGTTTCGAAGGCGATGCCGCCCAAGGCGATCGCCGCCAATGACTGGGTATTGACGCTCAAACCGTTGGCGCCGATGGCCACGTCGATGCCGCTGGCGTGCCAAAAGCGGCTGTTGACGGTAACGAAGTGATCGTAAGGCGCATTAATGAAAACCGACAGCTTCACCGCGCTGCCCGCCGGGTCCAGTTCATAGCCCACCACCTGCCCCACCGGCACGCGGCGGAAATAGACCGGCGAGCCGGCGTTGAGCGAGCCCAGGTTGTCGGAACGCAACACGAACATCTTGCCCGGCAAGTCCGCGTTGATGATGGGCGGCACTTCCAGGCCCTTGAACTCGGTGCGGCGCTCCTTGCTCTTGCCCACATCCATGCCGATGTAGGAGCCGCCCAGCACCGTGCCCAGACCAGACACGCTGCCGCCGGAAATACGGGGCCGAACCACCCAAAAGCGGCTGTCCGCCACCAGATAATCGTCCACCTTCTTGCTCAGCTCCGCGGTCACCAGAATGGATTGACGATCCGGGCTCACCGACACCGCCTTTACCTCGCCGATCTCCACGTCCTTGTACTTGATCCGGGTCTTGCCGGCCTCCAGCCCTTCCGCGTTCTGAAAGGCGATGGTGATGGTGGGCCCGCGCGACAAGACCGCGTTCACCGCCAGCCAGCCGCCGATCACCGCCGCCACCACCGGAATCAGCCACACCAGCGACGGCGACCAGCGCCGCCGCTTCACCGGCACCGCGGCCGGCAAATCCTCGCCGGCTGCGGCCGGGTTTTCTGGTTGATCACTGCTCATCGTCTTCCTTTACCTGATCCCAGATCAGCCTGGGATCGAAACTCATCGCCGCCACCATGGTCAGCACCACCACCGCGCCAAAAGCTATGGCCCCCGGCCCGGCCTTGATCGACGCCAGCGACTGCCATTGCACCAATGCCACCATCAGGGCCACCACGTAAATATCCAACATCGACCACGGGCCTATCACCTCCACCACCCGATACAACCGCGTCCGCTGCCGCGGCGCCCAGCCGGAACCCAACTGTACCGTCGCCAGCAATAACAACAAGGCCAGAATTTTCAACAGCGGCACCAGCACGCTGGCGGTGAATACCACCAGCGCCAGCGGCCAGGAGCCGGACTTCCACAAATACACTACCCCGCTCATGATGGTGTCGTTCTGCATGCCCATGATGGTGGAGGTTTCCATGATAGGCAGCAGGTTGGCGGGCAGATAGGCCACCATCGCCGCCAGCAGCAGAGCCCAGCTGCGCTGCAGGCTGTGCGGCTTGCGCGAGTGCAGAGCGGCATGGCAGCGCGGGCAGGATTGAGCGCCTTCGCCGGCGCGGCATAACAAGCCACATCCGTGACACAGCCACAGGCCGGACTGGACGGCGGTTTTCACGCGGTAGCCCGACATTGCTGATAACGCTCCCACAAATCTTCCGGATTGAAACGGCTGGCGGTGGCCGCCATCAGCATGATCAAGGCGAACAAGGCCATCAGGCCCACGCCCACGTGCACGGTGGCCAGGCTGACCAGCTTCACCAAAGACACCAGGATGCCCAACAGAAACACCTCCACCATGCACCACGGACGGGTCAATATCTTCAGCCGCATCAGCCAGGGAAAGCCGCGCGGCACATGACCGAAGGCCAGCGGCAGCCGCACGTAAAGCATGCTGCCCAGCTCCAGCGACGGCATCACAATGCCGGTGAACATCACCAGCATGGCCACCGACAGCATGCCCTGGCGCTCCAGCGCCACCACCGTCTGCCACAAGGTGGCCGCGCTGCGGGCCCCGGCGGCCTCCAGCGTCACCACCGGATAGACGTTGGCCAACAGAAAGGCGATCACCCCGGTCAACAGCAAGGCCAGTTCGGCATCCTGTCGCTGCGCGCCGTAATGGCGCACCAGCGCGCCGCAGCGCGGGCAGCAGGCCCGCCCCTCGCCCCTCAACGGCACCCGCATCAGCAAGTCGCAATCATGGCAGGCCGTCAGTTTGGAATCCGCATCCGGTCGCGACATCAGTAACCGCCCTTCGCCTTGCGTTCCGCGGTAAAGCTCCACCACAGCCGCGCCTCGCCAGTGTCCATGTAGTGCACCACCGACATCAGCGTATCCAGCACGCACGGGTCCTGCCGGGTTCCGGTCAATTCGCACAAACGATGGTAAAGCCGCAAAGGCTCGGCGCCGCGCAACTGCGACGGCTGCTCAATGCCGAGCAGGCGCAGGTCGTCGGCCAGGCTGGGGCCGATATTGGGCAGCTCGCGCAAATGCCGCGCCCGCGCGGGGGGCGGACAACGTGATGGGTGCATAAACTCTCGGCGAGGGTCAGGACATCCCGCATGATAAAGGACGCCGCACCAGAGTTCAAAAGCAGGCTTGGCCTCGATGCCTGCTCAAGGTCGCGAGGACAAAAACAAGGCGGCCGGGAAAGCGGCGTTTAACGCCCTTCCCAAGCCGTACCGCCAAAGCGCGGCCAGCCTTGCACAGCGGATCAACCGTGGAAGATGTCCCAGCCCAGCTTGAGGATGAGCGTACTGGTCAGCAACAGGAACAACACCCGCACAAAGCCCGTGCCTTTCTTCATCGCCACCCAGCTTCCCACCATTGCCCCGGCCATATTGCAGGCCGCCATCGGCAGCGCGTACTGGAACAGCACGTGGCCGGCGGGAATGAAGAAGAGCAAGGCGGCGCAGTTGGTGGTCAGGTTCACCACCTTGGCCGATGCCGAAGCGTGCAGAAAGTCGAAGGCGAAAAAGCGGATAAACAGAAACATCAGGAAGCTGCCGGTGCCGGGGCCGAACAGGCCATCGTAAAAACCGATCGCGCCGCCGATGGCCATGCCTATCGCCATCTCGCGCCGCCCTATCGCCACCGGCTTGTGCAGGGAACCGAAATCCTTCTTCCACAAGGTGTACACCGCCATCACCACCAGCAGCGCCAGCACCATGGGCCGCAACACCGCTTTGTCGATCAAGCTGACTGTGGCCGCGCCCGCGATGGACATGAAGAAGGCCGCCGCCGCCGCCGGCAGCACCAAGCGCCACGGCACCCGGACCCGCTTCAGATAAGAGCGCGCGGCGGACAGCGTGCCCATCGCCGCGGCCAGCTTATTGGTGCCGAACACCGTGGCCGGCGCCAGATTGGGCAAGGCGCTGAACAAGGTCGGAATCTGGATCAGCCCGCCGCCGCCCACCGCCGCGTCCACCAGGCCGGCGGCAAAGGAAATCACACACAGAAAACTCAAGGTCAACAGCATTCACTTCTCCCGGCTCCGTGCCGCTTACAGTTAGGACAAGATTCTATGCCTTGCCAGCGGCCCGTGCTTGCAATACCGTATTGCGAAAATCGCAATCAAGATGACCGAGGTCGGGATGAAATCGCTGTGGGAATTGCGCGTATTCTGCGCGGTGGTGGAAAGAAAAAGCTTTGTCGCCGCCGCGCGCCAGCTGGGCACCTCGCCCAGTAGTGTCACCCGCGCGGTACAGGCGCTGGAAGAAGCGCTGGGCGGCAGCTTGCTGGCTCGCTCGCAAAAACAGGTCAACCTGACCTTGGCTGGCGAAAGCTATTACGTCTCCGCGCGCAAGATGCTGGACCTGCAGGAAGAAGCCGAAGACGAGCTGGCCGCCTTGAGCGAGGCCCCGCGCGGCCTGCTGCGTTTTTCCGCGCCGGAGGCGATGAGCCACGCGCTGCTGCCGCCGGTGCTGGCGCGCATGGCCGACGCCAACCCGGAACTGCGCTTCGACGTGCTGTACAGCGACACCATCTTGGACCCGATCCGCGAAAAGCTGGACTTCAGCATCCGCGGCGCCTTCCCCGCCTCCAGCGAGCTGATCGGCTACCCGCTGTGGGATTATCAGCGCCACCTCTACGCCAGCCCGGACTATGTCGCCCGCCATGGCGCTCCGCAAACGCCGGAACAATTGCCGGAACACCGGGTGGTGATCCACTCCGCGCCGCGCGTGCTGAAAGCCTGGAACTTTATCTCCGCCGGCCATCAGCTCAGCCTCAATCTCACGCCCTGGCACCGCGTCAGCTCCGGCAGCGCCGTGCTCAACGCCGTGCTGGCCGGCCTGGGCGTCGCCCGCCTGGGAGACTGGCTGGCCGAGCCGCTGGTCCGCTCCGGCCAACTACTGCGGCTGTGCCCGGACTACCGCATCGTCTCCAGCCACGGCGACAACCCGCAAATGCACGCTGTCTTCGCCAACCGCCGCATCCCGCGCAAAGCCCGGCTGCTGCTGGAAGCCGTGCGCGCGGCCGCCCGCGACGCCGGCCACGGGCTTAAGGCGCGCTGAAACCAAAAAAAACGGAAGCCAAAGCTTCCGTTCGCATATAACGCCAGGCGGGGCCGGACAAACGGCCCGCCGTGAGCTTGCCGCTCAGCCCACCCAGCGGCGAGCGGTGGCGAACATCCGATACCAGCCGCCGTTCTCGCCCCAGTCCGCCGGATGCCAGCTGTTCTGCACCGTGCGGAACACCCGCTCCGGATGCGGCATCATGATGGTGAAGCGGCCATCGGCCGTGGTCACCCCGGTAATGCCGGCCGGCGAACCGTTGGGGTTCAGCGGATAGGTTTGAGTGGCGCGGCCGTCAAAATCGACGTAGCGCAACGCCGTCAGCGCCTGCTCCTGCTCGCCAGGCGCGAATACCGCGCGGCCTTCGCCGTGGCTGACCACCACCGGTAGCTGGCTGCCCGCCATGTCGGACAAGAAGATGGACGGCGAGGCCGTCACTTCCACCATGGCGAAGCGCGCCTCGAACTGCTCGGAAGCGTTGCGATGGAACTTCGGCCAGTGCTCCGCGCCCGGAATGATGGACGACAGATTGGACATCATCTGGCAGCCGTTGCACACGCCCAGCGCGAAAGTGTCGGCGCGGCCGAAGAAGGCCTCGAACTGCTCGCGCGCGCGCGGATTGAACAGAATGCTCTTGGCCCAACCCTCGCCGGCGCCCAGCACGTCGCCGTAGCTGAAGCCGCCGCAGGCGGCCAAGCCCTTGAAGTCCGCCAGTGACACGCGACCGCTGATGATGTCGCTCATGTGCACGTCCACGGTGTCGAAACCGGCTCGGTCGAAAGCCGCCGCCATCTCCAACTGACCGTTGACGCCCTGCTCGCGCAGCACCGCCAGGCGCGGACGCGCGCCGCTGGCGATGAAAGGCGCCGCCGGATCGGCGTGCACGTCAAAGCTCAACTTGGCGCTCAGGCCCGGCGCTTTCGGGCTGGAGCGCAGCAGATGCTCGCTGTCGGCGCACGCCGGATTGTCGCGCAGGCGCTGCATGCGGGCGCTGGTCTCGGACCACTCGCGATGCAGATCGGAACGGCTCTCGTTGAACAACTCCACGCCGCGGTGCTTGATGACCAGGCGATCCTTGTTGTTGACGCGGCCGATCACAAACAGCTCGCGGCCGATGCCGGCCTTCATGAAGCGCGAGATCACCTCCGGCGTGTCGGATTTCTTCACCTGCAACACCGCGCCCAGCTCTTCATTGAACAGCACCCGCATCAGGCGGCCATGGGTGGCGGCTTCCTGAGTGGGCTGAACGAAGTCGTCGATAATGCGCTGGGTGTTCTTGCGCTCGATCACCAGTTCCTGCAGATCGATGGTGACGCCGATATGGCCGGCGAACATCATTTCCGACAAGGTCACGAACAGGCCGCCGTCGGAACGGTCGTGGTAGGCCAGCAACATATCGTCGCGCAACAGCGTCTGCACGGTGTTGAAGAAGGCCGCCAACTGGTGCGGGCTCTCCACATCCGGCGCCTTGCCCTCCATCGCTTTCCACACCTGGCCGTAAATGGAGCCGCCCAAACGGCAACGGCCGTAGCCCAGATCGATCAGGATCAGGTCGGTGTCCTTGTCCTCTTTCAGCTCCGGCGTGGCGGTTTTGCGCACGTCTTCCACCGGGGAAAAAGCGGAAATGATCAGCGACAGCGGCGCGGTCACGGCCTTCTTCTCGCCGGCCTCTTCCCACACCGTCTTCATCGACAAGGAATCCTTGCCCACAGGGATGCTGATGCCCAGATCCTGGCTCAGCTTGGACACCGCTTCCACCGTGCGGTACAGACGCGCTTCCTCGCCCGGGTGGCCAGCGGCGGCCATCCAATTGGCGGACAGTTTGACGTTGCCCAGGTGGCCGACGAAGGACGCGGCGATATTGGTCAACGCCTCGCCTATCGCCATGCGGCCGGAGGCCGGCGCGTCGAACAAGGCGGTGGGCGTGCGTTCGCCCATTGCCATCGCTTCGCCGCGATAGGTGTTGAAACCCATGGTGGTGACGGCGACATCCGCCACCGGCACCTGCCAGCGCCCCACCATTTGATCCCGCGCGGTCATGCCGCCCACGGTGCGGTCGCCGATGGTGATCAGGAAGGACTTGTCCGCCACCGTCGGGTTGCGCAGCACGCGCAACGCGGTTTCCTTCAGTTCAAAGCGCGAAGCATCGAAGATGCTCAAATCGCGCTCGCGGGTGGTCACGTCGCGGGTCATGCGCGGCGGCTTGCCCAACAGCACCTCCAGCGGCATGTCCACCGGATTGTTGTCGAAGTGATCGTCGCGCACTTGCAGATGACCGTCGTCGGTGGCCACGCCCAGCACCGCGAACGGGCAACGCTCGCGTTCGCACAGCGCGCTGAAGCGCTCCAGGTCCTGCGGCAGCACCGCCATCACATAGCGCTCCTGCGACTCGTTGGACCAGATCTGCATCGGCGTCATGCCCTTTTCTTCCAGATGCACTTTGCGCAAATGGAAGACGGCGCCGCGGCCGGCGTCGTTCACCAGCTCCGGAAAGGCGTTGGACAGGCCTCCGGCGCCCACGTCGTGAATGGACACGATGGGGTTGGCCTCGCCCATCTGCCAGCAGCGGTCGATCACTTCCTGACAGCGACGTTCGATTTCCGGGTTGCCGCGCTGCACGGAGTCAAAGTCCAAGTCCGCGCTGTTGGCGCCGGTGTCCATCGACGAAGCCGCGCCGCCGCCCAGGCCGATCAGCAAGCTGGGGCCGCCCAGTTGAATCAGCAGCGCGCCTTCCGGAATCTCGTTCTTGTGAATTTGCTGCTGCTGGATGTTGCCCAAGCCGCCGGCGATCATGATCGGCTTGTGATAGCCGCGCATCTCGCCTTCCACCTCTTCTTCGAAGGTGCGGAAATAGCCGGTCAGATTGGGGCGGCCGAATTCATTGTTAAACGCCGCGCCGCCGATCGGGCCTTCCAGCATGATCTGCAAGGCGGAGGCGATGCGCTCCGGCTTGCCATACTGCGCCGCCGTGTCGCTGTAACGCTCCCACGGCTGCACAAAGCCCGGAATGTTCAGGTTGGACACGGTGAAGCCGGTCATGCCGGCCTTGGGACGCGAGCCGCGGCCGGTGGCGCCCTCGTCGCGGATCTCGCCGCCGTTGCCGGTGGATGCGCCGGCGAACGGTGAAATCGCCGTCGGGTGGTTGTGCGTCTCCACCTTCATCAGGATATCGGTGGGTTCGCTGTGGTAAGCGTAAGCGTGGCCTTCCGGCTGCGGATAGAAGCGCTCGATGAAAGCGCCTTCGATCACCGAGGCGTTGTCCTTGTACGCCACCAGCGTGCCTTGCGGATTGGCGTCGTGGGTGTCCCGGATCATGCGGAACAGCGACTTTTCCTGCTCTTCGCCGTCAATGATGAATTTGGCGTTGAAGATCTTGTGACGGCAGTGCTCGGAGTTGGCCTGCGCAAACATCATCAATTCCACATCGGTGGGGTTGCGCCGCATCTTGGTGAAGTTTTCCACCAGGTAATCCACTTCGTCCTCGGACAGGGCCAGGCCCAGATCTGCGTTGGCCGCCTCCAGCGCCGCGCGGCCGCCGGCGAGGATGTCCACCGACGTCATCGGCTGCGGATCTTGATGGACAAACAGGCGCGCGGCGTCGTCCAGCGACGGCAGCACCGTTTCCGTCATCCTATCGTGCAAGAGGCCCGTCAAAATATGACGAGCCTCTTCATTTAAAGATGATTGTGCGGACTTAACCCAGAAGGCGGTGCCGCGTTCGATGCGGAGAATCCCTCCCAGCCCGCAGTGCTGGGCGATATCGGTGGCCTTGGAGGCCCAGGGCGACAAAGTGCCCAATCGCGGCGTCACCAGAAACAGTTCGCCATCCGGCTGGCCGGCCAACGGCGCTTCGCCGTAGCTCAGCAACTTGCCCAAGGTGGCCTGCTCTTCCAACGTCAGTTCGGTTTCGCTTTCGGCGAAATGCCAGAATTCGGCACTGATGCTGAGATCCGGCAACCCGGCTTCGGCGGCTGCGGCAAGCAGTTTTTCAAGACGGAACGGCGACAGCGCAACGCCGCCACGGAGCTTGGTAAGGTAAGACATTAGACACCCGCGACAAGTATCAGGAAAGCGCGTCATAATACAGCAATTCACTGTTTGTTTTAAGCGGCTAATTGCCCGGATGCCCGCCGCTTAATAAAATAACCCTCATCCGAATAGCATTTCATCTCATCAGCAAGGAGCTTCCAGCATGAAAAAGGTTGAAGCCGTGATCAAGCCGTTCAAACTGGACGAGGTGCGCGAAGCCTTGTCCGAACTGGGCATCAACGGCCTGACCGTTACCGAGGTCAAGGGCTTTGGCCGCCAAAAGGGCCATACCGAGCTCTACCGCGGCGCCGAATACGTGGTGGACTTTTTACCCAAGGTGAAAGTGGAAGTGATTCTGCCGGACGACCTGGTGGAACGCGCCATCGAAACCATCGTCGCCACCGCCCGCACCGGCAAGATAGGCGACGGCAAGATCTTCGTCACCCCGGTAGAGCAAGTGGTGCGCATCCGCACCGGCGAAACCAACGAGCAGGCGATCTAAGTCCACCGGCAAGCGCTGGAACCCGCGCTCCAAGGCCCCGTTTCCGCGGGGCCTTGTCATTTAATCCAAAGGCCCGAACAGGCAAGTATGCACCTTGCCGTGCCTCTCCTGACCCGCTGCCACCACCTTGCCATCACCGGACATGACGATATGGCTGCTGCTCCGCTCCTCGCCCGGGCAGAACAGGCGCTGTGTCTTCGGCGCGCCAAAACGCCAGCGTAAAGTGGCGTAGCCGCCCTGCTCCGGCTGGGTGGAGGTACCCGCCACCACGCGGCCGTCCTGACTAAAAGCGGTCAACGTCAGATCACCGATCACCGGCGAGAACGGCGCCAGCTTGCCGTTTTCCAAGCGCAGCGGGAACGTCCCGTCTGCCGTGAACGAGTTCAGCCATAAGTAGCGGCCATCCTCGGAGACCGAGCGCAAGAACATCCCCAGGCTCTCCTTGCGGGTTTCCGCGCGCACCACAGCCTCCAGATCCGCCTCGCCCTCCGGCGAGACTTGCACGAAGGCGCGGCGATGGTCGCCCTCCCTGTCAAAGGACACAAAAACCGTGCGCCCATCAGCGGACAAGCCTTCCAACACGGACTTGGCGCGGATCACGCTGACTCCCTCGCCCGCACGCCAACGCACGGCGTCGCTTTCCGTGAAGATATTGGCATCCTCGCCGCTCATGCCGGCCCAGGCCAGCACTTGCGCGTCGCGTTGCGCGTCACCCACCTTGCCTTCCGCCGAGGCCGGCCACGGCAAGGGCTCGCGCCGGCTTGGCTTGCCCTCGTCCGGATTCCAGACAAAGCCGTGCCAAACGCCGGTGTCGGCATGCTTGAAGTAGCCGGCCACATCCCCGCGCCCCGGATGGACGCCGGAAACTTGCAGCTTAGTCACCTCGCCATCACTCATCAGCGGGCTTTCGTTCATGAAATCTTGCATCCGCCGCATCCGCCGCAGCATGTCCAGATTGCCGCGCAAGGCAAGACCGGCCGTTACCGCCCCATCCGCGCTCAGCGCCAGCGGCAGGCTCATGGGTTCCGGCAACAAGCTGAACCCCTTGCCCTCCACCCATTGGAAGCCACGCAGCATCGCTTTTTCGTCGCTCAGCAGCCAGCCAATCACCGTGCGGCCGTCGGCGCTGATATCTGTGACGCCGGACAGCCAGGCTTGGCCCGCAGGCACCAGCGTCTCCAGCGCGCCGCCGCGCCGCCAGCGCACAGCCTCCAGTTTGCCGTCCCGGCCAGTGCCAAAAGCCAAGGTCAGGCCGTCTCGCGACATCGCCACATAGCTGGTGGTGAAATAACTGCCCTTGGGCAAAGGCAAGGCCGCCTCCGTTCGCCCCTGACGCAAGGTCAAGCCGTTGGCCGAACGCAACGCCCACAGCTCATGCCAAGGGAAACGCAGCTTGAGCGCATCAATCAAGCCCATGACGGAATCGTTCAGTTCGCCGTCGCCGGCGCTCAGCAGTTGCGCCGAGCCGTCGTAGGACAGCTTTTCCGGGTAACGCTCTTTCAGTAGGACGAGGTCTGGCTTTGCGGCGGCGGCAACCGGCGCGCACAAGGCGGCCAGCACCAACAGGGAAGCGAAGGTTTTGGACATGACTAATTATGATTATCGGCTTAAAGCTTGAGATCCTATCATCCCAAAAGCATTACCCTCAAACCATGGCCCCGCGCAACTTGCCCGGCATCAAAGAAAAAGCCCCCGGAATCCGGGGGCTTTCAAACCATTCAAGGCCAGCTTACTTCCACAGTTTCCACCACGGCATGTCCTCAATGGACCAGCCCTCTTTCAGGTATTCGCTGTTGGGGTAGTTCAGCGCCAGCACGCGCTTGGCGTCGTCGCGCAGTTGCGGCATGGACAGCTTGTCGTAAGCCGCCACCATGATGCCCAGCGCCTCTTCCGGGTACTTGGTGTTGGCGTAGTTCTTCACCACGCCCTGGGCGCGGTTGGCGGCGGCCAGGTAAGCGCCGCGCTTCATGTAATAGCGGGCTACGTGCATCTCGTTGCCGCCCAGCGCGTCCAGCAGCCGCTCCATCTTCTTGGAGGCGTCTTCCTTGTAAATGCTGTTGGGGAAGCGCGTCACCAGTTCGCGGAAGGCGGTGAAGGCCTCGCGCGCGGCGCGCGGATCGCGCTCGCTCATGTCCTGGCCGGCCCATTTGGCCAGCAAGCCGGAATCATCGTTGTAAAACACCAAGCCTTTCAGATAATAGAGGTAGTCCAGGTTTGGATGGGTGGGATGAAGCTTGATGAAACGGTCGGCGGAGGCGATGGCCTGCTCCGGCTCGTTATCCTTGTAATGGGTATAAGCCAGGTCCATCTGCGCCTGCTGAGCGTAACGCCCGTAAGGGAAACGCGCTTCCAGCGTTTCGTAGAGCTTGACAGCGCGGGTATAATTGCCGCTGTTCAACTCATCATGCGCTTCCGAATACAGCTTTTCCACGGTCCAGCCGCGAGTCTCATCGTAGGTTTCCGTGGTTGCACAACCGGCAAGCCCCATCACCAACATTGCAGCGACAACGTATCTTTTCATGACTGATCCTTACTTTGACCCGGACGATTATAGCGACATCTCGGAAAACGAGATATCCGCTACACAACAACTTGATGTTCCGCTGTCGCTGGGCGGCGAACGGCTGGATGCCGCGCTGGCGAAATTGATGCCGGAATACTCGCGCAGCCGCCTTACGCAATGGATCAAAGATGGCCACGTGCTGCTGGACGGCAAAACCGCCGCGCCCAAGACCAAGGTGCTGGGGGGCGAGAAGCTGGATGTCACTCTGATGCGCAGCAACGAAGAGATGGCCTTCCAGCCGGAAGCCATGGACTTGCCCATCATTTTTGAAGACGACCACATCCTGGTGATCAACAAGCCGGCCGGCCTGGTGGTGCACCCCGCCTCCGGCAACTGGAGCGGCACCCTGCTCAACGGCCTGCTGCACCACTGCCCGGCGCTGGCCCAAGTGCCGCGCGCCGGCATTGTGCACCGGCTGGACAAGGACACGAGCGGCTTGATGGTGGTGGCCAAGACGCTGCCGGCCCAGACCGAACTGGTCCGCCAATTGCAGGCGCGCACCGTCAAGCGCATCTATCGCGCCATCGCCGACGGCAACGTGCCGTTTGACGGCACCATCGAAACCCAGATGGGCCGCGACCCGCACAACCGCCTGAAAATGGCGGTGCTGAAGTTTGGCGGCAAACAGGCCATCACCCATGTGCGGGTGCTGGAGCGCTTCGCCAGCCACTCCTATATCGAGTGCAAGCTGGAAACCGGCCGCACCCACCAGATCCGCGTGCACATGCGCGAAGCCAACCACCCGCTGGCCGGCGACCCGATCTACGGCAACCTGCGGCACAAGATGGACGAAGACATCGCCGCAGCGGTCAAGGCGCTGGGCCGCCAAGCGCTGCACGCTTACTCGCTGACCCTGGTGCACCCGGCCAGCGGCGAGGAGCGCAACTGGAAAGCGCCGCTGCCGGACGACCTGCGCCACCTGCTGGACGTGCTGCGCGGAGACGGCGACACCGCCGACGCCGCACCGATGCCGCAGTTGCTGGACGAGGCGGAAGACGAAGAATGGGACGATGAGGACGAAGAAGATGACGGCGACGTGGAGGTAATCTATGTCCGCTGAGCTGTCCGCCAAGCAAGCGCCGGACTGGCTGGAGGCCGACTGGCCGGCGCCGCCCAATGTGCGCACCCTGATCACCACCCGCAACGGCGGCGTCAGCGCCGCGCCCTTTCACAGCCTGAACCTGGGCCTGCACGTGGGCGACGATCCGGCCGCCGTGGCCGCCAACCGCACGCTGCTGCGCCAACAACTGCCGGCGGAGCCGGCCTGGCTGAATCAGGTGCACGGCGTGACAGTGCTGAACGCGACCGAGGTGGGCGCCCAGCCCCCGGACGCCGACGCCAGCTTCAGCCGCCAGCCCGGCACGGTGTGCGCGGTGATGACCGCGGACTGCCTGCCGCTCTTGCTGTGCAATAGCGAAGGCACCGTAGTGGCCGCCGCCCACGCAGGCTGGCGCGGGCTGTGCGACGGCGTAATAGAAGCCGCCGTGGCCGCCTGCAACGAGCGCCCGGCGCGGCTGATGGCCTGGCTGGGCCCCGCCATCGGCCCGGATGCCTTTGAAGTGGGCGCGGAAGTGCGCGCCGCCTTCATGGAACGCAACCCGGCCGCCGCGGCCGCCTTCAGCGACATTGGCGACGGCAAATACCTGGCCGACATCTACGCGCTGGCGCGCCAGCGCCTGAACGCCGCCGGCGTGGAACAGATCTACGGCGGCGAGGAATGCACGGTGATAGACCGAGCTCGCTTCTTCTCCTACCGCCGCGACGGCCAGACCGGCCGCATGGCCAGCCTGATCTGGCTGGAGTAAGAATCTGTTTACGATCTGCTGTGCGTCGGCGATACAGCGTTGAAACCGGCTTCGAAATGCTCATGTACCACACGTACATTCCGCTTTCTCAGCCGTTTTCGCCTTGTCTTGCCTTAGCTCGCGAGATCGTGAACAGGTTCCAAGACATCCTCCCCAAGGCCCCGCCGCGCGCGGGGCTTTTCATTGATTGCGCGGTCAGACAGGCCAAAAACCCAACACACCAATTACGCACCACTTTCCTCCAACTCAGCACTGCCCGAGCCATGATGCAAATCCACAACATCTAGTGGCCCGCGCCGCTCACTGCGCTGCGGCTTGTTTCAACAAGGTTTCTTGGCTACAGAATGAAATGTGTCGGCCGGCCAAAAAAAATCTCACGCCCCGCAAAGCCAGCAACCACGGGCTTTCGCCCCCCATCCTCTCCAAAACAGCCATTAAATCTTCCGCTGTCAAGACTTGTACTGCCCCATACTCAACACTAGAATTTGGGTGTTCCGCGAGCTACAAACAATACATATTGTGTTTACCCACAGCTCGCGCACAGCTTTTCAACAGATTTGTCCACAGCCGGCCTGCCCCATGGGAAACGCAGTAACGGAAGGACGCAACCACCCACCTTATCGAGGGCTACATGCAATTGACCACCTTTGAAGGGCAGACCGCCGCAGAACTCGGCCGCGCAGCCGCGCCCAAAGCCGATTTCAGCCAGTACAAAACCATCCGTCGCAACGGTGCGGTGGTGCCGTTCGAACCCGTCAAGATCTCCATCGCCATGACCAAAGCCTTCCTGGCGGTCATGGGCCACCAGGGCGCCACCTCCGCCAGCCTGCGCGAAAAAGTCGCCCAGCTGAGCGAACAAGTGGCCAGCGCCCTGATGCGCCGCAAGCCGGAAGGCGGAGCCATCCACATTGAAGACATCCAGGACCAGGTGGAACTGTCTCTGATGCGCTTTGGCGAGCATGATGTAGCCCGCGCCTACGTGCTGTACCGCGAACAGCGCTCCCAAGAGCGCGCCGCCCGCGGCGAAGCCCTGACCCAGGTGCAGATCAACGTGGTGCGCAAAGACGGCCGCAAGCTGCCGCTGGACGTGGCCCGCCTGCGCGCCACCATCGAATCCGCCAGCCAAAACCTGGCAGGCATCGATATCGACGCCATCCTCAGCGAAACCCTGAAGAACATTTACGATGGCGTCAGCGAAGACGAAGTCAACAAATCCGCCATCCTGGCCGCCCGCTCCATGATTGAGCAGGACCCGGCTTACGATTACGTGACCGCCCGCCTGCTGCTGAACAACATCCGCCTGGAAATCCTGGGCGAAGCCGTCAGCCAGGAAGAAATGGCCAAGCAGTACGCGCTGTACTTCCCCACCTTCATCAAGAAAGGCATCGACGCCGAACTGCTGGATGAAAAACTGGGCGAATACGACCTGAAAAAAATGGGCGCCGCGCTGGACGCCAACCGCGACCTGAAGTTTGGCTACCTGGGCCTGCAAACCCTGTTCGACCGCTACTTCCTGCACGTGGACGGCGCCCGCATCGAAATGCCGCAGGCCTTCTACATGCGCGTGGCCATGGGCCTGGCGTTGAACGAAGTGAACCGCGAAGAGCGCGCCATCGAGTTCTACAACGTGCTCTCCAGCTTCGACTTCATGTCGTCCACCCCCACCCTGTTCAACTCCGGCACCCGCCGCAGCCAGCTGTCCAGCTGCTACCTCACCACCATTGCCGACGACCTGGACGGCATCTACGAAGGCATCAAGGAAAACGCCCTGCTGTCCAAGTTTGCCGGCGGCCTGGGCAATGACTGGACCTCCGTGCGCGCCATGGGCTCCCACATCAAGGGCACCAACGGCAAATCCCAGGGCGTGGTGCCGTTCCTGAAAGTGGTCAACGACACCGCCGTGGCGGTGAACCAGGGCGGCAAGCGCAAAGGCGCCGTCTGCGCCTATCTGGAAACCTGGCACGCGGACATCGAAGAATTCCTGGAGCTGCGCAAGAACACCGGCGACGACCGCCGCCGCACCCACGACATGAACACCGCCAACTGGATTCCGGACCTGTTCATGAAGCGCGTGATGGAAGGCGCGGACTGGGCCCTGCTGTCCCCGTCCGAAGCCCCGGACCTGCACGACCTGTACGGCGCGGCCTTCGAGAAGCGCTACAAGGAATACGAAGCCATGGGCGAGCGCGGCGAGCTCAAGGTGTACAAGCGCATCCCGGCGCTGTCCCTGTGGCGCAAAATGCTGACCATGCTGTTTGAAACCGGCCACCCTTGGATGACCTTCAAGGACCCGTGCAACATCCGCAGCCCGCAGCAGCACATGGGCGTGGTGCACAGCTCCAACCTTTGCACCGAGATCACCCTCAACACCAATGAGGACGAAATCGCGGTCTGCAACCTGGGTTCCGTCAACCTGTCCGCCCACCTGAAGGCAGACGGCAGCCTGGACTCCGAAAAACTGCAGCGCACCATCCGCATCGCCCTGCGCATGCTGGACAACGTGATCGACATCAACTTCTACCCGGTGAAGAAGGCGCGCAACTCCAACCTGAAACACCGTCCGGTGGGCATGGGCATCATGGGCTTCCAGGACTGCCTGCACCAGAAGCGCGTGCCCTACGGCTCCGACGCCGCGGTGGAGTTTGCCGACGAATCCATGGAAATGGTGGCCTACTACGCTTACTGGGCTTCCACCGAACTGGCGGAAGAACGCGGCCGCTACCCGTCCTACAAGGGCAGCCTGTGGGACCGCGGCATCCTGCCGCACGACAGCATCAACCTGCTGGCGGCCGAACGCGGCGGCTTCCTGGAAGTGGACCGCAGCGAACGCATGGACTGGAACGCGCTGCGTGAACGCGTGAAGACCCACGGCATGCGCAACAGCAACTGCCTGGCCATCGCGCCCACCGCCACCATCGCCAACATCATCGGCGTGTCGGCGAGCATCGAACCGACCTACCAGAACCTGTTCGTCAAATCCAACCTGTCCGGCGAATTCACCGTCACCAACGAATACCTGGTGCGCGACCTGAAAGCCGCCGGCCTGTGGGACGAAGTGATGGTGGCCGACCTCAAATACTTTGACGGCAGCCTGGGCCAGATCGACCGCGTGCCGGCCGAACTGAAAGCCATCTACGCCACCGCATTCGAGCTGGACCCGCGCTGGCTGGTGGAAGCGGCCTCCCGCCGTCAAAAGTGGATCGACCAGGCTCAGTCCCTGAACCTGTACATGGCGGGCGCTTCCGGCAAGAAACTGGACGAGCTGTACAAGCACGCCTGGTTGCGCGGCCTGAAAACCACCTACTACCTGCGCACCCTGGCCGCCACCAGCGCCGAGAAATCCACCGGTCGCGGCGGCGAACTGAACGCGGTGTCCAACAGCCACAGCCAACCGGCCGCGGCTCCGGAAGCCGTGGTGGACAACACCCCGGCCACCGACGCCAAGTTCTGCAGCATTGACAACCCGGATTGCGAGAGCTGCCAATAAGGCGGAAGCAGCCATCCTGGCTTGAACGGCCGGCCCCTCGGGGCTGGTCTAGCCTGGCCCCGGCCAGGCTCCATCTCACAGCCCTCTGCCCGCAGCAGGCTGTGAAATGGCCCCACAATCCGGCCGCCCCACCCATTGGCCAGCCGCCTGCCCGCTCAGACGGCTGGCCAATGGGGAACGCAGCAACAAACCGCGCCAGACCGTAACGGCAGCGGACGCAGCACACATGCAAAACCAGGGGAAACCGGATGAATATAGAAGAATTTTTCAACAGCTACGCAGTGGGCTACAGCCAGCTGGACGTGCCCCAAGTGACCGCGCACTTCACCGTGCCCTTCACTGCCATCCATCAGGGAGACCTGAGCAGCTGGGACGACATGACATCGCTGCGCGACACCACCACCGCCTTGCTGGAGTGGTACCGCAGCCAGGGCTTCATCAGCGCCAGTCATCAACTGGACAGCGTGCTGAACTTTGGCGAAGACGCCGCCAGCGCCCGCGTGCGCTGGACCGTACAGCGCCAGGACCAGCCGGCCTGGGAATACTGCACCGGCTACCACCTGAAACGGGTGGACGGCCAGTGGAAGATTTACGGCCTGGTGCAGTACCAGGACGCGCCACAGCAGTAAACGGCAACCCCAGCCTCAAGCCGCTTGCCCTCAGGCGGCTTCGGGATGGAAACGCCGACCGGCCCGCGATGCGGACGGACGAAGCAGCTCAAGACCAAGCAAGCGAGCGCGGCGGGTGTTGAGCGGGTTCCAGGAAGACGAGGCCCACGGCCCCGCCGCCACCAGCAAGGCTTCAGCAGGAGGTCAGATGCAAGCGTTTGAAAATATCCGGATCAACGGGTTTTGCGAACAAAGAACCCACAACCCCGACAAGCAGTTTGTGCTGTTCAATATGTACCTGACGCTGAACCAGGCCCCGCCCTGCGAATGGAAGGACCTGTTCAACGAAGCCCGCCGCCTGCCGCGCCAGAAAGTGTGGCGCAAAGCCTGGGTGGAAGCGGACGCGCTGGTGGTGTACTGCCAGCCGGAAGAACTGCAGCAGCAAATAGAGCTGCTCAAGCAAGACATAGAACAAGCCAACCGGCAATATCGCCAGCTGCTGAAGCTGCGGCAGCCGCGCGGCAGCCAGGTGGAGCAGGAGGAAAGCAGCGAACGCCAGCTAATCCACCGCCTCAGCCAACAGCTGCGCTTCTGAAAGGACGCCGCTCATGAGCGCTACCGCATTCTGTATCGCCCGCCATGGCGAACATGGCAAAGACGCAGGCTACCGAAAACTGGGCAGCCTGCACGTGGACCTGGACCCGGTGCCGGCACTTGTCGCCGCGCCGCGCCAGATACAAATACTGCGCAAAAGCAGCCTGCCGCTCAGCCCCAGCCTGGCTGGCGACAAGCAGCCGCTGCCGCCCCAAATCACCGCGCCGGACGCGGAATAAATCCAAACAGGAGCCCTTAATGCTGAACTTTGACGACACCATCGAAACCAAACCGGCCGCCCCCTCCGCGGGCGCCAACGCCGCCGGCCGCGTCAACGTGGTGGACAAAAAAGTGATCAACGGCACCACCGACGTCAACCAACTCGTGCCCTTCAAACACAAATGGGCATGGGAAAAATACCTGGCCCAATGCGCCAACCACTGGATGCCGCAAGAAGTGAACATGCAGCGCGACATCGAACAGTGGAAAACCGGCCAGCTGACCGAAGACGAAATGCGCATCGTCAAGCGCAACCTCGGCTTCTTCGTGACCGCGGACTCCCTGGCCGCCAACAACATCGTGCTGGGCACCTACCGCCAGATCACCAGCCCGGAATGCCGCCAGTTCCTGCTGCGCCAGGCCTTTGACGAAGCCATCCACACCCACGCCTACCAATACATCGTGGAAAGCCTGGGCCTGGACGAAGGCGAAGTTTTCAACGCCTACAACGAAATCAAATCTATCCGCGACAAAGATGAATTCCTGATTCCCTTCATCGACGTACTGTGCGACCCGGCCTTCAAGACCGGCACGCTGGAAAACGACCAGAAGCTGCTCAAATCCCTGATCGTGTTTGCCTGCATCATGGAAGGCCTGTTCTTCTACGTGGGCTTTGTGCAAATCCTGGCGCTGGGCCGCCAGAACAAGATGACCGGCGCCGCGGAACAGTACCAATACATCCTGCGCGACGAGTCCATGCACTGCAACTTTGGCATCGACCTGATCAACACCATCAAGCTGGAACAGCCGGAAATCTGGACCGAAAGCTTCAAAGCCGAGATCACCGAACTGTTCAAGCACGCGGTGGAACTGGAATACGCTTACGCCGAAGACACCATGCCGCGCGGCGTGCTGGGCCTGAACGCCAGCATGTTCAAGGAATACCTGCGCTTCATCGCCAACCGCCGCATGCAGCAGATTGGCCTGGACCAGCTCTATCCCGGCGTGAACAACCCCTTCCCGTGGATGAGCGAGATGATTGACTTGAAGAAAGAGAAGAACTTCTTTGAGACGCGAGTTACGGAATACCAGACTGGCGGGGCGCTGAGCTGGGATTGATCCTGTAAAACCAAGGGCCATCACTGGCCCTTTTTTAGGAATCAAAAAATGACAAACGAAAAAATTAACGAAAAATCCGATTCTATATGCAACAAAATAACTGAAATAGAATCAAGTCTCAATGACATAACCACCCCTATTCCAATTAATCTAATTTCAAACAAAGGAAAAATATTAAAAATCCTCAACAACGCCGACGAATCGGAATACATATCCATAAAGAACTCAACATTAACCATTTCATTTAAAGAGCCAATATATTGCAGAAAATTATCTATACAAGTAAAAAATCTACAAGGTCTGAAGGGGGTTAAAGTATCTGCGAGAAACCCAGTTTTCGGAAAAGAAATTCGTTACTCTACAGATACAACGAACAATCACGACCATATCGCATACCCCATTAACTCATTTGTCACAGAAGTTAGCATAACCCCGCCCGAGACATACATATTATCAAAAAGCATTACCCAAATTTCACTCACAGGAATTACTGCACTTGATTTTTTGGAGCTAGAAGCATCATTCAAATCGTTTCTTCATGAGTCAGCATGGATAAAAGAAAAAAAAGAAGATTTGATTTCTGAAATTCGCTCGGCCGTTGAAGATTTAGAAAACAAGAAGCAAGACTCCACAAACAACCTATCCGACATAAAAAATCAAACAATAGAATCAGAGGAAATATTAGAAAAAAACAAAATAGAAATTAAGCAATTAGAAAAAGAAATAAAAGATCTAGAGTTGCAAAAAACAGATACAATAAAATCAATAGAAGGGTCGCAAGCAGAATTAAAGTCCGCCGAAGCGAGACATGAGGCAATAAATTCTGCAAGGGAGCGAGTTCAAAGCGAGCTATCCATTCTAAACACAACCATCGTAGAAAAAGAGGCAAAATTAAAAGAGCTCAATGAAAATGTAAATCTATTCACTGAAGATTTTGCCGCATATATAGCCCAAACAAAAAAACAAGAATTAGTTTACTTACTCGTAATCTCCCTCCCTATTATTATCACATGTGCAATTGCATATCAGCTTTTAAGTGGCGCAGTAGATTTAACATTCAGATTCCAAAGAGAGCAAATAGACTTAATTGCCTTATTCTCATCCAGAATCCCTTATGTAATTACAGCAACAGCAATAATTACAGCCTGCGCAAAAATAATTCAAATATTTAGCAGAGAAATTATTAACCTTCACGAAGGAAGAAGGAATTTAGCTCAAATAAGTATTATTGCCAAAGATATATCGGATTCCGAATCAGACAATATTGGAATGACCAAAGAAGAAGTTTACGAAAATCGCATTCGCTTAAAAATGGACCTACTGAAATCACACATCTCTGGCATGATGCACAAATACAGATTTAAATCAAAATCAATTACTTCAAGCCTCCTAGCAAAGCCTCCTGTTGCACCAAAAGAAAGCCCTGATGAAAGTCAATCAAACTAGACCGCAGCTATTACCATCAATGTAAATAGAGACAGAAAATTACACTCCCGAGAAAAAAATAAATTCATCACAATTGTTGCCACTAGTACCCATGCACTCGTGATGATGTTTTACATGCAGGTTCCGCCCGGCAAATGGGAAAGGGAATTGCACGGCCAATCCCCTTGCAACCCCAGGCCGCCCCTACAGCGCTGCGAAACCACGTCTTTCAAACCAGCCTCGGGGAGCTGCCGGAACTAGCGGGGCACTACCGCCGCCCCTCATCGAACAACCGGCAGCTTAAAACCTCAAGTCTGATTCGAAAGTCGGCTTGCGCTAAAGGGGATATAGGCACGTTGATTCGGCTCTAACTTTAATGCAATAAATAGTCACGCTACATCCCGTTACATCTATTTTAGACACCCCCCATTACCCATCAATTTAATATCCATCTGAGCTCAAAACGAGCTCCCACACTCTCTGCCACTATTCAAACCTAGTAAAAATACCTAGACTTCATTTATTTCTGGAATTATCCATTCCCGCATCTAAAATTCACAAAAATCAACTAGTGAAAACACAAACAAGGTACTGATAAGATGCCAAAACAAAACCCATTCTCATTGTATGATTTTCTAGGATACCTTATCCCAGGCTATGCCTCGCTACTACTTTGTCAACTCTGCCTCTCAATTTTCCTACCTATCGATCAAATACCATCACTAAACATAAACAATGCCAATGCATCTGAACTGGCCAACATTGCCATCACCTCATACGTCGCAGGCCATCTTTTCAACTATCTATCCTCCATAACAATCGAGCATTACTCGATACGAACAATTGGATATCCAACAGAGTATTTACTTGGAAATGTTAAGTTCAGAAATTATTTAGATATTGAGGAAGAAGAATTAAAATCTGAGAGAAAAAAACTCAGAGGATTGATTGCACTGACAATATTACCAATATACATCACAGATATTGCGCTGGACAAAAAACTAAGCATAAGAAGTTTGTATGCTAAAAAATTGGATGTTTTTTTAGCAAGTACGATAAAAATCAAGATCGATCAAATGTTAAAACTGGAAGGAATAGAAAACTATACCGCAGGAAAAGATAGTGACATTCACCGTCTAATCTATCATTACATAACTGAACATTCAGCAAATCACTTTGGAAAAACTCAAAATTATGTAGCAATATATGGATTACTTCGTTCATTTTCACTACTGGCAAGTCTACTAACACTTGTCCTTCCCATGAAAAATATTAAGATTTTTTTGCTAAGTGACATAAAAATCCTACATTTCTCAATGCTAAATCTTATATGTATACTATCCTCATTCATAGCATCCTATTTATTTTATCTGGCTTTCGTAAAATTCTACAGACGGTTCACACTTGAGTCACTAATGGCATTAACAGCAATAATGTCCACCAAATCAAGAGCAGAAACTGCAGCGCTTATCAAATCAAAAATGGAATCTGAAAAATTAGCTGATGATTGACTTCTAAACCACCAATTTCCTCATACTGGGTTTTCAGATACGCAATTAGCTGTTACATTTTCATACGGTGCTCAACACACCTCCGTTAGCGGTGGCCCACGCCCGAAAGCCGTGGTTGTTCAATACGCCCATGCATTGCATCTCAACGCGCCCTTGCGCTCGCAATGCTTGGTCGGGCAAAGCCGTTTGGAGACATCGCTATGGATGCTCGTCTTATCGTTTCCCCTCCCCTTATTTACTCTCCCCGCCATCTATCTCATGCCTGCTTGCGCCTGCGCGCCGCGTATCGTCGTGCGTTTTTGGTAGCGCGGCTTGCGCGCCCCACTGGGGAGGCTCGGCCATGAATGCGGCTATCGATCAGCAAGTGAACACGCCGCTGCGGCTGGATTTCGCCAAGGATTTGGCCATGCGGGTGCTGCGACGGCCGGAGGGGTTCTGGTTTGTCGCGGCGGAGGTGGCTGCGTCCATGAAGCTGGAGGTGAAGGATTTGCAGCAGGCCTTGGGCGAGCCGCTGGGACAATCCTTTCGCTTGGCGGGTGAGGCGGAGCCGGTGTTATGCCTGTCCGAAGGCGAGCTGGACGAGGTGTTCCGCCGCATCAAGAAACAGGGCGCACTGCGGCTGCGGCGCTGGTGGCAGGAGGAAACCCGCCCGGCCTTGCTGCATCAGGCCGCCGCGGCTGGCACAGCGGAAGCCCTGCACCTGGCGCTCGCCCTCGCCGCGGAGGCCGCGCAACAGGTCAGCCGCGCTGTGCTGGAAACCGTGCTGCGCGAACCCGGCCCGTGGCTGCATTCACGATGGGTGCTGACGCTGGATCACGCGCCCAACAACCAGCAGCGCTGGCCGCACGGCAGACTGATCGGCTTGAACAGCAGCGTCTCCACGCTTAGCGGCATGGCGGAGCTGATCGCCCCGCCCGGCAAAATACCGGCCACCAAGGCGGAACTGGTGAAGCTAGCCACCGCCTGCCAGCTGCGTTTGGCGGAGCGCATAGGCAGTTAGACAGCTAGTCGCGCAGCGTAATAAGAACACCGCTTCAATGTTGCGAAGCGGTGTTTTCATTCCGACGCCCCCCCGTTTTCAGTAGCAGAGGGTTTAGTCTGTTCCAGCTTTTCAATCGACTCCTCTTTGGGCTGAGCAATGTTAACCTAGTGATTTTCCTATCCCAACGAGGCCTGCTTGGCTCCCCAAAAATGCCATTCCTTTGGCATGTTTTAACTCGCTCCTCAAAACTCTATAAATAGGACCGGAACCAGTCCCTACGGGCGCGCACACCTAGCATGATTCTCTGGATTTTTACCTTCATCATTGCCCGCCAAAACGGAATTTCTTAACTCCAAAAAATCTACTTTCCCCCCTTCGTCTGTTACCCATGATTCCTCATTATCCCAACGCCCTGCACAAAGGTTAATACTCCCCGAATAAAGAACACACCCACTTTTTCGCTCGACAAAAATACAACTCGCCACATCATGATAGCTTTTTCCATTATTTGGATCATCAAGTATGCCATATGTCGAAACGGTAAGGTTTAGAATTTTGCTTTTCTCTCCTGATACATCTTCCAAATTGTAAGGCTCGCCAAGGAATTTTAGTATATCCTCTTTTTTTTGCCCTTTCTTTATGAAAAGCTTATTATCAAAATTGCGATGCGCCAGCTTTGCAAGTAACTTATCTGATATCTTTAATTTACCTATAAATAAGGGGCTGTCCGGTATCGCCTCTGCCCTTGCAATAGCATTAAAGCCAGTCAGAAGTGCAGCAAATAATATTACTTTCCTCATACCTTCCCCTTTAGCTTTATGAACCTTTTAGGCATATCCGTCCCCCGTCTAGCATTGCCATAAATTTCCAAAACACCAGATTCTATTTTTGTGTGATTACCACCCCATGCAGCAGGGTCTGGATTCACATTAGGATGTTTTGCTATGTAAGCATGAACTGCAGATTTTATATCCGCCTCCACATAACCAGGCCGGTTTACGTGCTGATCAAGTACGACCGCCCTACCAAAATCAGATTTAAAATAATCAGAAACCTTGCCAACAATTTTCCCATCGGTAATTTTTAAGTTCACTACCAACCTAAGTCGTTTTATAAAATCCCGAACTTGATGCTCCAAAAAGCACTCGTGTTTAATTGCTTTTATAATTGCTGCCAGCGGGCGGAATTCTTGATTTTCTTTTTTTGAATAAGTTTTTTTGTTAAACTTCCCTGAGTCACGCAACAGCTTTTTTAGCTCCTCACCTGTTAACTTGGCACCCCCAGTTAATTCATTATCACTATAATACATCTTACGGGTGGCTGGACCATTTCCCTCTATCGTCCAACCACAATTTTCAAAGAGGGACTTATATAGATCCGGATGCTTCTCTTTAAAGTCAGCAACCTGCGCAGGAAACTCACCAGAGCCTTTTGGATTTATTGTTTTCTGCATTGCTCCTGCTGTTAATGTTTCACTATCATAAGCCTGAACCGTATCTAAATTCCCTTCGTTGGCAGACATTATAAAAATTATTCGTTTTTCTGACTCGGTAACTTCGCCATCCTTCACCATGCCTGCCCAGCCTGGGAACTGATCGATTGGCATTTCTCCGTCATAAACAGGCCCGTATGTCGATCCATACCTGGTGCATCTTATAATTTCACCGTAATCACAGCCACAGTCATGACACACAGGCACAACAACAGTTGATTTAGTGAGGTCTGTTTTATTTGTCTTGATATTCTCTTTAGCTAGAGCAACAGTTGCCATAATATTCAATCCCGAACAATAGCTTTAATGATCTTTAACGGCCTGGCTGTGTTAATCCGCTCCGTCTTGCCCTCAGCATCTGTAACCCCCTTGAATATCCATCCATTTTCCATATGGACTTCGTAGGGCTTGCCCGTTAAGGGCTTCTTGGTCACTTCATCAACAAAAGTCAGGCTTTCGTCATGCTCGGGAAAGATAGGCAAACCAACAGGGGTTGTAAGCCTAGCGGGACCACTAAACTCATGGCGCGCGCCCTTGACGCTGATCGTACCCGGCGCATGCACTTCGATGCTCCCTCCCTTGAGACGGATATAAGCGCCGCCACTGGTAAGCAAGACCTCTTGATCAGCCGCAACATGAACGAAACCCTTGGCAGCGGTTATGGTCACGTCCTTGTCCGCAGAGATCTCCATCGCATCGCTCTGTGCCTGCACCTGCACCTTGCCCTTGGCGGCAATCAGCTTCACTGCAATTGTCTCTTGAACCCCAGCCACAAATAGACTAATGCTCTTGCCAACGTTATGAATCCAACGTCTGCCCGTGGAGTGATTAGCATCTCGCTGGGCAACCAAGTTGAGATTCTGCTCGGCGCTCAGAGTTTGGCTTTGCCCAGCGACGCTGGCGATGCCTGCCTCACCAGACAGAATCAGCAGCGGCTGTTGGCCCTCTTGCTCTTTGGCGGTTTTGCCGTCTTTGTCCGTATTACTACCCGCATCCCAAGCCATCATGGCATCCAGCTGATGCAGGATATGACCCTTTTCCTTCTTCCCACTTTTAGCGTTGTCGTCGCCAATCTCATCCGGCCCGGTTTCCATGGTGTCGGCCAGTTGGCCGGTAGCGGTTTCGGCCAGCGCTTGGCTCAATGCGACGGCGGACTGCAGTTGGCTTTGCGCATGCTCGCGCGCCAGTTGTTTGCCGCCGGCGCCGTTCTGCGCTTCGGTGGACAGCAACAGGCCGTGGGCGGCGCGGATGGCGCCGTGGTTGTCGGTGCGCAGCTCGAAGCCTTCGCCGCGCGGCTGGGCTTTGCCGTTGCTGCGCGGGTGGGTGAGGAAGCCCTGGTTCAGCTGGGTCTTGCCGGATTCGGAGCTAAGCTTGGCGCGCACTTCGCCGGGCGTGTCGTCAAATAGCAGCTCGTTGTAGCCCTCACCCCTGTGTTCTTTCGATTTAATGCCGGATAGGGTCTTGTTAGCCGGCAGACTGCCTGCGCCGCTGAAGTCCGGCGTCGGGTGGCTGCCGTTGTAGAACACACCGGTCACCAGCGGGCGGTCGATGTCGCCTTCGATGAAGCTGACCAGCACTTCCTGCCCAATGCGCGGGATGAACTGGTGGCCAAAACTGGCGCCGGCGCTGGGCATGGCCATGCGCAGCCAGCAGCTGGATTTGTCGTCGAGGTTGGCTCCGAATTGAGCGTGTTCCTCTGGCCGTTGCCAGTGGAATTGCACCTTGATGCGACCTTGGTCATCGGTGTAGATTTCGTCGGTGACTTGGTCGGCTGGTTCGACTGGGCCGACTACGGTAGCAGTTTGTACACCGCGCGATTTGGGCCTTGCCAGCTCGGTATCAGCATAGGCCGGCGTCAGCGGGATGCCGCGCCGCTGGGCCTGGATGGAAGTGATAAACGGCGCAGCCTCGCTTATGGCTCCGACATGTTGGGTCAGATCCTGTGGTAGGTTGTTGCGTACCTGGAAACTCTGGCTGGTGATCACAAATTCACGGTCTTGCGGACTATCGGTTTCATGTGCTGGATGATCGTCCAACCTGAACCACTCACCCGGCTGCAGGCCACGCATCGTGCCACTACCGCTGAACTGCTTAGCCTGAAGATCATTGGCCTGCTGGCGCAGTTGGGCAAAGTGGCCAAGCTGTTCTTCGTCGCCAGCATAGTAAAGGCCCGGCGCATCGTAATAGGTTAGGCTACTTTGCAGCGATTGGCCGCTCTGGCCCTGTTCGATACGGCTGCCGTCTTCGCTGTGCTGGGTGGAAACCGGTTTGTAGTCGTAACTGGCCAGCGCCACGCTGCTAGGCACGATCTGACAGGTGGCTTGCCATTCGGTCAGACCGTCTTCGTCTTCGGTGGCGTCGGCGCGGTGAAAGCGCACGCGGCTCAATGTGGCGGCCGGCAGGCTATATGGGTCGTCAAACACCACCAGTTGCACCTGCGGGCCATCGTCGTCTTGATGCAGGAAGCGCCAGGCGTAGCCTTCCTCGTGCATCAGTCGCACGATGAATTCGTAATCGCTCTCACGATATTGCAGGCAGTAGCTGCGCGGCTGAGCCGGCTGCACCTGGATGGCCAGGGTCTGCACGCGGGCGAAGGCCGGGTTGCTCTGCTGATGTTCGGAAAGGATCTGCTGGATGATGTCCGGCACTGTCAGGTCCTGGAACACCCGCGAAGTGCGGCGGTGGCGCAGCAGCGCGAACGGCGGCTCAATGGTCAGTTCGTACTTGGCGAAGCCGCCATCGGCCCCCACAAACCGGGCCTCGCTCACCACACCACAGCGGATGGACTCGCCGCCGTCTGCATTCTCAATGCCAATGCGCGCTGGCTGGCCCAGCAACGACTTCAGTTCGATGTGGGTATCCGGCGACAGACAGGTCAGCATGTAGCGGTACGGTTGGGAAAGTCCCTCTTCGACATGCAAGCTCAGCGGCAGCAGTTGCTCAGCAGCGATTTGCCCCGTTCCCAGTTGCAAGGTCAATACCCGTCGATCTTGGCCAAAGACGGAAGCAAAACTAGCCAGCAGCGCATCCATATCCATCAGACTCCCAAATAAAAACACCCTCGAGAGAGGGCATGCCATTGAACTTAACAAGGGCGGGAAGCTTATGATGTTATGCAAGCCTCAACAAGCTAGCTTGGTCTTACGTCCGGAAAACCTAGACCAAAGTACAGGACCATCTTTAATATTGGTTTGGCTTTACACATCCCAAACCTGGACAAATTGCATTTTGCGCAACGATCTTCAGCTTGGTTGAGCATACGCTTTCGTGCCGTAACGAGGATATAACCATGGCTCAAGGACCAGGCCTCTGTAGTGAAAGATTATTTTTCGCCTGATGAAAAGATGGAATGCAACGCAGCAGCCATGCGTTCCACCTCGTCAGCATCGGCAGCTTGCGCGCTACGCATAATCTGACTTCGCATCTCCTCCACGGAGGGGCGGCCGTCGAAATCGAAGAAATCCTTCAGTTCCAGCTTCATAGCGTTGGCCAAACGCTCTAGCGTCTCAATGGCGGGGTAATGCGCGCCACGCTCTATGCGGCTCAGCGACTTGGCGTCAATGCCCACCATCTCAGCCAAAGCATCTTGGGACAGACCTTTGCGCTTTCGCAAAATCTGAACTTGCCTACCAATCTTGATTTTCGTGTCCACTTTTCTACTCTGCGTGTACTTTCCCCCCATTTAATCAACGCACACTGTTTACAATAACTACGTGCAAGGTAGAATTCATAAAAAAGTAAACTCAAAACTCACAAAGAGGCATGCAATGACTCCCTTCCGCAGTCCTGCCCCCCAGCCCCCTCCATCCCAAACCCTGGCCGCCTGTGCCCTGGCCTTGAACTGCCTAGCCACCCTGCGTCACGTGCTTGACGCTTTCCAGTCCCACGCCACACAAACACAGCAGCCCCGTTTGCAGCATCTGGCCTGCGCCGCCACCGCGGTGCTGGACGATTGCACCAGCCAGTTGCAAAACCTTTGCCCCGACGCCGTTCCCTGCCTGCCGGACGGCAGGTTTCCAACGCTGACTTGGAGGCCGCAATGACGCCTTCGCACTTTTTCGCTACTGCTGCAAAACCGCCTCCAGCGGCCCCTCCTGCCGGGCATCTGCCCCCGGCTGTTTCGAAGCGATATATTTTTAACAAATTAAGTTGTATGTTTTATCCCTCTATGGTTTCATCCGCTGACGACGCATCGGGTCAAAGCCGTGGCTTTGCTCCCGCATCGTCAAAGCAGATGTTTGTGCTCAAGGATTGTTACTGCGCAAGCAGGCAAAACCTGATGACTTGGCTGAGGCCAAGCCGTCAGGTTTTTTTGTTTTCAGGGTGCGCGCTATGAGAATCAGCAAAGTCTTGAACAACAATGCCGCCCTCGTGTTGGATGAACACCAGCATGAGCTGGTGGCCATGGGCTGCGGCCTGGGGTTTCAAAAGCGGCCGGGCGACGCGCTGGACCCGGCGCAGATCGAAAAACTCTTCGCCCTGCAAAACCATGAGCGGATGTCCCGCTTGAGCGAAGTCTTGAGCGGCATCCCCGCCGAGGTGATGGCGGTTTGCACCGACATCCTCAGCCTGGCGAAAAATCAATTGGGCAGGCTGCCCGAAGAGGTTTACCTGGCTTTGCTGGATCACTGCCATTTCGCGCTTGAGCGCCATCGTCAGGGCATTGCCCTCCACAACGCGCTGCAATGGGAAATGCGCAGGCTTTACCCGAAAGAATTCGCCATTGGCCTGCAAGCGCTGGCGCTGATAGAACAGCGATTGGGGCTGACCCTGCCGGAGGATGAGGCCGGTTTCATCGCCTGGCATTTGGCCAACGCCCAAATGAATAGCGAGGCCCCGGAAATGCAAGCTATTACCCAGCTGATGCAGCAGGTGCTGCGGATCGTCACCTACCAGCAAGGGCATGAGCTTGACCAGCAAGCGCTGAGCTACCACCGCTTCATTGCCCACCTGAAGTTTTTTGCGCAACGCGTGTTGTCCCAGCAGTCATTGCCTGCTGGAGACACCTGTTTGCATGCGGTGGTGAAGGCAAGCTACCCGCAGGCATGGCGCAGCGCGGAAAGCATTGGCGGCTTTATTTGGGAGCAGTACCGGAAGGAGCTTGAGTTGGACGAGATGATGTTCCTCGCCATTCACATCAGCCGTCTATAAGAGCCTGTTCAAAGTCTCGCGAGCAAGGGCGAGACAAGGCGAAAACGAGCGAAAAAGCGGAATGTACAAGTGGTACATGAGCATTTTGAGCTGGTTTTCAACGCCGTATCGCTGAAGCGCAGCAGACTTTGAACAGGTTCTAAGCCTGATCTTTACTCACCGGCTGGTTTGACCAGCCGAGACATCAACAGGGTTGTTACTGTCTAGAACAGGCAAAACCTGGCCACGCCTCCCCCATTGAGGGTGGGCGCGGTCAGGTTTTTTTTGAGCGTTTGCTCGCCATAGGGAGGAGAACCATGGACACACTTGCCAAGCAAATCGTCGCGGGAGTGGGCGGCAAGGACAATATTCTGAGCCTGGTGCATTGCGCCACCCGGCTGCGCTTCAAATTGCGCGATTCCGGGCGGGCCCAGGCGGAAACCTTGAACCGTCTGCCCGATATTCTGATGGTGCTGGAGAGCGGCGGGCAATTCCAGGTGGTGATTGGCAACCGGGTGGCTGAGGCCTATCAGGCCATTTGCCAAGTCATTGAACTGGACGATGAGGCTCCGCCAGCGGGCGAGACCAAGAGAGAGGGGCTGCTAAGCCGTTTCATTGACGTGGTCTCCGCTATTTTTACGCCCACCCTCGGCATCCTGGCCGCCTCCGGCATCTTGAAAGGATTGTTGTCGCTGGCTCTGGTGAATGAATGGATGAGCGAGACCAGCGGCACCTATTTACTGTTGTTTGTGGCCAGCGATGCTTTGTTTTATTTCTTCCCCTTGGCCTTGGGGTATACCGCCGGCAAAAAGTTTGGCGGCAACCCTTTCACGGCAATGGCCATGGGCGGCACGCTCACTCACCCGCTGTCCATCGCGGCGTTTAATGCCGCTCAGCAGACTGGCGCGGCGTCCTTGGACTTTGCCGGCATTCCCATTGTGTTCATCAATTACAGTTCCTCGGTGATCCCCATCATTCTTGCCGCTTGGGCCAGCAGCCATCTTGAAGCCCGCTGCAACCGGATACTGCCCGCTTCCATCAAAAACTTTCTGACCCCGCTGCTGTGCTTGAGTCTGATCGTGCCCATGACTTTCCTGCTGATCGGACCAGCCGCCACCGGGCTAGGCCGCTTGCTGGCCAATGGTTTTCAAATCCTCTATGACTTGGCTCCGATGTTGGCCGGCGCGGCGCTAGGCGGCTTGTGGCAGGTGCTGGTGATCTTTGGCCTGCATTGGGGCCTAGTGCCGCTGATGTACAACAATTTGAGCCTGCTGGGCTATGACACCATGGGCGCGCTGTTGCTGCCGGCGGTAATGGGACAAGTGGGCGCTACGCTGGGGGTTTTCTTGCGCACCCGCGATGCGCGCCTGAAGTCATTGGCAGGCTCCGCGGTGAGTTCTGGGCTATTCGGCATTACCGAACCCGCCATCTATGGGGTGACGCTGCCGGCAAAACGCCCCTTCCTTTTTGGCTGCATCAGCGGCGCCTTGGGAGGCTTGATCCTGGGCTACGCGCACAGCAGCGTCTACTCGCCAAACCTGCCCAGCATTTTTACCTTCCCCCAAGTCATCCCTCCCAGTGGCGTCGATTTCTCCGTCTGGGGCGCGATTGCCGGCAGCCTGCTGGCAGCCGGCCTCGCCGCCCTGCTCACCTTCTTTTTTGGCCTGTCCAAAACCGAGCCAGCCACAGCCGCCACGGCGGCGGATGAAAAACCGGCCACAACTGAAGACTCCTCGTCTTATCAAATCCCTTCACCCATCCACGGTCAGGTCCAGCCGCTCAGCACGGTGCCGGACCCCGCCTTTGCCAGCGGCATTCTGGGCCAAGGCGTGGCCATCCTGCCGCACAGCGGCCGGGTGGTGGCGCCCTTCGGTGGCCAGGTCAAATCCCTGTTCCACGCTTGCCACGCGCTGGCACTTGTCGCCGACGACGGCACCGAAGTGCTGATCCATGTCGGCATCAATACCGTCAAGCTCGATGGCCGCCATTTCCGCGCCCATGTTCGGACGGGCGACTCAATCGCAGCGGGCGATCTGCTGTTGGAATTTGACCGCGCCGCGATTGCAGAGGCCGGCTTCGATATGACCAGCCTAGTGCTGATCTGCAACCCCGGCTGCACCCAAGTGCAGCCCATTCCCACGGCCGAGGTGGAGGAGTTGGCCCCCCTGCTAACCGTCAGCCGTTAACCTCAGTATCAGGAGATGAGAAATGACATTGTTTCCCGCTGATTTTTTATGGGGCGGCGCCTTGGCCGCCAATCAGGTTGAAGGCGCTTACCTGGCCGATGGCAAAGGCCTGTCCACCTCGGACCTGCTGCCGCAGGGGATTTTTGGCCCTATCGCCCAGCGCGTGGCCGGCGACAGCTGCCTCAAGGACCAAGCCATCGATTTTTACCACCGCTATCCGGAAGACATTGCCCTGTTCGCGGAGATGGGCTTTAGCTGCCTGCGCGTGTCCATCGCCTGGAGCCGCATTTTCCCGCAAGGCGACGAGGACGCGCCCAACGAGGCCGGACTGGCGTTTTATGATCGCCTGTTCGACGAGATAGCCAAGCACGGCATTAGGCCGCTGGTCACCTTGTCTCATTATGAAATGCCTTATGCGCTGACTCAGCGTTACAGCGGCTGGGCAAGCCGCCAGACCATCGGTTTTTTCGAGCATTACGCCCGCACGGTGTTTGCCCGCTATTGCGGCAAGGTCAAATACTGGCTGACCTTCAATGAGATCAATATGGCGCTGCACGCGCCGTTTACCGGCGTCGGCCTGCCGCCGGACAGCGGCAAGCAAGCGATTTACCAAGCCATCCACCACCAACTGGTGGCCAGCGCGCGGGCAGTCAAAGCCTGCCATGAACTGGTCCCGGACGGCCAGATCGGCAATATGCTGCTGGGCGATATCGTCTACCCGCTAAGCTGCCGGCCGGAAGACCTGCTGGCTTGCCAGCAACGCAACCGCGACTGGCTGTTTTTTGGCGATGTGCAGGTTCGTGGCGCTTACCCAGCCTATATGCGGCGCTTCTTCCGCGAGGAAGCCATTGAGTTGGACATCCGCGCTTCCGACCTTGAAGACCTGCACGCCACCGTGGATTTCATCTCTTTCAGCTACTACATGTCCGGCTGCGCCAGTACCGATCCAAGCTTGGCGGAACAAGCCGGTGGCACACTGGGCATGGTTCCCAACCCTCACCTGCCCAGTTCGGAATGGGGCTGGCAGATCGACCCGCAAGGCCTGCGCTACCTGCTCAATCTGCTCTACGACCGCTACCAAAAACCGCTGTTCATCGTGGAGAACGGCCTGGCGCGCGCGACGAGATAACGCCGGACGGCCGCATCCATGACCCCTACCGCATCCAATACCTCAACGATCATCTGATCCAAGTGGCCGAGGCCCTGGACGACGGCGTCAACCTCCTCGGCTACACCAGTTGGGGGCCGATTGATCTCGTCAGCGCCTCCAAGGCCGAAATGTCCAAGCGCTACGGCTTCATTCACGTCGATCTGGACGACCAGGGCCATGGCAGCCTGGAACGACGGCGCAAGGACAGCTTTTACTGGTATCGCGATGTGATCCGCAGCCGGGGGCAAACGCTGAAGCCGGCCGGTTAAACCCCGCAGCGAAAATCCCGAGGCCTGTCAGCGGCAGGCCACACCCACAACAGGCGCTGCCATAGGCCAGGGGCTGGTTTTGCCTGCGCCTATGCCGCCGCCTGAAGTCTCAGGAGACAAACATGCCTACCCTGTTCTCTACCAACCCGCGTCCCATCCCGCTGGCCTTGGGCCTGACCATGGGCGTTTTGCTAAGCCCGGCCATCGCGCAAGCCGAGAGCGGCCGCGATGACACCCCCGCATGGAATGGCACGGTGCTAGGCTTCGAACCGCAGGCCGGCGACTTGCTCAGCCGCCGCCTTGGACTGCGCCAGGCATTGCAAGCTTTTGGCTTTGAGTACCAATTGGCCCATATCAGCCAAACCGCCTACAACGCCAAAGGCGGTTACAACACGGACAAGAAAGCCGAATACATCGACCAGTTTTCGCTGACCTTCACCCAAAACCTGGAAGCGCTGACCGGCATTCCCAATGCCGCGATCGAGGGCAATATCGTCAACCGCAACCATGACAACAACCTGACTAGCACGCGGCTGCAAGATACCCGCGTCGGCTTCAACGACCTGGCGCAGGAAAGCTGGGGCGGCCAATCCATTACCCGGCTGGGCTGGCTGAATTTCAGGAGAAGCTTTCTCGACGGCAAGTTGCAGTGGCGGATAGGACTGATGAACAAGGTACAGGACTTCGACCAGATCATTCCCTGCGACTTCCAGATGCTCAGCCTGTGCGGCGGCAAGTCGGCGGACTCCGGCACCTGGCACAACTGGAACGTGCATTACTGGGGCAGCACCTTGCAGTACCGACTCACCCCGGAACTGACCCTCTTGACCGGCTTGCTGGAGCAAAACCCGCAAGCGCCGTCGCGCAGCCACGCCTGGAGCGTGTCCACCGACGGCAGCCGCGGCATTCTGCTGCCGCTGGAAGCCGAGTGGCGCACCCGGCGTTTCGGGCTGCCGGGCATTTACAGCCTGGGTCTGCTGTACACCAATGCCAAGCAAAGCGACCTCTATCTTGGTCAGTCCGGCGGCCCCGGCGCCGTTGATCCAGCGGGCTATCGCCAGTACCGCAACACTTGGTTCCTGTATACCGGCTTCAACCAGCAACTGACTCGCCACGCCGATAACGCCAACCGAGGCTTGAGCCTGGCCTGGAGCCTGGGTTTGGCGGACCAGCGCAGCAATAAGTCGCGTTACTCCACTGCTCTGGCCCTGCGTTATCGTGGCCCTTTCGACACTCGGCCAAACGACTGGCTGGCGCTAGGCGTAGCCAAAATGCAAGGCAGCTCCAATTTTCGCCGTAGCCAGAACTTCCTGAACCAGCAAAGCGGAGTCGAAGACTATAGCGATCCGCGTTATGCGCCGTTGCCGGAGTCTTCCGTGAATGCCGAGCTGTACTACCGTTTCAAGGTGACCCCATGGCTGGAGTTACAACCCTTGATCCAGTATTGGGGACGCCCTGGCGGCATTGCCCAAACTTCCGACGCCTGGGTAGTGGGCCTAAAAACCGCTATCAACTTCTAATTCAAGTTGGTCAAGCCAAGGGAATACCGCGATGAATACTGCCTTGCCCGCCATGGAGCAATTAAAGCTGTTGAACCAGAAGCTGTTCGACACCCAGGATCAGACCACATTGCCACACTTGGGCCAGCAATTGGCCCAACAATGCGAAGAGATGGACGCCAGCCTGATGCAAGGCTTGATCGACATCCGCGCAGCCCATATCAGTCTGCAAGCCATCCTGACCTTGCTGCAACGCCGCGACGAACCCTTGCTGTTGAGCAGCGAGGAAGCCGCGGCGCTGTTGGAGCCGGTGCAGCAACGCCTGTGTCAGGGCTTAAGCTGCATTAACCGCTTGGTGTAGGCTGAGGCCCCAAGAAGCGCCCGTGCTCCTTTGGGCGCTGTACGTCAAGAACCGGCGCTGCGCAAACGCGGCCGCCTTAACGACTGCCGGCCTTTTTAAGCCCTTCGGCAATCATTCCCGGTTCATAAATGGACTTCACCGCTTTCATGAAGGGCATGCCCCACGCATTGGCATGCGCGGCGCCATTGAATGGCTGCGCAAACACATGCTCCTCTTGCATCATCACATTCCACACAATCCCGCCAAACCATGCGCAGTTATGAATCGGCGTATAGACACCATGCTTCAAGAGTTCGATTGAGCCGCCCCGGCTCCAGCGGACATCCCTTCAAAACACACCAGCAGCATGTGCTTGATAATGTCTTCATCCTGGTATTTCCCGTACACGCGCAGGTACTCCACCGCTGGGTCACAGGTTCGAGAGTAGTAGCTGAAAAGGATGACATCCGTTGGCATCTCCGCCTTCAATTCACCTTGTTTCTTGGCCTGCTCAACGATGCCTTGCAAGGTCTTGTGCAATTTAATGACCCGACCAACGTAAGTCATGCTGCGCGTCAACATGCTGCGCACTTGCGGGCTGGCTGACGGCAAGAAGGGCAGCCCCCCTGCCAGCCGCACCCTTAGCGCCCAGTCCAAGAGGTCTCGCAGGCGGGCCAGTGGGCTCAACCTTGAGTCTTGTCGCGCCAAATAGCGCAGGGCATCGTCCAGCAAACGGATCATCACCTCGGTGGCCAGCTCATCTTTGGATTTGAAATGCTTGTACAGGCTGGGTTTGGAAATACCCGCTTCGTTCGCCACATCGTCCATGGTCATGAGATCGAAGCCCTTGCTCGCCAGCATGCGCGTCGTCGCGTCCAGCACCGCCTGTTCACGCAGCTTGAAAGCCTGATCTTTAAAGCTGAGCCTGCCCAAAATACCCATTGGTAACACCTTTTACTGATTGGTAGCATTTTTTCCAAACCGGTTATATCCTGAATATAAAGCACCGCCCAGCGGCTGCCAAGTTATCCCGCTCAACCCATACGCCCACAGGACGCATCGGTGAATACTCAGCAGCGACAACACATCGCCGTCATTGGCGCCGGCATCTCCGGTTTGGCCTGCGCGCACTTTTTGGCCCGCGGTCACAACATTACCCTATTCGAAGACGCCGATTACCTGGGCGGCCACGCCCATACCGTCGACATCACGATTGACGGCGTACGCTTTGCCGTGGACACCGGCTTTCTGGTGTACAACGATCGCACCTACCCTAACCTGATCGCGCTATTTGCCGAGCTGGGCATCGTCAGCCACCCCAGCGACATGTCATTCAGCGTTTCACTGGACCAGGGCCAGCTGGAATGGGCGGGCAGTAATCTGGACACGGTGTTCGCCCAACGCCGCAATCTGTTGTCGCCGGGATTTTGGGGCATGCTGACCGACATTATCCGTTTCAACCGCGCGGCGCCCCGCAACCTGAAACGGGCCGTCGAATCACCGCTCACGCTAGGCCAGTTGCTTGAAGCGGACCGCTATGGCGCACGCTTCCGCGATCACTATCTGCTGCCGATGGCCGCGGCCATCTGGTCCAGCCCCTGCCGCGATATCCTGTCCTTCCCCGCGGAAACCTTTCTGCGTTTCAGCCTCAACCACGGCCTCTTGCAGTTGAGCAACCGGCCGCAGTGGCGGACGGTGCGGGATGGCGCGCGCCAGTATGTGGAAAAAATAGCGGACGGGCTGGATGATATAAGGCTGTCCACCCCGGTACTGCGCGTCTGTCGGGAGGATGGCCAAGTGCGCGTGCAGACCGCGCATGGCGAGGAATGCTTCGACAGCGTGGTATTCGCCACCCACGCCCCTCAAACGCTGGCGCTGCTGGCCGATGCCGACGAGCGCGAACGGTCGCTGCTATCCGCGGTGCGCTACCAAGCCAATGAGGCCGTGCTGCACTCCGATGTCTCCTTGCTGCCGCGCAGCCCTCGCGCCTGGGCGGCCTGGAACTTCTTGGCCGAAGGGAAAGACGATGGACGCGCCGTGGGCGTGAGCTATCTGTTGAACCGATTACAGCCGCTGCCGGTGGAAACCCCGGTGATGGTCACGCTTAATCCAACACAAGAGCCGGATCCGGCCAAAGTGCTGGGCCGCTACCATTACGAACACCCGCTGTTGGACAACGCCGCCATCGCCGCGCAAAAAGCGCTATCCAAAATCCAGGGTGGACGCGGCTGCTGGTTCACCGGCGCCTGGACTGGCTACGGCTTCCATGAGGATGGCCTGAAATCGGCTTTGCGCGTGGCACAGGATTTTGGCCTGGCACCCGCCTGGGCGAGGCTGTAAACATGAGCACAGCCTATCTGTTGACCGGACACGTGATGCACCATCGCCTACGCCCGGCCGCCAATCGCTTCGTCTACCCTGTGTTTTGCTTGCGGCTCAAGCTATCCGCGCTGGAAAACATGCGCGGGCCATGGTTTGGCGTGGACTGCCGCCGGCCGCTGTCGCTGCGCACGCGCGACTACGGCCCGCGCGACGGCTCGCCGCTATTGCCCTGGATACGCGCGCGCCTGGACGAAGCCGGCCTTCCCTGCGACGGCGAGGTCTGGCTGCAAACCTTCCCGCGCGTGTTCGGCTACGTTTTCAATCCGGTTAATTTCTGGCACTGCCACAACGCCTCTGGCCAGTTGATCGCCGTGCTGGCCGAGGTGAACAACACCTTTGGCGAAAGACATAGCTACCTGCTCAGCCAAACCGACGGGGGGCCCATTAGCGCTTCCAGCCAGTTGGTCTGCCGCAAACTGCTGCATGTCTCCCCGTTTTGCCAAGTGGAAGGCCATTATCGATTCCGCTTCGTGGAACAAGCGGGCCGCGCGCTGACACGGATCGATTATCACGATGCCAACGGCGCTCTGCTCCACACCTCGATATCCGGCCGCTTGCGCGCCTTAAGCTCGGCCACAGCGGCGGCCGCCTTGCTGCGCCAGCCTCTGCTCACCCTGGGCGTCATCGCCCGCATTCACTGGCAGGCGCTGAAGCTTTGGCTAAAACGCGTACCCTTTTCCCGCAAACCCCATCCCCCCGCCACCGCCCTCAGCCGTGGCCAGGAGCTGAAACCATGAGCGCGAGCCAACCCCTCTCCTTGTCCCACCCCAAGTTTCCGGCGGCGGGGCGCGCGCTGCTCGCCATACTGGCTCAATTGCGCCACGGCAGCCTTAAAGTGGTCACGCCAGATGGCGAGACCTTATGGTTTGGCGCGGCCCAAACGCACGTCAGCGCGGAGTTGACGCTGCGGGACTGGCGCGCCTGCGCCCGCATCCTGTCCGGCGGCGACATCGGCTTTGCCGAGGCCTACCGCGACGGCTGGTTGGACTGCCCGGACCTGACAGGGCTGCTGCAACTGATGCTGCGCAATGAGGACGCCTTGCAATTGGGGGCACTGGGCCGTTGGGCCGCGCGTTTGTGGCACAGGCTGCGCCATCTCCTGCGCGTCAACAGCCGCCGCGGCAGCCGCCGCAACATCCATGCCCATTACGATATTGGCAACGATTTTTACAAACTGTGGCTGGACCCCAGCTGGACTTACTCCAGCGCATGGTTCGACGGCGACTACAGCCAGCCCTTGGCCCAAGCGCAGGCGCGCAAGTACCAACGCATCTGCGAGCAGTTGCAGCTACGCCCCGGCATGCGGGTGCTGGAAATCGGCTGCGGCTGGGGAGGGTTCGCCGAACACGCCGCCGGTCTCGGCGTCTCCGTGCACGGCATCACCATTTCGGATGCGCAACTGAGCTTCGCCCGCCGCCGCCTGGCCAAGGAGCCGCTGGTCACACTGGAACACCGCGACTACCGCGACCTGAGCGACCAATACGACGCCATCGTGTCGATCGAAATGTTCGAGGCGGTGGGCGAGCGTTACTGGCCCGGCTATTTCGACACCCTACGCCGCTGCCTCAAGCCGGGCGGCCAAGCGCTGGCGCAAAGCATCACCATTGATGAATCCCGTTTCGAGGCCTACCGCGCCAGCACCGATTTCATCCAGGCCTTTATCTTCCCCGGCGGCATGCTTCCCAGCCGCGAGCGTTTTGAACGCGCGGCGCATCAAAGCGGGCTGACCTGCCGCAAGCGCCTGGATTTCGGCGCGGACTACGCGGAAACGCTGCGCCGCTGGCGCGAGGCTTTCGAAACCCAACTGGACGCCGTTCGCGGCCAAGGTTTCGACGAGGCCTTCATTCGGCTGTGGCGGCTTTACCTGTGCTACTGCGAAGCGGGTTTCGATGCGGGACGCATCGGCGTGTCGCAGTTTCTGCTGCAAAGGGCGTAACCATGCGCGCCCCCATCTGGCTCGCCGCCATGCTCCTGCTGGCTGGCTGCGCCGCTCCAACGGTTGGAGATTACGCCGCCAACCGCCCGCCGCTGGACCCCGGCCGGTTTTTCCTTGGCCAAACCAAGGCCTGGGGCATATACCAGGACCGGCAAGGCCGCCTGCTCAAGCGCTTCACCGTCGACATGGACGGCGAACGCCACGGCGACGAGTTGGTGTTGACCGAGCGCTTTATTTACAGCGACGGCAGCCGACAACAACGCGTCTGGCGGCTCAAGCCCCTCGGCCAGGGCCGCTGGCGCGGCCTGGCCGACGACGTGGAGGGAGAAGCCATTGGCGAGACGGCCGGCAACGCGCTGCGCTGGCGCTACACGCTGAAGTTGCCGGTGGAGGGCGAGGAATACCTGGTCCAGTTCGATGACTGGATGTTCCTGCAAGACGAGCGCAGCCTGCTCAACCGCGCGGTCATGAGCAAGTTTGGTTTCCGCTTGGGCGAGGTCACGCTGTTTTTCCACAAACCGGAGTCAGGATCATGACACTCCGCCTTAACCCTCGCATCGCCGATTGGCGCGCGCGCCGGGTATGGGTGATAGGCGCGTCCAGCGGCATCGGCGCGGCATTGGCCGACGAGCTGCTATCGGCCGGCGCCCAAGTCATCCTCTCCGCCCGACGCGCCGAGCCGATGCGCATGCTGGCGGCAGAGCGCCCAGGCGCGCAAGTGGAAACGCTGGACGTGACCGATCCGGCCGCCTGGCGGGCCGCTTGGTCGCGCCTGGAAGCCGCCGGCGCGCTGCCCGACCTCGTGGTGTTCTGCGCGGCGGACTACCGTCCGCAAACCTGCCTGGATCTGCACGCCGATGAAACCCGCGGCCTGCTCGACACCAACCTGCTGGGCGTCTACCACGGCCTGGAAGTGGTGTTGCCGGCGCTGGCGGGGCAAGGCCGCGGCGGCGTGGCGCTGATCGCCAGCGTGGCGGGTTATGTCGGCCTGCCGGGCGCCGCGGTGTACGGCCCGGGCAAGGCGGCGCTGATCAATCTGGCGGAAATCCTCTACGCGGAACTCAAGCCGCATGGCGTGGCGGTTTATCTGATCAACCCCGGCTTCGTGGCCACACCGCTCACCGCCAAGAACGATTTTTCCATGCCGGCCCTGCTCACGCCGCGTCAGGCGGCTCGCGACATCATGCGCGGGCTGGCCCGCGGCGCGTTTGAAATTCACTTTCCGTGGCGCTTCACCTTATGGCTCAAACTACTGCGGCTGCTGCCTTACCGGCTGCGGCTGCCTTTGCTCGCGAGGTTGGCTCGACCATGAAACGCATCCCCACTCAAGCCGATTGGCAAGCTTTGCTCGACTGGTATCAAACGCTGACACCGCAAACCTTGCCGGACATCGCTCGCTTTTACACTGAAAACGCGCGCTTCAAAGACCCCTTCAACGACGTGCGCGGCGTGGCCAAAATCCAGGCGGTGTTTCACCACATGTTCAAGACGCTGGAACAGCCCCGCTTCACTGTCATCCACGCGCTACGGGATGGCGACCAGGCATTCATCACCTGGGATTTCGATTTTGCCTATGCCGGACGCAAGGTCAGCATTCACGGCGGCAGCCATTTCCAGTTTGATGCCGACGGCAAAATCACGCTGCACCGCGATTACTGGGACGCCGCCGAAGAATTGTTCGAGAAAATCCCCCTGCTTGGACTGCCGGTGGCCTGGCTGCGCAAAAAGCTGAAGGTAGCGTGATGGCGCGGATATTCAAGGGCAATAAGGCGGCACTGCCATCCAAACGCTGCGCCGCCTGCGGCCACCCCATGAGCTGGCGCAAAAAATGGCGCAATAATTGGGATGCCGTCCAATACTGCTCAGAACGCTGCCGCCGTCAGAAGGACATGGCCCAATGACCCTCTTGCGGCTGATTCTGGGCGACCAGCTCAACCCCAACCATAGTTGGTTCACCGCCCCCGACCCCGAGGTGGTGCATGTGATGATGGAAATCCGCCAAGAGACGGATTACGTACGCCACCACGCGCAGAAAATCCTGGCCATCTTCGCCGCGATGCGTGATTTTGCAAGCCAACTGAAGGCCTTGGGGCATCGAGTGCGCTACATTGCCATCGACGACGGAAGCAACCGCCAATCGTTAATCGGCAATTTGGATGCGCTGATCCGCCACTACGGCGCGACGAGGGTGGAATACCAGGCTCCGGACGAATGGCGGCTGGACCATCAACTCGCCCGCTGGGGCGCGGATTTATCCATTCCATGCCACATGGCGGACAGCGAGCACTTCTACACCGCTCGCGGCGATGCCGCCGCGTTCTTCGGAGCGCGGCGGCAATGGAGGCAGGAGACCCTATATCGTCACCTGCGGCGCAAGCACGGCATTTTGGTGGACGAGAACGGCGAACCCGCCGACGGGCGCTGGAATTTCGATGCCGAGAACCGTCAGCGCTGGTCCGGCAGCCCGCCGGAACCCAATGACCCTCGACCTGAGCATGACCACCGCGGGCTGTGGCAAACCATAAACGACGCCGGCGTGAACAGTTTCGGTCAGCCTCAGGCCGAAGCGCTGCGCTGGCCGCTCAAACGCGCCGAGGCGCAGGCCCTGCTGTGCGACTTCATCGAGCGGACGCTGCCGCACTTTGGCGCTTATCAGGACGCAATGAGCCGGCATGCGCGGCGCTTGTTTCACTCCCAGCTTTCCTTCGCCCTCAATGTAAAAATGCTCAATCCGCGCGAGGTGGTGGACGCCGCCATCGCCGCCTGGCGCGCAGGCCGCGCGCCACTGGCCGCGGTAGAGGGCTTTGTGCGGCAGATACTGGGCTGGCGCGAATACGTGCGAGGCGTCTATTGGGCCAAGATGCCCGGCTACCGCGACAATAACGCTCTGTCGCACAATCTGCCGCTGCCGCGCTGGTTTTGGGACGGCGAAACGGGCATGCGGTGTCTTGCTCACGCCATCGGCCAATCGCTGGAAGACGCCTACGCCCACCACATCCAGCGGCTGATGGTGATCGGTAATTTCGGACTGATAGCCGGACTGTCGCCGCAGGCGCTGCATGAATGGTATTTGGGCGTCTACATCGACGCCTTCGAATGGGTGGAGTTGCCCAACACTCTGGGCATGAGCCAGTTCGCCGACGGCGGGCTGCTCGGCAGCAAGCCCTACGCCGGCAGCGCCGCTTATATCGGCCGCATGAGCGATTACTGCGCCGGCTGCCGCTACCAGCCCAAACTGCGCATTGGCCGGGACGCCTGTCCCTTCAATGCCCTGTACTGGAACTTTTTCCAGCGCCACCGCGCGCGGCTGGCGGCCAATCCGCGACTCAGCCTGGTCTATCGCCAGCTGGACAAGCTGCCGGATGCCGAACAAGCCGCTATCGCCGCTCACGCGGCGACGCTGCAAACCAATCTCGACACATTGTGAGCCTGATATGTTGAAAAAACCTTTGGTCCTGTTGGCTATTACCCTATTGCCGCTCACCGGCTGCAACACTCTGCCGCCGCCGGACGTCACCCCAGTGCAAGGCTTCCAACTGGAACGCTATCAGGGGCGATGGTATGAAATCGCCCGTCTGGACCACCGTTTCGAACGGGGCCTGCAAGCGGTGAGCGCCGACTATAGCCGCAATACCGACGGCAGCATCCGCGTGGTCAACCGCGGCTTTGACACCGCCGCCGCCAGCTGGCGCGAAGCCGTGGGCAAGGCCTGGTTCAACGGCCCCGCCGACGTCGCCTCGCTGAAAGTGTCCTTCTTTGGCCCGTTCTACGGCGGCTACCACGTGGCGGAGCTGGACCCCGACTATCGCTGGGCGGTGGTGGTGGGACCCGACAAGAACTACTTGTGGCTGCTGTCGCGCGACAAGCAGCCCGCCCCGGAGGCCAAGACCGCTCTGCTGGCGGTGGCGGCCAAGCTGGGCATACCCGCGGAGAAGTTGATTTGGGTGAGTCAGGACCGTGGCGACAACTAGGCGGCTCAATCCGGAAAAATTGCTGCTGAGCAAGTGGACCGCCGCCGTGCCGCGCGACAAGGAAAAACACTTCCTGGTGGTAGCGCTGGGACGGCCCGCGCCCGACAGCCCTGTAGACACGGTGACGCTGGAGGTGGTGTATACCCGCCGCCAGCAAACTGTGCCGTGGCAGGTTCTGCGCGACGACAAGCAATGGCGGCAAGGATGGAAATAAACGCCTAGCCGTAATCACCAGGTTGACGCTTGCCTCATGCCGGCAATCTTTTTATCTTTAGAGTGGCTAACAAAACGCAGTTTCACGCGTGAGCACCTGTTTACGATCTCGCGAGACAAGGCGAAAACCGATGCTAGCTTGTTCAAGGTCTGCTGCGCTTTGGCGATACGGCGTTGAAAACGAGCTCAAAATGCTCATGCACCGTGTCACGTCTCACAACGCCCAGCGGATCGTAAACAGGTTCTCAGCCGCTCTTGATGCCTATCTTCGCGTCCATTGTCATGGAGTGTTGCCGTGGAGTTATTCGATACCTTGTCCGCTCAAATCCGCCATATGCGCCTGCCGCTATTCGCGGTCAGTCTCAGCGCGGTGCCCTTTCCCGATACCCCCTTGCTGTTGATGCTGCACTGGCATGGTTTCCGCCGCCCTGAGCCCGACCGCGGCCAAAATGGCGAGCCCTTGCTTCGGCAAGTGCCGGCATCGGCCTTGCAACTGACGCGCAGATGGGACGCCCTCTCCCTGATAGAAGAAGACATTCTGGACGCGGCCTGGCAGCTGGGCGCCTGGAACCTGCTGCGCGACGAGCGGCGCGGCTGCAACACCATAGGCGCGGCCGCGGGGGAAGAGCTGGCCTGCCGCCAGGCTTTCGGCGATCTGCCACCTATCGCTGGAGAGGAAAGTGTCTTGATGGAAGCGCCCGACGGCCCGGACCTGATGCGGCTGGCCTCCCGCCGAGGCTATGTTTCCTGGCAGTTCCGCCCTGTACACGGCGGGCTATGGCGCGACCTGGCCGAAGACGACACCCTGGGCGAGGAAGGCCTGCGCAAACCACCCTGCCCCCTTAGGCCGCGCGTCTGCCATGGAGGCAAGGCAAGCAGAACTGAGTACCGTTTTGGCCGTGTCGAGCGCATCATTTTGTAGTCTCGTTTTTTCTGCAAAAAACCTCTTGAAAAGTTTTTGGCCCGCCCTTACTTCGTCTTTGGTCAGCCGTACCGGCTGACTTTGACCGGTAAGCGTGGGCCATTTCGCGCCTGCCGCTCGGTCTTACCAACCGTTTCCAATGATCTGAATCGCACAGGAGATTGATATGCAAATCCGTCCTCTGCACGACCGGATTATCGTCAAGCGGATCGAGAAAGTCCGCCAGACTGCTTCCGGCATCGTCATTCCCGATAGCGCCGCTGAAAAACCGGAACAAGGCGAAGTTCTCGCCGTGGGCCCTGGCAAGCGTCTGCAAGACGGCACATTGTTGCCGATGCAGGTGCAAGTGGGCGACCTGGTTCTGTTCGGCAAGTACGGCGGCCAGACCGTCAAGCTAAACGACCAGGAATACTTGGTGCTTCGCGAAGAAGATGTCTTCGGGGTCGTTGAAGACGCCCCTCAATCCGGCCGCAAGGCTGCCTGATTTCCTACAATCATCACAGGAGTTAAACCATGGCTGCGAAAGAAGTCCGCTTCCACGACAACGCCCGTGAGCGCATCGTCAACGGCGTCAATGTGCTGGCTAATGCCGTCAAAGTCACCCTGGGCCCGAAAGGCCGCAACGTACTGTTGGCGCGCAGTTTCGGCGCGCCGCACATCACCAAGGATGGCGTGTCGGTTGCCAAGGAAATCGAACTGAAGGACCCATTCGAGAACATGGGCGCCCAGATGGTAAAAGAAGTGGCGTCCAAGACCGCCGACGTGGCGGGCGACGGCACCACCACCGCCACTGTGCTGGCCCAAGCCATCGTGCAGGAAGGCATGAAGTATGTCGCTTCCGGCATGAATCCGATGGACCTGAAGCGCGGCATTGATAAAGCCGTCCAGGCCGTAGTGAAAGAGCTGCAAACCCTGTCCAAGCCGGTGACCAACAGCAAGGAAACCGCCCAAGTCGCCGCGCTGTCCGCCAACTCCGACGAGTCCATCGGCAAGATCATCGCGGATGCCATGGAGAAAGTGGGCAAGGAAGGCGTGATCACTGTGGAGGACGGCAAATCCTTGGACAACGAGTTGGCCGTCGTCGAGGGCATGCAGTTCGACCGCGGCTATCTGTCGCCCTACTTCATCACCAACCCGGAAAAACAGACCGCCGTTCTGGAAGACCCGCTGGTGCTGCTCTACGACAAGAAAATCAGCAATATCCGCGATTTGCTGCCGGTGCTGGAGCAAGTGGCCAAGGCCGGCAAGCCGCTGCTGATTGTGGCCGAAGACGTGGAAGGCGAAGCGCTGGCCACCCTGGTGGTGAACAGCATGCGCGGCATCCTGAAGGTGGCCGCCGTGAAGGCGCCTGGCTTTGGCGATCGCCGCAAGGCCATGCTGGAAGACATCGCCATCCTCACCGGCGGCACTGTCATTTCCGAGGAAACCGGGCTCACGCTGGAAAAAGCCGGCCTGCCGGAGTTGGGCAGCGCCAAACGCGTGGAAATCGGCAAGGAGAACACCACCATCATCGACGGCGCGGGAGACAAGGCCAAGATCGATGCTCGTGTTCAGACCATACGCGCCCAGATCGATGCGGCCACTAGCGACTATGACCGCGAGAAACTGCAGGAGCGCGTGGCCAAGCTATCTGGCGGCGTGGCGGTCATCCGCATTGGCGCGGCCACCGAAGTGGAAATGAAAGAGAAGAAAGACCGCGTGGACGACGCACTGCACGCCACCCGCGCCGCAGTGGAAGAAGGCATCGTTGCCGGCGGCGGCGTCTCCCTGCTGCGCGCTCGAGCCCACATCAGCGGCTTGAAGGGCGACAACGCCGACCAAGATGCAGGCATCCAGATCGTGCTGCGCGCGCTGGAAGCGCCTCTGCGCGCTATCGCCGCCAATGCCGGCGACGAGCCCTCGGTGATCGTCAACAAGGTTCTGGAGGGCAAGGGCAGCCATGGCTACAACGCTGCCAGCGGCCAGTTTGGCGACTTGGTGGAAATGGGCGTGATCGACCCCACCAAGGTGACTCGCACCGCGTTACAAAACGCCGCTTCCATCGCCAGCCTGATCCTGACCACTGACGCCACCGTGGCCGAAGCGCCGAAGGACAGCAAGGAGAAAGTGCCGACCGAGTTGGATTATTGATCCGCTGACCTGGTCCTCTTCCATCATTTGCCCGCGCTCACGCGCGGGCTTTTTTATTCCCAAAATCTCAGTGCTATCGTGGGGTCTGATCGATATCTGCGCAGCTCGTATCGGCCAGCATGCCATCCCGCCCCTGCTGCCGCGCCTGTGTCAGGACTTAAGCCACATCAACAGTCTGCTTTAGAGCTGTATAACCATGCAGGGCATTAGTGCTATGTTGCCGCATGATCCTGGCCGCGCGGTATTTACCCCACTTCTCACCACTCCCACGCAAACCACCCAACTCCCGGCAAAAGCCAGACACCTCGCCGCTGGCCCGCCATGAGTCGCGAATGAATACCAACAACCCGACATCATCTGCAGTGCTTCACCCGGCCCCCTGGCAAAGTCGCGTCCGAGTTAAGCCAAACCCTGCCCCACTGGTACGGCTGTAGCCGCCCCCCTCGTCGCGCGGAAACCTCAGCTACAGAGTCCGGGCTCTCGATGATCTGTTTGACGGCTGCTTCTTTGAATTCAGAGAGGAACGCCGTGTGCTCCTGAACCTCCACTCATGCCCATAGAGCAGGAATGCCTACAGAATCGGAAGAATCCACCTATGTTCACAAGCAGCGCAGAACACGGCGAGGCGCATCTTTTTAGGATAATTCCTATGTAGAAGCAAACAGCCCATTTCTACCATAGGGACTTTTATCGACGAGTCCCCCAATGAAAATTCCTTCATCATTTATGGGCATATTTGCTGTAGACAAATCAATACAGGATCGGCCCAGCCACGCAGTCTCATTCATCAGTGGACATTCTGTAGTCAACGACATCATGCCCCCGAGAAACTTATCGCTCCCTCTGTTCTTCATCCTGTATTTCACGATGAATGCCATATGAGATTTTGGATAAACACACCAGGCATACCTGCCGCATCACAATAATCGCCCACCTCAAAAATGACAATGCAGTGCCAAATAATGGCATGAAAATCATAATCATTATCATTCACCGTTCGCAAACAAGGATTGGCAGATTGTGAGATGGGGTGACTTTTTACATTACGGTCTACCCACGCCACAAACCCAATAAAAACGTGCGAAAACCACCAACCCAATAACTCCAGCAACCAAAAAGAAAACGATATGAATAATATAAATGTAATGATAGTAGATGATCACCCATTGGAAAGCGCGCATGTTTGCCGCATTTTTCAGGACTGCGGCATTAACCAGACATTCAACGTCAACCACATATCAGATGCAATTAATATTATTAAGCGAGAGAATGTAGATTTATTGATATGCGATATTCTGATGCCCAATGGCGGCGGCGCAAAATTAATCTCACAGCTGCACAACCTATTGAAGCAACAAACCATATCTTCATTACCCATTCTTGTTTGGCTGAGTTCAATGAATAAAGTGCTACTGCACTCGCACACCCAATTGGCGTATGAGGCCAATTTTCGACACGTCAATTCAATAAGCAAGCCATTCAACAAGCAAAATTGCATGCACATTCTCTCGCATGTCAAAAATGTATTCAGCCTATCGTCCTGCTCTCCATCTGCACCAACAGCCTATGGCTTTAAGGAGCAGGAAATCATAGAGGCACTATTTTCTAAAAACAGCATTTCAATTGCCCTACAGCCTCAGGTTCGCCTCGCCGATCGAAAGATCGTTGGAGCGGAAGCTTTAGCACGCTGCCGGCATCCTATACTGGGCAATATCGCACCGGATGTATTTTTGCCCATCATTAACAAACTGGGGCTAGATCTACTTCTATTTTTCCACGTACTTAGTCGCATCATCGCCACTCAACAGGTGCTGGCGCGAAACGGAGTTTTTCTACCTATCGCAATCAACGCCTCCGCCAGTACCCTAATTTCTCCCAGCTTGACGGAAGAAATCATTAAACGCTGGGATCTGACAGGACTACCCAGATCACTGCTGGTAATTGAGTTGACCGAGAATGTTGAACTTGAACACGGCTTGGACCTGATGGTGGCTCTTAATCAGCTGCGCGCCAATGGCTTCGCCATTGCCTGTGATGACTACGGAATTGGCATATCAACCCTAAAGATTGTTTCCCGTATGCCATTCACCGAATTGAAACTTGACCGGGAATTTGTCGCAGCCATGCCACGCAGTGCCAAACACCGGGAAATAGTGCGCTCATCGATTTTATTGGGAAAAAAATTAAAACTAAAAATCATCGCGGAAGGCATTGAAGACGAGGCCTGCGCCGACTCTCTACTGAAAATGGGCTGTGAAATCGGCCAGGGCTTTGGCTTGCACTTTCCAATGCCACCAGAGAAATATTTAGAACACATCCTACATCAGCACGAGAAGCTAGAGGAAGTGGCAGAAGAATGTACAGAACTGGTGCATATCATGCACAGAATCGAATTTAAGAGCACCTGATTCAGATTTGTACCATATTGAAAGCACGAGGCGCAGCGAAATGCTTCTCGAGTCAGTCACTTTATGGCAATGTAATTTAAATTGACAAAAGCATGCAGAAAAAAATAAGTATAATCATACTAGATGATCATGATTTGATCCGGATTGGGTTAGAAGTAAAGTTAATGGCATACCCAGATCTGAAAATTACGGGAAGCTATGCGAGCAGCCAACAGCTACTGGCCGCATTGCGGGAATCTATACCAGATGTATTGTTGATGGATTTTACGCTGAGCGACAACGAGATAGATGGCTTGAATCTAATTCAATCCATCAGAGTGCGCTATCCCAGTTGCAAAATCCTCGTCCTCTCCGCCAGTGATCTACCCGGCACCATCAACATTATGCTAAAGGCTGGCGCACGAGGTTTTTTCAGCAAATCCCAACCCGTGGAAGCTTTGGCTGCCGCCATTCGCACCGTCAATGCCGGTCGCATCTATCTAACTCCACAGGTCATGAGCGAACTCAACATTCTGCTCTCCGACACCATCTTTAAAAAAGATGTTTCCACGCTAGTTAAAAAAGATGTTTCCGCTCTAGACCCTTTTGCCAAACTATCCCCTCGCGAACGTGAGGTAGTAAGGTGCTGTCTGGACGGAATGGGCACTAAACAGATTGCGGAGAAGTTTTCACGCAGCATTAAAACCATCAGTACGCAAAAGCATGCTGCATTTCAAAAGCTGGGAATCCAAACTGATCAGGAGTTGTTTGTCCTGAATGCGAAGCTGAGGTGATGGTGCAAAAATACTACCGGGGTCTGTGCTTTATTCTACTGACTCAATTACAAGCCTGCGGAATAGATGGACTGCATACCAACCTCAATCAAGAAGAAAAAGACTGGATAGCCCAGCATAGGGAGGTCGAGGTTTACCTGCTCCGCACCACTCCGGTTCTCCGCAACAAAAGCGGAGAAGTACGTTTCCGCGGCATTGAATACTATTACCTGAAACACATCGAGCGTCAAACTGGGCTACGTTTCAAATTCACCCTCCAACCTTCAGCCAAGGAGTGGGTAACGACGCTTGCCAGCAGCAAGCCCCCCATGCTTGCCAGTGTCAATCAAGACACAATAAGCCAGCTTAGCCTGAATAAGAACTACTATTTCACTCAACCCTACTCCACGCAGTCATTGATGGTGATAAGCCGACGCAATCAAAAGCCCATCTATAATGCCAACGATCTACAAGGTCTGACTCTGGCTTTTATCTTCAACGACAACTCGCGCTCATGGATGGCACGCGATGGCCTAAATGTGAGTTTCTATCCCGTTGATACTTCGACCATGGCTCTTCGCTCATTGGTTGACATGAAAGCAGATATTGCCCTAGTTCCAGAAACCTATGCACGCTTCATGCTCAATCACCGCTTCCCCGAACTCAAAAGCTCGGGGTCAATGCCTGGCTATTATGCAATCTATAGCTTTGGTATCAGTAAAAGTCAGCCGCTGCTGTACCGTATTATCCAGAAAACCATGGATAACATGACCGCGGATGACGTGGATGATGTTCGCACCGACTGGGAAAACGAAATTGCGACACGACCTACCGCTTACACAGTGATACGTACTTACGCTGGAGAGGGCGCCATACTACTACTCGCCTTTTTCTTGCTATTGTGGACCGTGCGTCGCGCCAATATTTTGATGCGCAAAGCACAAATGGGAGAAGAGGCAAAAAGCGAATTTCTTGCCGTGATTAGCCACGAAATCCGCACGCCAATGAATGCCATCATCGCTGCGGGTGAATTGCTACATGCCATGCCAATGGGCGAGAAACAGCACCAGCTGGTTGTACAATCCAACTTGGCCGCAAATAGTCTACTGCAACTATTGAATAATATTTTGAGCACCTCACGGCTAGACGCCGGACAGGAAACGCTGGAATTGTCCTTTGTGGATGCTGGCAATATCCTAAATGGTCTCTCAACCTTGTATCGTCTGGCAGCCGAGACCAAGGGGCTGCAGATGCACTACGCAACCGAGTTGCCCTCCTGTACGCTGCTACTGGATCCTTCTCATCTTCAGCGTGTACTGCACAACCTTCTGTCCAACGCGATCAAATTCACAAAGCAAGGCAGCATTACTTTGCAAGCGTGTTTCCGCATGGATAGCGCGAAGCCAACGCACGGAATGCTCATCTGCCGGGTTAGCGACACCGGTATTGGCATTAAGGAGGAGGCTCAAAAAGCGGTATTTTCCCCATTTGTACAGGCGGACCCCAGCATCAATCGCCAGTTTGGCGGAAGCGGTTTGGGGCTGGCCATCAGCAAGCGCCTAGTCGAACTGATGAAGGGGCGGATTAGTCTATACAGCGACGGGCACTCCCGCACAACGTTCACCATTGAAATTCCAACGGAAATCGGTGGGCCTTTGAACAAGGAGCCTATCGTTCCCCTTGGTGAATTAAGTGGACCAGAGATCGGCCACAACCAACGAGTGTTGGTAATAGAGGACCATCCAGCCAATCAGCAGCTGATACGTGATCAACTGTTAGAGCTAGGCTGCGAGGTCTCCATTGCCAGCAACGGCATGAGCGGATTGTCAATCCTGCGTGAGCTATCGGACGTCAAGCTGATCCTGCTGGACTGCCACCTACCTGATGTGAATGGCTACGAGGTAGCGCAACGGATTCGAGCAGAAGAAAAAGCGGAGAACTTACCGCTGACTCCTATCATTGCCATTTCCGCTACCAATGATTATCAGCATCAGGAAAAATGCATGGCCAGCGGTATGAATGGCCTGCTGGTGAAACCGCTAAGGCTGGCTGATCTGCAAAAAATTCTTTCCATGTGGTTAACGGATGTTTCGGTAGAAAAAATAGCCAAACCGCCCTCCTCTTATGATGCCAACCTGTGGAATCTGTTCATCGAGTACAACGAGGCAGACTTTGCAGGTGTGGACTCCGCCATCAAACAACAGCAATGGGACGTTGCCCGCCAACACGCTCATCGAATTTACGGCTTGGCACTCAGCATGGACGTTCCTGAATTAGTCACTGTCGCCGGCAAGCTGGAACAGCACCTAGTGGAACACCAAGTGGATGCGTTGGCTCCCGCCTTAGCTCAACTACGCGCCGCACTGGATGTCATTGCCAAGAACATCTCGGAGGGTGAAAGCTAGCCTTTCATTTCCTTGCCGGTGAAAGGCCTGCCAAATCATCGTTCACGCCTACCGATAGTTAATCAGAAAAGTTGCCGTAGCATTGATCTGCCCCGGTGTCACCACCGGTTTGGTCTGACGCATGCGCGCATGAAAAGACAGCACGGTCTGCTTGGCATTCGACCTGATACCGGTATCCAGCCAGTTCGTGGTCAAATCATTCGCACGCAACAGCGCCTGTCTAGTATTGGCATCACTTTGCAACAGCTCCACAGCCACGCCGCTGGCGTTCCCTGCACCCGCTAAATTACCGATCAGATCTAGACTGGAGGAGTCGGCATAGTCGGTTGAGAAACCATAGTACACCCGGCCCGTGGTTGGCATTGACGGGCAATTGATGCTCACCGTAAACGGCACGCTGGGCATGACCGTATTCACCCCGGTGAAACGCTTCAGCGGGTATGACCCCAGATCCAGAACAGGTCGAGAAATGGAGACAGGATCGCATGGCGCGATCACAGAGCGTGTCGCGGACAAACGAAACAGCCCCAACAGCTGGCTGCCAGTAGAAGTGGCCCCCCAATTGGTATGCTGCATTCGCATGCTGACACGATCGTAACCACCAAAATTGGCGGCGCTACCTGTATTCGCGTTCTTTTCCAGTTCCACTGTCACCACCATCGGCGTCAACGCTTTCAGCTTGTTGATGGTGACACTGTAAGTTCCTGGCGCCCCCACCGTGTTAGGGGCGCTGGGATTCAACGCTTCTCCCTGATCCCCCACTGTCACCGCATTGGGAATCAGGATCGTATTGCCGGGACTTTTCACCGACATCCACATTGCGCTATTACTGGTGTCATACCCGTAAACAAAGCGGACATTAACCGCATTGGATAGCGTTTCTATGAATCCCGACGAACCGCGTGGATTCGGAGCTGTCCGATCTGCCATTACCTGCAACTGCAGGTCCCCCGGTTTTCGGCATAGCAAGATCACTTTGTCGCCATCAGTCATGCCGGTGGGAGCGGGCGCCGACCACTGCGCGGTTTGGAAGATACTGTACAGCGGCAAGCTATAAGGGATAGACACGGTGGATGGCATCTGCACCACATTGGTGGTATTGGAACCCTTCCAGGAACACTCCGCGAGGGCCGCGTGACAGCTACTTGAAACCAGCAGCAATAGTGCGCCGGCAAGTTGATATCGGCCTATGCCTTTGTGTTGCGAACTATTCATCAATTCACCTTCTCTGGGGCGCAAATCGCTGAGGCAAGTGCTAATGCCCCACGGTTTTCGGCATGCGCCAAGTCATAATCAAGTACACAGCGCTGAGCGAGTTGCTCACCCCATTTGATCGTCAGCCGGCCATGGTCTGCGCTCGCCCGGAAATACGCGCGACTACCCTGCCCCACCACTCCGATAATCGCACCACCCTCATCTAAAACATCTGAGCCGATGGGCAGCGGGTTGCCCGAGGCCTGTTGAAGTTCCAGCAATACACTGCGACCACTCTGGGTTTCAAACTTAACGTGGACCACCGCGCCTCCCAAGGGGACCGCCATTTTGCTGGTCTGTTTCAGTTCAATCTCACTGCCCATGCCTTCCGGCGACAAGGCAACCTCATTCATCCGAAATGGAGTCAAATAGGGCACGATAGCGAATCCCCTGCTATCCACCTGCACATTGCGCGTATTCAGCACGCCGGCACCCGCGGCACCCGGCGCCTCGACAATGGCGAATGATTCACCCAGTGATTGCCCGAAAGAGAGCCCGCCGCGATGCGCCACCACGCTGCCAGCCGCACCTGCCGAGTACTGCTTATAGCTACCGGACTGAGAGAGTGAGCCCTGTAAATTGACGCTACTGAACTGCTTCTGCGCATTCGCTCCCCAGTTGGACTGTCGACCTTGGCTGTCGTAGCCGGCGTAAGCCCCGAGCGTCACGCTATCGTCTTGCGGCAGGTTGCCATTCAAAGCGGTCTGTAGCGTAAAGTCCCCCCCATTGCTGCTTACGCTGCTGACACTGTTCAGCTTGGAGCCGGACGAATGGTCGAATGGAATCGTCACCCCAACGAATAATTGATTAGCCGCTTGATTGGCATCATTTAATGTTCGCCCAATACTGGCTGTAAAATTGTAGTGTTTATACGAACCCGAGTAGCCAAGCTGGTACTGTGTGCTCCTTCCAGAACCCGCCCACTGGGTTTGCGTGCTGCCTGAAAGGTAAAGCTGTCCGTTGCTACCCAAGGCCTGACTCATAGTGATATCAAAACGATTTTTCTGGCGGGGAAATTGCAAAGCCATATCTCTATTGGCGATAGAATCGTTGGCGTAAGCGAAGTCGCGCAAGGACAAATACCGTTCAGTGGAGTAACGGTATGCCGCCAGGGAAAAACTGGTGTCCGTCGCCGTGAGACGATAGCTGTGACTCAATTTAAAACTCATGCCACTGTAGGCTTCGCCATTCCATAACCGCGCTTGTGAACTAGTCACATCAGCCGAAATCGCCCCCAGAAAGGTATTCCAGCCCACCCCAAGCAAACCGGAGGCATAATTTTGGGCTAGTTGACCTGCCCCATAAGCGGTGACAAAGCTGTTCACTCCAACGCTATATGACAACTGAGCGAAATAGGGTTGGCTCCGTATGGAAGGGTCGCGCAACTGGCCTGCTGTCAGGCTGTAGCGACTCACCCCCTCACGCAACATATCTGGAACCGCTGAATATGGAATGGAGTAGACGCGCACCTTGCCGTCCGCCTCAGTGATTTCCACTTGCAAATCCCCGCCGTAACCAGTCGGGTACAAATCATCAAACTCAAACGGCCCAGGCGGCACCGAGGTCTCGAAGAGAAGATAGCTGCCCTGGCGAACAGCCACTTTCGCCTGGGTCATCGCAACTCCTCTCACCACCGGCGCGTAGCCCCGCTCCGAATCCGGCACCATGCGCTCGTCTCGGCTCAACTCCACGCCAGTAAACCCCACAGCATCAAAATATCGGCCGCTGGTGAAGGCTTGCCCAACAACATAGCGGCTCTGCCAATTTGGCAAACTACCTTGCAGATACGAGCGCACACTCTGCCAACGATGGTCGCCGTTCGAACGTCCCGTATAGCTCGCCTCAGAACGAAACTGCACTCCCGCCAGATTGATGCCACCGGTCAGATTAAGATAATCACTGCGTGAGCTGCCGCCACCTTGCAGTTCGGAATAGTAGGTATTCGCGCGGTAGTTGGCGAAGGCGACATTCAGACCAGTATCCCATTGCGACGGGTCCACATAGCCACGGCTCCGCCTGGACAGCGCCATCTGTGGCAAGCTAAGGTTAAGCCTTTGCTGCGCGCTGTCATATTCGCTGCTAGCGTCAGGCCACAGCGAATTAATGGCTACACAGTCATCGGCTTTGCTGAACAGAGCCTTTTGATCCGCGTTGAATTTTTCTACCGCCACACCCAATGCCTGCAAAGTGCTTTGCGAAAAACAGGGATAGGCATTGCTCTGTCCAGGCTGCTTGACGAAAAGAATATCTCGAGTCTGCATGCCGACGTTGTTTACATAGAGTTCAACACGATGCAGGCCCGGTTCAATCGGTGTTTCCGTGGCGAACCGGCTGACGTCCACTTTATCGCTGCCAAACAGGAAAACATCATTAAATATGACGGCCTCTTGTTTATTTTCAGCCTGAGGCGGGGAATTCCGCGCGGAGGCATCACCACAAGCGAACACAATAAGACAGGCGGATATTTTACGGTGAGCAGGCTTCATCTTCCGGTCTTTCAATTCTTATTTTTATCCTGCAGCGTAAATATACTGAAAGCGTTCGCCCCAATATCGTTTATCAGGTTAAATTCCACTTTCTCCATATCCACGTTTCCAGGCACCTGCGAGGTGAAACGAAAGATACGAGTTTCTCCTGGACCCAACATATTGGTTTCCAAGCTGTGCCGCTTGCCCTTTGCCTGAACACTCGCATTCGCAAAAGACGCATAAAAGCCAGTAGGGTTAAGCACCTCCAAGGCGGTAGCCCCATTTTCTTTGACCAGCCGCCACTTCAGCTTGCCGCCCAAATCTTTAGGCCCTTCGGCCAAGGCTATTGGACGAAAGAATACTTTCACGCGACTGCGCAATGCCAGTTGCAAGGTATTCTGTCCATTATCAATTTTTGGCTTGGGAGGTATTTCCAAAACATTCAAATAGAAAACCGATTCACGATCTTCCGGCAAGGCCTCTCCCGTATATTGCATACGTAAAACTTGCCCCTGCCGTGCAGACATGCGAAATACCGGCGGCGTAAGAATGAATGGCACCTTCTGCTCCGCAACTGCCTTTTCCACCCCATCATCCAGCCAAGCCTGAATCAATAAAGGGCTGTCGCTTTCATTGCTCAAGCGGACTAGTTGCTCCCGCTTTCCCGCATCATAAATGACACGGGTGCCATACAGCATGACGGCTGCCGTGGCAGAATTTGCGTGCAGAAAAAGCAGAATCAACCAGACGGCACCACTAAGAACTTTCATTTTCAAACCTCTCCGGACCTCACAAGCGCATTCCGCGCATACCTATTCCTTCCAACACAGATGTGTGGCGATCAATACCAATGTCAGCGAAAAGGCTGCCCAGCCTAATAGCGCGTGATGGCAGCCTCGGCTTGCGCCGTGAAGCATCCGTTTAGATCATGGAAGCGCCTTATTCATACGCCAAGGTATAAGTCGCCGCAGCATTGGCAGTGCCCACCGAGGCCACTCCGGTGGCAACGTACCACGCGCTATAGCGCAGGGTGGCGCTGCCGCCGATGATGTCCTGATAAGAAGAGGTTGGCGGCGCTTGGCCAAACTTGTTCTCCGCGTCAGCCATATCGTAGATGGCGATCTGTACGTTCTTCGCCTGATTAGCATCAGCGGTTAGCCCTAGTCTGCCCGTGCTCAAATCCGCGGTTCCTGATTCAAACTTGGCGGCAACCTTAGCCACGCCTTCCGTACACCCCGTCAGCGCAATCTCAAACCGTGTCTGGCCTGCACGCGCGCCCGGAGTTGCCAGCGCACTGGCAGGTACGTCGCCCATGTCGATAGTCAGATCAGGAGAGTTAATCACGCAGGTATTGGCTGTCACATTGCCGGTAAAGCTCATGTTCCCATCCGCGGCCAAGGCCAGACCGGGAACCATTGCGCCAGAAATCAATGCGCGAGCTACTGCCTTTTTCATATCGTTACCTTAAAAGTGTTGAACTCAATGCCAACCTGAACTCAGGAGGCAACAGACCAGACGCAATCGCTACCGGTTCTGCATAGGCGGATACTATCCAGACCCTTACTTTGGCCACATAGGATTAATCCTAAAAACAGCCCATGCCACAGAGCCCGTTTGGGGCTGTCTTCGCCCCGGATATTCGCTCTGCGCTTGGTTTTCATAGGGTTTTTCCCATCAATTCCAATGGTATATACGGAGACTGCTTCTCTACACGAGAGGTGCACGAACCACTGGAAGTCGCTGGCTGTTGACGCCACTTGGCCGTGGCGCTGGATTTGTTCGCTCGTCGGGTGACGAGCAGGGAGAGGGGTGGTCGGATACAGACTTCATCCACGCGCTTGAGCATGCGCATAGATAGCTTGGCGGTCCCAAGCCCGTGTTGCTTCATTTCGACCAAGGCGGCCAATACGGCAGCAAGAAACTCGACCAGCTATTTTGGCGTTATCAGATGAACCAGAGACCACCGCGCAATGGGATAACGACGACTATTTGATGAGCGGATACAACTAGCGACGGCCCCTCCGTCGCAATGCCGGTTTGCCGCCGGCAGTCTAATCACCACCGGGATCTCGCTACAGCTCTTTTGCACCTAGATAACCGCCGCGCCTAACTTATAAGCCACAGAACCGGCTTCTTCAGTAAATTGGCTATTGCGAGGAGAACGACTGATATGGTCCGATAGCATTCCACCATACCGCCATGTCATGACCTTCTTCCTTGACCGATTTGCACGCCTAGACTGCTCCGTTGATAACGGATGAAGCGACCACTCAAATAGCTAGCCTGCGGAGGGCTTGATCGGCCGCGTGGAAGCACCGAAGAGAAAGAGCACGACCTAGAGCCGGAGTCGGGCGCGCGCGGGACGCTGCGGGCGGCTCTCCTGCCTGCGCCCGATAAGCATTGCCCCCAGATACCACGCTGTCTTTATTGCGTACGGTGACCATCCCGAAAGGACGGTACGAAAGCTCCGTACATCGAATTATGAACAAAGGGTCCAAACAGCATGAAGCTCCTCGATCTGACGCGTTTCGATCTCAACCTTCTGGTTGTCCTTGAGGCGCTGTGGGCCGAAAGGCACGTCGGCCGTGCTGCCGCAAGGTTGCATTTGTCTCAATCTGCAACCAGTCACGCCTTATCGAGGTTGCGTACTGCCTTTGATGATCCGCTTTTCACTCGTAACCCACGTGGGATCGTGCCGACGCCTCTGACTATAGAGCTAATGCCAAGAGTGGCGGCGGCACTCGAGTCGGTCAGGCTCGTTGCCAGCCCACGCGGCCCGTTCGACCCAGGCCGTTTGCAAGCGACGCTCTCCGTAGCGGCTACCGATCATGCCATCTTGACCGTCATCGCCCCTGTTCTCGCCATGATCCAGACCGCGGCGCCGGACGTCGTACTGAAGCTCAGGCCGGCCGATCGCGAATCTGCCTTGCGCATGTTGGACGCCGGTGAACTCGATATCGTACTGGGGTCGGGCTCTTTTGCTCAGATCCCGCAGCGCTTTGATTGCCAGCTTGTTCATAAGGAGCGTTTTATCGGCATCGCACGCAAGGGTCATCCCGCTCTGATCAAGCGAGGCAAGACGCTGCACATGGATCTGGATGACTTCGCTCGCTTGCCTCACCTTCTGGTCTCGCCGCGCGGTGATACACGGGGCGCTGTCGACGATGCTTTGGAGCGTCTCGGTCGTACCCGCAAGGTAAGCACCGTCTGCACGAGCTTTCTGGCTGTTCCGTTCATGGTAGGCGCTTCGGAATCGATTGCCGTTGTTGCCGAGCGGGTCGCAATACGGATGCAGGAGACCGCCCAGCTTAGCCTTTTTGAGCTGCCCTTGGCGCTACCAACTTGGGAGGTGCTCGTTATTCGAGCCCGCGGGCGAGCCAACGAGCCCTCCATTGAGTGGATTACAAACATGATGATCGCCGGCTAAGCATCGGCGGGGGCTTGCTGCGGCCGGTGCCGCGCCATGAATCTCGTGCATCGACATGATGCGTAGATGCCATTGGATCGAATGCCGTAGTCCTCCTAGAGTTGGGTCGTCGTTTATTCAACTCGCCAGAACACCCCATGAAAACTGAGCCCACCTTGGTCATGATCCCTTGCTTCGCAGGGGCCCCGTGGCAGCTTAACCAACTGACCTGCTTGCGGGGTCGCGCCATGCGCACCCTGCGCTTGCCGGACGATGTCTACGAACTGGAAACATTGGCCGATTTCATTATTGACCAGGTGAAGGACTTGGAGAGCTATGTCTTAGTTGGCGACTCCTACGGCGCAGTCTCCTCAATCGCGGTGGCGACGCAACAGCCGAAGGGCCTTAAGGGTCTGGTGATCTCTGGCGGTTTTGCAAAGAGTCCGATCACGTCGCCCTTGCTCAAGACGCTGGCAGCGCTTGCTCCATTCTTCCCCGGACCGTTTTACCGACTGATAACCCTTCGGGTTCACGCAGCGCAGCTGGCTTCATCGTTTGACAAGGAGGGGGAGATTCCCTGGTCTACCGGGAAGACTCGCGCCTTCTTTGCCAAGGAAACGCCCCACAAAGCCTACGTCAATCGCATACGCTCAATCGAAAAGGCGGACTATACGGCACGGCTGAAGAAGATCAAGGTCCCCACGCTGATCCTGACGCCCGGGGAAGACAAGCTGATCGGCGAAGAGGCCGCGAAGATCCTCCTCAACGGCATAAAGGGCTCGCAGGAAGTCATCATGCCGCACACCGGCCACATGTTCAGGTTCTCGCATCCTGGCGCCTACTCTCTCGAGATCAGGAAATTTCTGGAACGGGCTTCGCTTTAAAGCGTATGTGCATCCCGCGTTCCTAGGACTCAGTTCTGGTATGGATGATGGACTCGAAGCGCCGGGCTCCAAACGGGAAGCCTTCCAACACTATGGCGCCTGGAAAGAGCGTATCCAGGCGGCAAACGCCTCCGCCGGCATTGGCGAGGCGATGAAGAACCCCTGCGCATAATCACAGCCCATTTCGCGCAGGCTCTGCCAATCCGCAGCGGATTCCACGCCCTCCGCTACCACCAGCCGCCCCAGATCGTGCACAAGTTCGATGGTGGATTTCACGATCATGGCTGAGTCTTTGTCCTGGGACATGTTCATCACAAAGGACTGATCAATCTTGATGTAGTCCACCGGCAATTTTTGTAAATAGCTTAACGACGAGTAACCTGTGCCAAAATCGTCCACATACAGTGCGGCGCCGGCGCATCGCAGCTCTTGCAGCAAGGCCAGCGCCAACTCCGGATCCAGCATCATGGAGCTTTCCGTGATTTCCAGCTCCAACAAACCGGTGCGAATCGAACGCTGCTCCTGCCAAAGTCGCAGCTTGTCCGGCAAGGTGTCATCCTGCAGATTGCGCACCGATAGGTTCACCGCAATGGGCAGCATTAGCTGCTGCCGCTGCCAAACTTGGAGCAAATCCAGCGCCGCGGTCACGACCCACTCGGTCAACGGGTGGATTAAGCCGGATCGTTCGGCGATATCGATGAAGGCGCTGGGCGCCAACAAGCCGTGCCGCGGATGCTGCCAGCGCACCAGCGCCTCGGCGCCACAGACCTGGCCGTCGGCCAGGCTGACCTTGGGCTGCAGATAGAGTCGCAGTTCGCCCTGCGCTATGGCGTGGCGTAGCTCTCTGGCCAACACCAGCCGCTCGGCTTGCGTCTCGGCCTTGCCCGGTTCGTACAAGTAATAAGCCACGCCTCGCTGCTTGGCCTGCTGTGTCGCCTTATCCAGGTGGCGCAGCAAATCGTGTACATTCCTCCCATGTTGAGGGAACAGCACCATTCCCACTCTTACGGCAACATCCAGCGTCAGCCCCGCCACTTCAAAAGCGGTAGTCATCGCCCAGTTGACCGCAGTGACCAGCACCAGTGCCTCCTGTCCATCCGCGCCGGGAAGCAATACCGCAAATTCGTCGCCTCGCACGCGCGCGGCCAACGCGGCAGCCGGCAGGCAGGCCGTCAGGCAGGCCGTCAGGCGCGCGCCGAACTCACGCAAGATTTGATCTCCCTGAGCAAAACCAAGCACCTCATTGATTTCTCCCAGACGTTCGATATTGAATTGCAGCACGGCCAGCGTGCGGTCCTCCTGGCTTGCGTGCACAAGCTCCAACGTCAGCGCCTCTTCAAACTGCAGCATATTGGGCAAGCCCGTCAGTTGATCATGGCGCAGCATTTGCTGCATGGCGATGCGGGCCTGCTCTCGTTCCCTCTGCGCCCGCAAGGAGCCGATGCCGAATGCCAGGTCGGCACTGGCCTCGATCAGCAAGTCGATCTCGTCGTCGTCAAAGGTATCCGCCTGCCTGTCGTAAATGGTCAATGCGCCGATAACGCGGCCATCCACCTGCAACGGGCAAGCCAAGCCGGATGCCGCCCCATGCAGCAAGGCCCGCAGCGCCTCATACCGGCTATCGCTTTGCATGTCGCGCGCCAGTTGAACCTTACCGGTGCGCACCGCAGTGGGCGTGATGCTGATGCCGCCAGCGGCGTCCGCCCTGCCCAGAACGATGCCCGCCAGCTCAGTCAGCTCGCCGGCAAAACCGCATTGAGCCATCGGCTGTATGCCTTGCGCATCCGCGTCGCCATACCAGATCACCGCCGTGCTATAACCGCCGGCCTCAACGATGGCCCTGCAACTGCTATCCAGCAATTGCTGCTCATCCTTGGCCCTCAACATGGCGCGATTCCCCGCGCTCAGGGTGCGCAGGGCGCGGGAGACATGCTCTAGCTCATGCACTTGCCGCGATAGCTCGCTGTTCAGCTGCTGGATATGTTCCTCTGCTACCTTGCGCTCGGTCACATCGATACCCAGCACATAATAACCAACGACCTCCTCCCGCTCGTTGCGCTTGGGCACATAGCGGATGTTCTGCCAAATCCCTGGAAAAGGCTGCCAATCATAGTTAAGCGGCTCACCGGCCAGCACTTTGTCAATGCATGGACAGGCTATGGCATAACGTTCCGCCCCTAGAATCTCGCTTACTGCGTAGCCGGTGATGTCCGCATGCTGGGGGGCAAAGCGCAGCCGATACTGCTCATTGACATACACATAAAGACGATCGACATTGACATAGGCGATCAGCACCGGCACGGCGCTGAGGATGGCGTCCAAATGCGCTTCGCTTTCGCGCAAGCGCAAGGATCGGTCCTGGACCCGCTCGGCAAGCAAGGCATTATGCGCAAGGATGGTCCGCCGGACATCCCGCTCCGCAGTGCAGTCGCGGAATACAACCACCACGCCGTTCACCAGGCCGCTGCTGGCCATAATCGGCGCTACGGTGTAGCTGATCGGACGCTGCTGGCCATCGCGCGCCACCAGTTCCCCATTCCAGGACTCCGGTATGTGCTGGGCCTGCGCCACCATTCTTGTCCCGCATGCGAACAAGTCGATAGACCGTTCGTCTTTATCCCGGCATACGGTTAATACGTGCGACAGCGGCAAGCCGGCAGCCTCGGCGGCAGGCCAGCCTGTGAGGAATTCGGCTACCCGGTTGCAATGGGTCACCAAGCCACTGGCATTAACGGAGATTACCGCATCTCCAATCGAATGCAGCGTGGCGGCCAGGTTTTCCTCGCTGGAGGCAAGCGCTCTTCGGCTAATGCTGAGGGCCCGCCATTGCCGCCGCACCATGAAATAAGTCCCGCCCAACAACAAAAAGAGCGTGATGCCGCTCAGACTGTTCCACCATATTTGCCACTGCTGTGAATGCTCGTAATCAACCAGCCGCCCCTCTAGCACGCGGTGCTCTTCATTGTCCATTTCGTCCAGTAAGCTATATACCTGCATGCGGGTGGAGCGTAGCGGCGCGCTCGTAGCGTAGGCGTTGGCGGCGGTTCCACCGTACTGACGGTACAAACGCTCCACCTCACGAGAGATCGCCACCCGCTGAGTGACAACCCTGCGCAGCGCCATCCACCGATCAAGCTGCCTGGGGTTGTCGCCGATTAGGGTGCGAATCTGCGTCAGCAACCGTTCGCGCGCCTCAATTGCCCTATCGCGCTCTTTTAGATTGGACTCATCACCTGTCAGGCGAAAATTCTGGGTGCTGATTTCCGCATGCACGGTAAAGCCGCGGATGTGCGCCAGCTTGTCCGCGACCATCACGCTGTTCGTCAGCCAGTGCGCTGCTTGCTTAGCGCTATCCACAACCTTCCAGATAGAAAACGATAACGCGGCTACAAACAACATGGAGACGGTAATGGCTACCCGCAGCTTGGCTTCAAATCGGTCTGGCAAGATATCCACTCCGGCATGCATACCTCTATCGATATCTTCTATAGATAGTAAAGTTCACCCCGCTAAAACAAGACTCCGGGTAGAGGTTTTGGACGGCTCAGGCTCCCGTGGGCACCCCGGGTATCAGCCTTGGAGACATTCACTCTCCACGGGCAAAATCTAGTCGCTGTAGTTGCCAAAGCAGCGCTAGATTCCCGCATTGCGCGGGGTGGCGGATGGAATAACCTTCCTGCACAACGCCGGTGCGACAATGCCTGCATTGTCTATACCGGAGAAAAGCCCCTGCGGCTCATTGGCACAGCGTGAAGAAGCTATTGAAAATGGGGAGGTCATGCTCAGCTCGTTTTTCATTGACGCTTACCAGTCCTATTTGTTTTTGCCAACCAGATACAACTTGTGGCTGGTGGCGCTCTCCTTACTGGTGGCCATATTTACCTCCTGCTTGGCGCTGCAGATAGCCGGCCTGGCTCGCGAAGCCAGCGAGCGCTGGCTGCGCTGGGTCGCTCTGGCCACCGGCTCTTGCGCGATGGGCGGCGGCATATGGGCCATGCATTTTGTCGGCATGCTGGCCTTCAGCGTTTGCAGCACAATCCAGTACGCGCTGCTTCCCACTCTCTTGTCCATGCTGCCCGCCGTCGCCGCCTCGCTCATTGCCCTGCACTTGCTGTCTCAGCCCAAAATCAACGGAAAACAGCTGTTGATCAGCGGAGTGCTGGTGGGAAGCGGCATCGGCACCATGCACTACTCCGGCATGGCGGCCATACGCATGACGCCGCTGCTGCGTTACGATCCCTTCTGGTTCGCCGTTTCCATCTTGCTCGCCGTGCTACTAAGCACCTTGTCGCTATGGATACGTTTTGGCCTGGACAATAAGAAAATCGGCAAGGGAGGGATGACGCTGCTCAGCGGCGGGGTCATGGGGGGCGCCATTGCGGGCATGCATTATTTCGGCATGGAGGCGGCCCGCTTCATCGGCACGCGGGACCCGGCTTTCCGCAGCCCCTTTGAAGACAATGCGGGCTTGGCGGTCGCCATCGCCATCACCGTGCTCATGCTTGGCAATATCGTCTTCGTGTGCAATGTGTTGTTGCGGTACCGCCCCTTGTATCAAAGAACGCTGAGCAACGAACTGAAGCTGCAAGCCACGTTCAACACCTCGCTGGACGGCATCATCACCTTCGACGAGAAAGGCGGCATCTTGAGCGCCAACCCCGCAGTGGAGCGGCTGTTTGGCTGGAAGGTGGAAGAGTTGCTGGGCAAAAACATCAATTTGTTGATGCCGGAGCCGTACCACTCCAAACATGATCGCTTTCTTGCCGATTACATGGAAACCCAAATCGCGAAATTGATTGGCCAGGAACGCGAGGAGATGGCGCTCAAAAAGGACGGCAGCCAGTTCCCCATCCGCTTATCGATAGGCAAGGTATTGCTGCCCGAGCAGGTGATTTACGTCGGCTTCATCAGCGACATCAGCGCGCGTCACCGCATCCAGCAGGAGCTGGAAGAACGTGAAAGTCAGTTTCGCACCTTGATCGACAACATCCCCGGCGTCGCCTTTCGCAGCCACTTCCAGGAGCCGTGGAAAACCATATTCATCAACGAGAACATAGAAAAACTATGCGGCTGGCCAGCAAAATCCTTCTTGGACGGCCGCATTCAGTTACTGGACATCGTTCACCCGGATGACAAGGAAAGGGTGCGCGAAACCATTCGCTACGCTTTGGAGCAGCATCAGCTTTATGTCGTCGAATACCGCCTGCTCGGCCTGAATCAAGAAGAATGCTGGGTATTGGAAAGCGCCCGCGGCGTATACGACGACGACGGCGCGCTGCTGTTGATTGACGGGGTGATACTGGATATTTCGGAGAAAAAAGCGGCGGAGTTCGCTTTGATTGAAGCCAAAAACCGCGCGCTTTCGGCCGTTAAATCCAAAAGCGCCTTCCTGGCCAATATGAGCCATGAAATCAGGACGCCGATGAACGCCATCATCGGTTACACCGATTTATTGCAAGACACGGAGTTGGACGACAAGCAGAAAGGCATGCTCAAAACCGTCAACCACTCCGCCAAAAGCTTGCTGGGCCTGCTCAACGATGTTCTCGACACGGCAAAGCTGGAGCAAAACGCGCTGGAGTTGGAAGAAGCGCCCTTCTCTTTGCGCGAAGTGGCGGAACAGGTGATCGATATTCTGCAACTAAGCGCCAGCAAAAAGGGCATCTCCCTGCAGCTGAAATACCCGGACATTATCCAGCAGACCTTTATCGGCGACGCTTTCCGGGTGCGGCAGATCTTGATGAACCTGGTGGGCAACGCCATCAAGTTCACCGTTCAGGGCGGGGTCTGGCTGACGGTGTTGTCCACGGAAGAGAACGTGGTGGTCATTATCCGGGACAGCGGCATTGGCATGAGCCAGGACACCCTTGCCAAGTTGTTCGAACCCTTTTCCCAAGCGGACGCCTCAACCACCCGCCGCTTTGGCGGCACCGGCCTGGGCACCACCATCGCCTTGCAGTTGACCCAGAAAATGGGCGGCCGGATAGAGGTGCAAAGCGCCCTCAACAAAGGCTCGGTCTTTCAGGTTTACCTTCCCCTGCGCCCGGCGCCGCTTGACGCCTTGCCCTGCCTGGAGCCGCAGGATGCGAAGCCCATGCCCGCCCCTCCGTCTCCCTTGAACATCCTGGTGGCCGATGACGATTTAATCAATTTGGACATCGTCACCATCCTGCTCAAAAAACACGGGCACCGGATCTACACCGCATCCAATGGGAAAGAAGTGATCAACGCGTGGCAGCACCATGATATAGACCTCATTCTGATGGACGTTCAAATGCCGGTGATGGACGGCATCACCGCCTGCAAGTTCATCCGTCAGGTGCACGCCGACAGCGACAAGCGCGCCACGCCCATCATCGCGTTGACGGCCGGGGCGTTTCAGGAGGACCGCGAAGCGGCCATGGCCGCCGGCATGGACGGGTTCATGACCAAGCCCATAGACGTTGTCCGGCTGCAGGATGAAATCGAACGCGTGATGAAGCGCATGGCGGGCTAGCCGCCGGCATTCCGCCGCCACTGCGCGGTCTCCCCGCCTGGCACCGGCTCACAAACCGCCCAGCGAGCCGTCGCGCAGGCTCTTGGCCATGGTTTTGGAAGTATGCAGAAAAGCCGCCACCGCCGGGCTGACGTGCTTCCGGCTGGGCACCGCCAGACCCACCGCGCGCTTGACCTTCGGCGCCAGCGGCTTTTTCACCACTCCGGGACACAACGCCAGCAAGGGCGCTGGCACCGCGAGATCGGCGACGATGGACACACCCGCCCCGTTTTCCACCATTTTGACGATGGTGATGATCTGGGCATAGCGATGCTTGACCATGGGCCGCAAGCCGGCGTTTTCAAACAGTCTCTCAATCAGCGTGGTATTGCCCGCCAAGGTCATGATGAAAGGCATGTCGCACAAATCCGCCAGCTCCACCGCCGGCTGGCCGGCCAGCGGATGGTCTGCCGGAATCAGGGCCACGAACTGGTCCTCCACCAGCGGCAAGGTGTCGAAGCGCTCGTCCGGCAGCACCACGAAGCCCACGTCCACCCGGCGCTCGCTAACCCACTGCGCCACTTCGTCGTCCTCGCCCTCTTCCACGAACACGTCGATTTCCGGATAGGCGGCGCGGAACTGTTCGAGAATGCGCGGCAACAACAACAGCGACGATGTCGTGCCGAAGGAGCCGATGCGCAGCACGCCGCGGTTCAAGCCGCGCGCCGCCGACGCTTCCTGGCGGATCGCCTCGGCCACGCCCAGCAGCTCGCGCACGCGCAACAACAGGCTGTTTCCGGCCTCGGTGGCTTCTATGCCGGCCTGGCCGCGCGTCAGCAGCGTCAGCCCCCATTCCTTCTCCAACTGCTTGATCGCGTGCGATACCGCCGATTGGCTAATGCCCAATTTGTCCGCCGCCGCGGTAAAGCCGCCCAGCTCCGCCACCAGCGCAAAAATTTCCAACTGCGTAAAGGTCATGACCGTCTCGCCCACCCATGAGCAAAAGCTCATTTTTCCATGAATTGAAACAATCAATAGTATATACGCACCCACATAGCATCAGGAGGCCGGACGTCTTGCCCGGCGCCCACCATGACCCACCCAAGCTCTATCGCCATCGCCGCTCAGCCGGCGCGTGGGCACGTCGCTCTCAGACCGGCCCTGACTTTCAAACTGGCGCTGACCGCGCTGTTCTGGGGCGGCACCTTCATCGCCGGCAGAGTGCTGGCGCAGTCCATGCCCTTGATGACCGCCGCCTTCGGCCGCTTCTTGGTGGCCGCTCTGCTGCTGGTACTGGTGGCTTACAGGCTGGAAGGCGGGCTGCCGTGGCTCAATCGCTCTCAGATCGCCGTCACCGCGTTTCTGGGCTTCACCGGCATTTTTCTCTACAACGCCTGTTTCTTCGGCGCGCTGGCGCGCATACCCGCCGGCCGCACCGCCTTGTTCGTCAGCCTCAATCCCATCATGACCGCGCTGGCCGCCAGCCTGATTTTCCGGGAGCGTCTGGGTCTGCGCCGCTGGGCCGGCATCGGCGTGGCCTTGCTTGGCGCCATGGTGGTCATCACCCGCGGCGATCTTGCCGGCACAGTCCACGATTTCAGCCAGTCCTTCGGCGCCGGGGAGGCCCTGATGAGCCTGGCGGTGCTGAGCTGGGCGGCTTACACGCTGGGTTCGCGCAAAGCGATGGAAACCCTGAGCCCGATAGCGGCCACCACCTACGCCACCCTGTGGGGGCTGGCCTTCCTGTCCCTGGGCGCGGCCGGCGAAATCGGCTCCGTTCCGTGGGCTTCCTTTGGATGGCGGATCTGGCTGTCCATGCTCTACTTGGGCGCCATAGGCACCGTGGTGGGTTTCATCTGGTATTACCAGGGCATCCGGGAAATCGGCCCGTCGCGCGCCGCCGTGTTCACTAATCTGGTACCCGCCTTCGGTGTGATCTTGTCCGCGGGGCTGCTGGGGGAACCCATCTTGGCGTCCATGCTGGCGGGCGGCGCGCTGGCGGCGGCGGGCGTGTCCTTGACCAATCGAAAATGAGCGCCCGGCCGCCTCCGTTCGCGTCGGGCGCGGCCACCGGGCAAATCCTTAGTACGAATACCTAAGCCAAGGCATTTGACTTGCAAAACGAATAAAATCACATTGACAGTCAAAGTCGCGCTGCTAGGCTTCAATTCCCAAACCCCTTAGGGAGAAGCCCATGGCCAGCCCGCTCACTCTGTTGATGCCGGTCGTCCCCGGCACCAGCTTGCAAGCCATCGCCGCCACCTTGGCGGAATACCAGCCTAAATTGCATGAGGCGCTGACCTCCATCGGCACAGTCCATTACGCGCGCACCCTGCTGCTGGACCGCTCCGCCGCCAATTTGCAGCCCACCGGCCAAGCCGGCGACAACTACGTCATCGCGGTGATCACCGAATACGACGGCAACTTCGACGCCTACATCAACGACTTCGTCGCTCAGGTGGGCACCGTCTTCGACGCCTTGCTGCAATTCGTGGTGGGCGGCAAAGCGCTGACTCCGGTGGCCAATAATGTGGCGGCCTTCCAGGCCTTCGTCACCAAGAACGACGCCTCCCAGCAACCGCCCAACAATGGCGACGGCACTCAGAACGACAACGGTTTGTACCAGGCCTACCCGTACACCGTGCAGACCATACTCGCCGCGCTCGGATAACCCACCTTCGCCAGGCGCAGGCGGCCCCCGCTTGCGCCGCGCGCGGCCCGGTCCACGCCCGCCCTTGCTGAAAGGCCCGCCATGAACAGCCCCGTTCTCCAATACGACGATATCCAAGGCACGATTTTGCGCGGCTACCGCGTGGACCTGGCACGGCACTTCGTCCTGAGCATTCGCGATCCGGCCGCCGCCGGCCGCTTCATCCGCAAACTCGTGACCGGACAGGACGGCCTGCCGCGCGTCACCACCGCGGAACGCTGGCTGAAAAAACCCGGCTGCTTTCTGAACATCGGCTTCACCTGTCCCGGGCTGGCCGCGCTGGGCGTCGACGCGGAACAGTTGGCCAGCTTCGATCCGGCCTTCCAGTTGGGCGCCACCAGCGCGGCCTCCGCCAGCGCCGTCGGCGACGTGGGCGACAGCGCGCCGGCACAGTGGATAGGAGGCCTGGCCGATGGCGGCCGGGTGCATGTTTTGCTAAGCCTGTGGGTGGCCAAGGACCCGGCGCTGCTGGAAAGCCTCAGCGCGCGCCTGCGCCAGAGCTTCGCCGACGGTTTCAGCGAGCTATCCGCCCACGACGCGCAAGCGCTGCCGGACAACCAGGTGCACTTCGGCTATCGCGACAGCATTGCCCAGCCCACCATCGCCGGCGCGCCGGCGCGCAAACGCCAAGCGCCGGATGATCAGGAGGTCGTCGCCACCGGGGAGTTTCTGCTGGGCTACCTCAACCAAAGCGGCGGCGTGTACTCGGTCAAGCCCGAACAGCTCAGCCGCAACGGCAGCTACGCCGCCTTCCGCATCCTGGAACAGGACGTGGCCGGCTTCGACGCGTTTCTGAACGAGTACGCGGCCAAGGCGGGCATAGACCCCGAGCTGCTGGCGGCCAAGGTCTGCGGACGCTGGCGCAACGGCAACCCGCTGACGCTGCGGCCGGACGAGGCCGGCGCCACCTTGCCCGCCGACCAATTAAACGACTTCAACTACGTCAACAGCCAACCGTCCCAGGACGACACCCTGGGCCTTAAATGCCCGATTGGCTCGCATATCCGCCGAAACAACCCTCGCAACGGCGCGGTGGTGGGCACAGACAGCGCGCATCACCGCATCGTGCGTAGGGCCATGCCTTACGGCCCGGCTTACGACCCGCTCCGCCCCACCCAGGCGGCGCGCGGGCTGATCGGCTACTTCATCAACGCCAGCCTGAGGAATCAGTTCGAATTTCTCAGCAGCCAGTGGAATCTGCTCAGCGACTTCGTCAAATCCGCAACCGAACCGGGCAACCCTGACGCCGGCAACGCGGTGTTCAATATCAGCGGGGAAGATGTGTTCCTAGGCGTCAACAACACTGCGGACAGCAGCTTCACGCTGGCCGCGCCTGGCCGCATGGGCAAGAACAACACCGTGCTGAAGGGCTTCTCGCGGATGGTCACCACTCGCGGCGGCGCATATTGCTTCTTCCCCGGCATCGGCGGCTTGCGCTATTTAGCGGACCTGGCCGCGCCCTGAAGCTTGGCCGGCCTGCCGTATTGCTCGCGGATAAAGTCCGTCATATACGCGGCCAGGATCTGGTGCACCTCCTGGCTGGGGTGCACCTCGTCGTGGAACAGGTGGCGGTGCGAGCTGTCCAGCGGCCGTGTGTCCCCGGCAAAACCGAACACGCGCGGCAGGTCGATATAGCCCTCGTGCTTATTGTGCATTGTGTCGTACTCCACCTGTTCCGCCAGCTCCATCAGGTCATTCAGTTTGGCGCTGATGTCGAAGAAACGGATGGTCACCCCGTCACTTTTGCTGCTTGCCTGTAGCGTGTCCACCGCCTTGCCCAGCAGCCGGTTGTGCTCCTGCGACAATAACTTCAACTTGGCGGCCTCCTCTGGCGGCTGCTTGCGCGCGTTCACGGTTTTCGACAAGTCCGGCGCGCCCACCACCAGAATGTCCTTCACCCCCTTGGCCAGCAGCTTGTCCACTTGCTGCTTATACGTCCGGATCACCTTGCCCACATCGGTCTTGCCGAAGGTCATATAGTCGTTGGAGCCCAACGCCAGCACCGCCATATCGCCCTGCTGGAAGTCATGCTTGTTGATCTGGCGCTCCATATGGGAAATGAACATGAAAACGGGGTTCCACTTGGAGTATTTGCCGGCTACCGCGCCGCCTTCGGCGTAGTTCACCAGCGGTTTGCCCAGGTAGGCCTTGGAGGCCAGGAAGTCCGGCCAGGCGAAGCCATTGGTGAAACGCCCTTCGTAATACTGACGCGATGAGGGCATCACCCCCAGGCTCTTGCTGAGCATGCGGCCTTCGGAATCAGACAGGCTGTCGCCTATCACCACCAGCCGCTGGATATGATCCAGGTGCTTGCCTTCTCCGGCTGCGCTCACCGGCGTCTTGCCCGACACCGCCTTGTTCTGTTCCAGCTGACTCTTCAGCGCCAACGCGAACAAGGCCTTCTTGTCGACACCGCCCGAATCCACCGAATCCACCCGTGACAGCGGGGCGGCATCATGCCGCCATTGCCGCAGCTGCTTGATCAAGTTGGAGGCCTCGGCAAGCCTTAGCTCTTCACGCTGGGCGCAGTTTCTGGGCACTAGCAATTTACCGGGGGGAGCGACTCTCATGGCGTGTGATTTCCTGTGCGTGATTCAGTGACGCACAGAGTGCCAAACATCAATGGCATGATCTTGCGCAAAACGATCATGCCAAAGGCTTTAGCGCCATGAAACACGCCGTTCAACGGCCCTTGCCATGCTGAAACGCCAGTAGCTCGCGGACATAGCGCCGCTGTTCCAGCAGAAAAATCTGTATTCCCTGCCGCATCGCCACCGCCATCTCCGGGCGCTGCTGCGGCTTGCAGATATAGGTCCACAGGAAATCTTCCTGCGTATCGGGCTGGATATCCTCCATCTGCGCCTCCTCGAACACCTGCTCGCTTGAGGCGCCGTCCACGTCGAACCGCACCGTCAGCGGCATCGCCAGCAAGCGCTGCTTGCAATGCACCTCGTACAGCGACTGCCGATAAGCGTAAGCCTCCACCGGCTTGCCGCGCTCGAAACGAGGCGCGCACAAAGCCCAGAACTTGACCGTGCCTTCGGGCGTTTCGGCAATGCTGTCGCTGTCGATGAACAAAGCGCCCTGATCGGGATTGAAATAAGTGAAATCCCAGCTTGAGGCATGGGCAGAGGAAACGAACAAGGCCAAAACAAACGCAATAACTCTCAACATTTTGATTCCCAATATTTTTCCAGCCGGCACGACTAAAGCCCCAGCGGCCCGGATCATACCAGTTCCTGTTTTTTCTTGGGAAATGCCGGACGCGGCCGCCCCTGCCGCTGGCGGGGCGGAGGGGAAAGCCTTCACACCTGTTCACGATCTGCTGCGCGTCGGCGATGTCGCGTTGAAAACGGCTTCGAAATGCTCATGTACCACGCGGACATTCCGCTGACGCGGACGCTGCGCGTCGCCGATCTACAGCCGCAATCCTTCAATGCCCGTTGGAAAAACCTGGGCAGGCTGGGCGCATATTCCAGCAGGGGATTCATCCTGAAGACGGGCCGACAGGCCACAATGGACAAGCTGCTGGCCCTGCTCGAAAGCGCGGCCCCACTGCACAACGCCGGCTCCGGCCACGATATCCACGGCGAAAGCCTGGCCCTGGATGGGCAAGGGCGGCCGGATGCGCCGGTGTTCAGAAGCGTCATCGGCGCCACCCGCACCATGCGGGAACTGCAAATCAAACTGGACCCGGAACTGAAACGCGCCGTCGCCTCCTGCTCGCTGCAAGGCAAGGCCTCGCCGGCCTTGATCAGCGCCTCTCCCTCTCTGGGCGAGCGGATGGAGAACAGGCTCTCAACGCCAATACACCCGCTTGGGCTTCTCCCACGCGCTCTTGGTCCACACCTTGACGCCGAAGCGGCGGGCCAGCTCCAAGGCATGTTGCTTGTCCGCCGCAGCCAGCCGATGGTAGCGCACCGGAATATCCTTGGAGCCGCAGCGCAATAACGTCATCCAGTGCGCTTTCCACAAATGACGCACCACCACCGCGCTGGGCGCCTGCCGGGTCAATACCCACTCGTCGCCCAATAGCATCACCCCGTCCACCTGCTCCACCGGCATCGAATGCCAGGCCTCGGCCACCGCCCGCCAGCCCACCAACAACAAGATGCCGGCGGCCATCACATAACCGGGAGTCTCCCTGCCGTCGCTTTCGCCACTGGCGATGAACAACAGAAAAAAACCCATCAATAACAGCGGGCTGTTCTTCAGCAACAAACCCGGCAGCAAGGTGCTCACATCCACCGCCGGGCGCACCAGCAAACGCGCGCCGGCGGCCTCCCGGCCTTGGTCCCGCTCATTATCGTCTTGCAGACCATCCCCCTGTTCTGAAGCGCGCCCCTGTCCGAGCCCCGATGCGGAAAGCCGGCATTCTACGATCAGCCCATACTCAGCAAGGCAAACAGCGACAGCGCCGTCAACATCACCGCGGCTCCGCCTCTGGCGCGGCTTGCTGGTCCAACCAATCGTCCAGATGGCAGGACTCGCCAGAACGGATCGCCTCGATTTCCTCCACCCTCAAGGCCGGCTTGCCGTCCCGTTCCTCAAACTCGCCCAAGATCCGGGCCGAGGTTCTGGCCCTGTCGTCCAGCGCCTGCGGCGACACGCCCGGCCATTCCGTCAACGGCCGGCCTTCCCGGCTCAGCAGCAGATAGACAGGCTTGCCGATGCTGCAGCGAGTCAAGCGCATGGCCCCCTCGTTCATGCTCAACATGCCGATATAAATATCCGCCGCCATTGCGGCAATCGGCGTCAGCGCGCCCAAAACCGCCAGCATCACCTTTCGCGAAAACATGCTTTTCTCCTTGCGGCCGCCATTGGAGCAACGGCCAAAAAAGCGATCGGCATGTTAACCGTTCCCTCGCGAATAGACCAGTCTCGCCGGGAGCGCGGCTAGCCGTCGCCGGCCGCTCTTGCTATATTGGCGGCCTTCCGTCCTAAGCCCACTCGCCGCCAATGACCCTCCCCGCCCGTTTCCTCTTCGCCAGCTTGGCTCTGGCTCTGACGGCCGGCTGCAAGCCGCAGGCGATGCAGGCCAGCTACCACTGCGCAGATGCCACCCGCTTTCACTTCAGCCGCCAGAACCAGACGGTGGAGTTGATTCGCGGCGAACAGCGCTTTCAGGGTTATATGGATGAGCGCGGGCTCCTGACCTGGCCGCGCGGCAACACCGGTTTGCCACTGCCGGACAGCTTCTTCATCACCCGCAAGCAGCCGGACCAAATGAAGTTGTACGGCGGTTTCGCCGGCACCGGCCTCGCCTGCGAACTGGATAAAGGCCGCTGACGCCCTGCGCCCTCTCTCAAAGTTCCCTCTCCAGCGGAGCCGAAAGACTCGTGACCTGCTCTCCACGGGGCGGGCCAATTAACATCAGCAGACCATCGAGGCATATCTACACACGACATGTAGATACGCACATTAACCTTGGTCAGCCATCGTTTGATTGGTCGGCTTCCGTCCTCATGACCGATGCACTCAGGTGCCCTCGACATTTTTCACTGTATAGAAGAAACACAGTCGGTCTATCGATCCCACATACCCGCGAGGCAAGTCGCCCAACCCTTGTCCCCCAAGACCACTCTCCCCGAGGTTGGCCGCCACAACTCGCTTGGTGAGCATGGCGGCTATTGTCCCGCGGGCGGTTCGTTCCAACGCTCCGCCGGCACCAGCACAGGAACGTCAGGCTGTTCGGCGAAATGCGGCGACATGATTTGCACGCCGAACTCGTTGAATGCATCCAGGATCAGGCCGTGCAGCATGTCGCGCGCGGTTGGCGGCTGGGCATCCGCCATCAACTTTGCCTGTAGCTCATATTCGACATAAAAATCCTGCAACGCCAGCTTGCGCACGCGAGGCTTCCAGGCTGGGTCAATATAGGGGCAGCGCCGCGCAGCCAGCTCCAGCAACGCCTCCACCTGCCGCCAAGGCGTGTCGTAGCCTATGGTGATGCGGGTGGAGAGCAGGGTCCCCGCGGCGTTGGCGTGGCGGCTGTAGTTGTTCACCAGGCCGCCCACCGCCACCGCGTTGGGAATGGTGATCTCGAAACCCTGACCAGTAGTGAGCTTGGTCGACAGTGCCGATAATTCGCTGACCCGCCCTTCCACTTCCCCTATCTTCACGTAATCGCCGGTGCGTAGCGCGCGGGAATAAATCAGCACCAGACCGCTCATCGCGTGATTCATCAACCCGGCCGAGCCCAAGGTAACCATCAAGCCGAAAAACACGCTGACGCCCTTGAACGCGTCGCTGTTGGCGCCAGGGAGGTAGGGATAGGCAACGATCAAGGCGAACAGCCAAAGGGTCACCGAGGCCAGCCGACGGGTGGCTCCAGCGGTTTCGGCATGCAAACCGGGTAATTCCAACTGACCCCGTTCCACAGAGCCGAACAACAATGCGAGGCCGCGGCCAAGCAACCGGGTCAGGAGAAAGATCACGGCGACGATGGCCAAGCCAGGCAATGCGGATAGCGTGTCGTCGGTGATGGTTGCCAGGAGCTGATAAAAGGCGCCAGCCAATTTTCGTCCCAGCGGGCGAGTGTAGGAGAACAAGCTCAGCGAGTAACTGGGGCACTTATGTCACAGTGCATGCTTACACGCCCAAAGCGATTCAGACAGCGATTCGCGCAGGCGTCAAATGCATTGATCACGGCCAGCTTGCTGACGAAACCAGCGCTAAGTTGATGGCCGAAAAAGGCATCTGGTGGAGCTTGCAGCCTTTTCTTGAGGACGAGGACATGATCCCTTTCCCCGAAGGTTCTGTTAATCGGGCCAAGCAATTACAGATGCTCAAGGGCACCGACAATGCTTATCAATTGGCGAAGAAGTACAAGATTAAGACGGCATTCGGAACAGACACTTTGTTCGACGCCAAGCTGGCTAGCCGCCAAGGCGCGCAGTTGGCCAAGCTTGTGCGTTGGTATACGCCGGCTCAAGTGCTAAAGATGGCCACCGCTGACAATGGAGAATTGCTTGCGCTATCCGGTCTGCGCTCACCCTATCCCGGGAAGATCGGCGTGGTTGAGGAAGGAGCGCTGGCTGACTTGTTGTTGGTTGACGGCAACCCTATAGCGGACATCAAATTGATTGAGAACCCCGCGAAAAACTTTACCGTGATCATGAAGGATGGGGTGATCTACAAAAATACGATGCGCAAGGCGCCGCTGCCAAACTCGCAAAACTGAAGAAGAAATTGCAAACAGAAGAACTCTTATTGCAATGGACCGTAGGGAAGCCGTCGCTCGCGAGACAAGGCGAAAACAAACGAAAAAGCGGAGTGCGCAGATGGTACATTCGCATTTCGAAGAGGGCTCACGCTCTTGTCTCACCATCTCATCAACGCGCGGCAGATCGTAAACAGATTCTAAACGCAGAAGATTCACCCATGACATTCCACCATGCGCCGCGCTAAAGCGCTTGCCCACAACAAGCTCAAAGTGATGAAAGCCTTGAACCTGATCAGCAGCAGCCTGGAACAGGAGCACTCGCTTGCCGTGGTATCTCGCCAGTGCGCCTCTTCCCGTTTCCACTTCCACCGCGTGTTCAAGCAGGAAACCGGCGAAACATTAAGCGAAGCGATCAGAAGACTAAGACTGGAGCGTGTCGCCAAATACCTATGCTCGTCCCAAATCTACAATATGAGCCGCTTAGCCGCTTTTTGCGGATTTTCCAGCTCGCAAAACATGGCAAAAAGCTTTCGGCGGCACTTTGGCCTAAGCCCGTCGGACTATCGGCTGCACATGCAAAATAGCAAGCATGGAAACGACATCCCGGCAGCAATTCAATACCTTGACGACCTTGATGCGGACAATGAAGCAACGGCTTTCGCCAGTATCCGGGAGCTTGCCGCCCGGGAGGTGGTGTATGCCCGCCAAACCGGAAATTATGGTCAAGCGTCCTGCGCCCATGCCTTCTTGGCTCTAAGTGAATTGCTAGGCTATACACCGGACTTTCAGACTACGCCGGTGCTGGCGGTGTATTGGGACTACCCGCTGGTCACCCCGCCGAACAAGTGCCGCACCGATATGTGCGCGCAACTGCCGGATTTGGTTGACCAGCGCGTGACGCAACAGGTGCCTGGCGGGCGCTACGCTGTATTTTCTTGCGCGGGAGACGAAGCTCTGCTGGCGCAAGCCTGGCACGCCGCGGCCGCCTGGATGGATAGACACGGCTACGAGTTGGGCGACAGCCCTTGCTACGAGCTGTACTTGCCTGGAACCCAACCGGAGCTTGGCTGGTACGCGGTGGAGATCCATATGCCTATTGGCGAGCCGCCTGGCTGAACTCGGCACACTGTCGTTTCCTGTCCGCATCGTTGTTGTCCATGTCGGCGCTTCGTCGCATGGTTCTTCTACATGCCGCCATTGGCGGTCCGATGCCAGGAAACCACCATGTTATTGAAACACTCCTTGTTCACTCTGGGCGTTCTTTTCTTATCGCTTGCCGCATCGGCGGCGCCGCGCAGCGGCATGATTCTACACGGCGGCAACATCTATAGCGCCGACGCCACGCAACCACACCCTGAAGCCGTTGGCGTAGCAAATGGCAAAATCGTCATCGTTGGCGATTATGCAGTTGTAGCCAAGGCAATGGGGCCAAGCGCCACTCGATTGGATCTACAAGGCAAATTCCTGATGCCCGGCCTGATCGATACGCATGTGCATACCGGATTCGCCGGTTTCCAGAGCATGACCGAAGCCTTTCCCGACACGCTGGGCACCGCCGAGCAAATACGCGATTTTGTGCGGCAGAAACAGAACAGCCCCAAGCTGCGCCTTGGCAACATCCTCTATTTCTCCAATGTTTCTTTGAGCTACTGGGAAAACCTGGAGCCCATCCGCCAAGTGTTCAACAGCCCCGAGTTCGCCACGGTCCCGGTAGTGCTGGCAGGCGCTGATGCTCACACAGGCTGGGTTAATCAAGCGATGCTGAAGCAGGCCGGCATAGATCAAAAACGGCTAGCCAAGCTGGGGCCGAGCGTTGCCAGCCACTTTGGCCAGACGCCGCAAGGGGAGTTGAACGGTTTTGTTTCAGAGGCCGGCTGGGACCAAATCCTGCAAGCCATGCCCCCGCTAGACACCAAGACCATGGCGCGCGCCATCGCCTCCGGCGCCCGCGAGCTCAATCTGTACGGTATTACCGCCTGGATGGACCCCATCACCAATATCCGGCCGGCCTCCGCCGTCTTCAGCGCCAAACCCACCGCACGCGATCAAGGCCAGTTGCCCGCTTACGCTTATCTGGCCCAACAAGGGCGTCTCAATGGCCATGTGACCGCGCTGGCGCTGGTGGGCATCCATTCGGATCCTGAAATCATCCAAGACGTAATGAAGCTGAAACGGCGGTTCTCAGGCGGCCGGCTGAATCTGGGGGGCATCAAGATTCTGCAAGACGGTGTGATCGAGGCGCCGTCTCAATCCGCCAAGCTCAGCCAGCCTTACCTGAACCGGCCGGACTACAGCGGCAGCCAAGATCTGAACCAGCAACGCTTTAACGAGTTGATTGCGGCGGCCGACCGCCAGCACTTGATCGCACACTTTCACACCATTGGCGATCGTGCGGCCGATGAGGCTCTCACGGCACTTGCCTATGCCCGCGCCCGCAATCCTGAAGGCCGGACCCTGCACAGCCTGACGCATTTGGAAGTGGTTGCCGATCGGCACATCCAGCAATTCAAACCGCTCAATGTCGCCGCATCGATGCAGTTTCTGTGGTCAGGGAAAGACGCGGCCAGTACCAGCTTGTTGGCCGACGTTAACCCTGCACTCCGTCAGAAGCTCTATCCTGCGGGGAGTTTGATTCGCAGTGGCGCCATCGTTGCAGGCGCCAGCGACTGGCCAGTCTCCACGCCCAATCCCTTCCATGCCATGTACACAGGGATCACTCGGCAGGGGGAGCTGGGGGAACTCCCGCCGGCGGAGGAAAAAATCTCGCGTCAGGATGCCTTGCAGGCCTACACCCTCAATGCGGCTAAAGTGATAGGGCTGGATCAGCAAATTGGCAGTATCACGGCGGGGAAAAGCGCAGACTTCGCCCTGATTGACCGTAATCTCGAAAAGGTACCAGTGGCACAGCTCAAAGATGCCAAGGTGTTGTGGACTATGCTAGCCGGCAAAGTGATTTATCAGCAGATTTCGGACCAGCCCAAATAAAACCGAGCTATTGGCTTATAGATCGTGCGGGGGAGTTGGTGCCCCCGCAAGCGCTTTGCGAAACATAGCTGCAATCCGGCTCACACAGAGCACCACACCCGGCCAGCTTCTGGTTCCGATCACGCCTATCCACATGGTTCTCAAGAACAGTTTCCATGCAACGACAGGTCATGCTGACGGCCCCTCCGCAGCGCAGCGGATCGTTAACAGGTTGAAAGCCGGCAGCCCCGCTCAGGGGCCGCTGCCCTCATCCGCGCCCCTTCCCCAACGCCAGCCTCACCCCCGGAACCGCCGCTTTTCCTACAGCTTCGCCCTCAATGCTGCGCCGCCAACCAAACCAGAGCAGCCTCCCTACCGTCAAACACGCGAAACTGCCGGCCCTGACGCGCTTCGTTCAGGTACTCGCCAAATCTCTCGCCATAAGCGGCGCCGTCTGCGAACACGCCGGCCACGGCGAGGCGGTAGTTGACCAGCTTCTGGATGAACTCCCCGGCAAAACGGCTGCTCAAGTCAAAAAAGGCCGGCGGCAAGGCTTCTTCCGCCAGCAGCACGCACGGCGCGTCGTGCTCCGCGCATAGCGCCACCAGTTCCAGCGCCTGATCCAGGCTTTCCACGCCGGCACGGCATTCAATCCACCTTGCCTGTTTGACGGTCATCACTTGAGCTTGCATTTCCGCTGCCTCGCTTGCCGTAAAAGACAAATAATGCCAAATCAATACACGGTGCGACAAGCGCCATTAGATCATTCATGCGGATTTTCAATATCGTGGTAGTACCTATATCGGCAGTCTGATCCTTAAACCATATTGATGTCTGTCCGACCGAAAAAGGAACGGGCCAGCGGCCTTCCCGTCCGGCCCGCCGCGGCGCGCACTCAATGCCAGCAAGGGGTCCTGCTCATGAATCATCTCAGCCATATCATCATGCCAGTCCTGCGGGATTTACCCGCCTCCCACCTCAAACGCGAGCTGCTGGAAGCCTTTGAACGGCACGGCCGCCACTTTGAAGCAATCGAAGCCGGCTTTGCGCGCCTGACCGCTCAGCGGCAAAGTCCTGAGACCTTGCGCCGCTTTTTTCAAAGCTGGAGCCAGACCAACAATAGCGCGATGACGGTGGCCGGCATCAGCAACCGGATGACCTTGCTCATTCACACCGGCCGGCCGGTGGCGGACCGCGAAGCTTTATTGGCCGCCATGGTCTGCTTGAACCGCATCGTGGACGAGGATCTGGCGGTCACGCACAAGATTCTGCACGCCCAGATGTACTACAACATGGCCACGGGCATTGTCGGAGATGACCAGTGGCTGTCCCATGCCTACCTCCACCCCAGCGCCAAGGCCTTCAAGAGCTGGAAGGACCATCAGTCGCTGCGCGAGCCGGACCTGGCCATTGCGCTGCTGACCACGCTGACGCACGAGATCTACACTCACGGCGAAGTGGAGTTCATCCTGCCTTTGTTCCGCCGCTGGCTGACTCAAACCCTGGGCTTCGCCGAGCGCGACGCCACTCGTACGCTGGGCTGGATCAGCGTGCACTGCGGCCCCACCGAGAAAAACCACTTCTTTCACGCCATGAACGCGATCCGCCACTACGCGCGGGCCATGGCACTGGATTTGGAACGCTATAGTCTGGACGGCATCGTCGGCGCTTACCTGGAGCAAAAGGCGGCGGTGCTGGAAACGGTGGCGCTGGACGTCGCGGCGGAAGCACTGTGAGCGGAACCGAACCGCCGCTCTTGCGGCTGGCGGACCAGGCCGCCGCCGCGCCGCCCGCCTGGCCGCCGGGCACGCCGCCGCTATTCGCCCCGGAGCAGCTGGCGCGCGCCCGCGTGGAGGTATCCGCCGGCTATCTGAGCAGCCTGCATCGTCTGAGCGCGCTGCTGGACGCCGCGTTCCGGGCCATCGTCGGCCGCTATTTCCTGGACCCTCGCATCCGGGCGCTTTATCAGTTGCCCAAAGCGATGGAGGCGCTGCTGCTGCACGCTCACGGCCGGCCTTACCGCGTGGGATTTTACCGCCCGGACTTCATTTACGACCGCGGGGGCCTGCCGCGCATCTGCGAGGTGGGCGCGCGCTATCCAATGAACGGATGGATGATCAGCCACTGGCTGGGCCAGGCTGAGGGAGACGACGCCTTCTTGCAAACACTGCGTCAATGGCACCCGCCCGGCTGCGTGGTGGCGCTTGTGCACGCCCGCGAGCCCGGCACCGAGATTTTTCTGCTGGCGGAAACGCTGCGGCGCGACGGCGCTCACTTTCTGTCCGCCCGGCCGGAAGCGCTCAGCGTTCGTAACGGCAAACTGTGGCTGAACGGCCGCGCAGTGGATCGCTGCATTCTGGAAATGGACCGTAGCGAACTGCCACTACTGCCGGACAAAGCACTGGATCAGTTGCTGGATAGCGGCGCTTATTTCAACGACATCCGCACGCTGATCCTGGTGCACGACAAGCGTTCTCTGGCGGTCCTGAATCGGGAGGACATCATGCGGGACTGCCTGGACACCGACGATTACGCCGCCCTCCGGCCCTTTCTGATCCCCTCCTTCGCGCCGGCTTCGCAGGAGGAGGCCGAAGCCCTGTTGGCGCTTCCCGGCGATTTCATCGCCAAGCCCAGCAGCGGCGGACGCGGCCTGGGCTCTCTGGTGCGCTCCGCCTGCGGCGAAGCCGCCTGGCGCAAGCTGGTGCGGGAGCAATGGCCGCGGTACATGTTTCAAAACTATATTGAACAAAGCGAATTCGAGGACCCGGAAAGCCGACAGCTCATCCGGCTGGTGGGCATGCAGCTATGCCGCGACGCGGAAAGTTACGGCCCCGGCGTGTTTCGCGGTTCGGACGAGTTGATCATCAATCTGCACCAACGCCGCGGCAAGCTGTACTCCGCCGCCGCCGCGGCCTGAACCGGTTTGCACAGGGGGCTTCATGCGGCATTCCGTCATTATTCCGCTGTACAACAAACGCGCCTACATCGGTGAAACCATCGCCTCGCTGGCTGCGCAGGAGAAAGCGCCGCACGAGATCATCATCGTTGACGACGCCAGCACCGACGACAGCGCCGAGGCGGCGGAACACGCCTTGCGCCACCACGCTCAGGATTTAAGCCATACCCGCAGCGTGCTGCTGCGGCTGCCGCGCAACAGCGGCCCCGGCGCGGCGCGAAACGCAGGGCTGGCGCTGGCGGGCGGCGAACTAGTGAGCTTTCTGGACGCGGACGACTGCTACCGCCCGGACTGCCTGCGCTTGCTGGAGCAAAAAATGAACGAGCACCGGCTGGACCTGGCGGTGCTGGGCTATGACAGCGCGCCGCAGGAGGAGCGCTTCCCGCAACTGGACGCGCTGCGCGCGGAGTGGGAGCCCCTGGAGGACGAAGTTTTCCTGCTTCCGCGCCCGCTGCGCACCGCCGGCCATCCTGATTTTTTCATGGGCCGGGCCAGCAATGTGGCCGCGCGGCGGCAATGGCTGCTGACGCAGCGCTACGTGGCCGGCGCGCGCTTGAACGAGGGCATCGATTTCTGGTATCGGGTGCTGAAGGAGATTGTCGCGCACGGCGGGCGCGCCGGAGTGCTGTCCGCTCCGCTGATTCGCTTCCGCATTCTGGCGGACAGCCTGTCACACCGGCCGTGCCGGGATTGGCGGCTGCTGGCCACCCCGCCCACCGTGCTGCGCTATGCCGGCAGCCAGGACGCGGACGAGCTGCGCCTGGCTCGCATGCTGGCGCAGCGCTGGCTGGATTACGCGCAAGAATCGCTGCCGGACGCGGCGCAGCGGCGCGCCTTCCTGGCCCGCCATCGCCCGCTGCTGATCCAGCTGGGGCTGCCGCAAACAGACGCGGCGAGGCTGCCGGCATGAACGCGCCGCTGACCCAGCCTTCCGCGCCGGCCCGTCAGCAAGCCTTGTTGCGAGAGTGTTTCGAGCTTGCCCGCGCCCATCCCTTCTATCAGACGCTCTACCGCGGCGTAGACTGCGCCGACGCCGCGCAGCCGCTGGAAAAAGCGGTTCTGCAAGCCGCGCTGGCGTCGTTTGCGCCGGAACGGGAGGCTTCCGGCCTCTATCTGGTGCGCTCCGGCGGCAGCACCCAGGCGGCGCTGATCTTCCCGGTGGATATCGCGGAAAACCTGGCCCAACGACAGGTGCTGGCGGACCGGCTGCGCGCCGACGGGGTGTTCGGCCCCGCCAGCATCGCCCTGAATCTGTTTGGCTACGCCAACCTCTACCGCACCGCCGCCATCGTCGACGATGTGCTGGAGCGCTGCCAGGCCACCACCCTGCCGATGAGCGCCCACGCCGCCGACGCCGACATCCTGGCCACGGCGCGGCAGTTCCGCCCCAGCCATATATTGGGCACCCCATCGCGGCTGGCGCTGTTCGCCGCCCACCTGGAGGCCGCGGATGAGCGTTTGGAGATTCCGCAACTGCTCTACGCCGGTGAAACCCTGCACGCATCCACTCTCGCGCGGCTGCGCGCCGCTTTGGGCGCGGGTCAGGTCTGGTCACTATACGGCGGCGCGGAAACCGGCATCTGGGCCTGGAGCGACGCCAGCCGCCGCCCCGGCCTGTTTCGGGTGCTGCCGCGGGTGGCGGTGGAGATCCTGCAGCCGGACAACGCCGGTTACGGCCGCATTGCAGTCAGCAACGCCTGGCGGCGGCGCTTTCCGGTGTTTCGCTACTGCGTGGGCGACATCGGCCGCTGGGTGGAGCGCGACGGTGAACGCTGGCTGGAATTGCGCGGTCGCGACGGCCGCTCCTTCCGCCTCAATGAAACCACTTACGAACTGGACGACTTCGCGAAGCTGGCCGGCGCGGAAGACGGCTTCCAGATCCAACTGGACCGCGACCCAAGCGGCCGCGAGCGGCTGACCCTGCTGCTGGCCGGCCCGCTGCCCGCCCCCGCGGAGACGGCCTTGCGCTCGCGCCTGACGGCCTTGCTCGGCCAGGCGGACGCCTGCGCCGTCGCGCTCATACCGGCGGCGCGAGCACAATGGCGGCTGGACCCCATCACCAGCAAAACGCCGCCCATCGTGGACCTGCGGGCCTGAACGCCTGCTCAACATCCACTGACTTCGAACAAGCTGCCCCCCGGCGGACCGCCATCCCGGCCGTCCGCCGTCCTCGCCCGCCCCCTCACAAGGTCTGGAAATAGAAGCGGTAATCGCCCTGCCCGAACAGCATCGACATACTGGTCAGATTGCTGTTGGCCGGCGTGCCCACCAGGGTCAGGATGGGAATGGAGTCGTGACCATATTGATACGCCTGGGTCTGCGGGTTGTAGCCGAACTGGTAGAAGGTGTCCACGCTGCCCACCTTGAAGGCGTACAAGCGATAGGTGCTGCCGTCGAACAACATCGACCAACGGTGGAAATCCGTATCTCCCGGCGCGCCGGTGACGTTCAAAGTGGGAATGGAGTTATAGCCGTACTCATAGTGGTTGGTGGAACGGTTGAAGCCAAACTGGTACAGCACCGTGGGCGCGCCCAAACGCCGCAAATACAGCCGATACGTGCTGGTGCTGCCATCGTAGAGCATGGACACGCTGCTGGCGTCCGCGTCCGGCGGCGCCCCGGTGATCTTCAACTCCGGGATGGAGTGGAAGCCGAACTCGTACTTGGACGTGGCCGGATTGAACGCGGCCTGATACAGGGTATCCGCGCTGCTGCCCTTGAAGAAATACATCCGGTAGTACTCACCGTCGTTGAGCATGGTCCAACGCGCCCAATTGGTATCGTTGGGCATATTGGCAATCGCCATATTGGGAATGGACCCGCCATAGGCGAATTTGTAAGTGCTGGTATTGGGCACATAAGCAAACTGATTGACTGATGGCATGACACTTTCCTCCATAAAGGTAAGTCAGCTGCCCCAACGCCGGCGCAAAGCCGGCGTCCTCCATACGGCAACAGCAGCTGGCAAAACCTGCGCAAACGACAACGCGCCGCACCGCCTCAGGGCGCGGGCTTGCACGTTCAAGCGGGTTTTGCCAGCGGTTCTACCTCTTGCTCTGCATGTGATAGAGCATGAGTCTCTCCTCCTCTCCGTGCAGCGGCACGGGCGAAGCGGACGAACAAACAGCCACTAAGTCGTCAATCAGGGGCGGGCGCCTTGGCGCAGACGAGGCGGGGCCGATAATGGCGGCGATAGGGACTTCAACTAGCCAGTAATAGCACCTCAAAAACCGGGCACGCCTGTACTTTTGGACTAGACCGTCTCAATCGGTTACAGCCGTTACAGATTGCGCGCTATGCCGCCGGCTTCCGCCGCCCATAAAATGCATGCCATCGACAGCGCCGATGATGCGCAGCCTCACCCAAGGGAAGCACGATCAATGAGAACAAAGGGATTCATCAGCCTGGCCCTGGCCGCCCTGCCGGCCGCGAGCCTGGCCGCCATGCCCATCGCCCAACTAAACCAGCACGCCGAGCGCATCTTCAAAGACAGCCAGGCGGTGGGCATGGTGATGGTGGTGATAGACAAACAAGGCAGCCTGCAACGTTTTTACGGAGAAACCCGCCCCGGCAGCCGCCAGACGCCGGACGCCAACTCACTGCTCCGCATCGCCAGCCTGAGCAAACTGATGACCAGCGAAGTACTGGCGGCCATGGTGCTGGATCAGCGGCTCAAACTGGACGACCCGCTGCAAAAGTTCGCGCCGGCCGGCGCCCGGCCAGCCAAGGCCTTGGGCGGCCAGCCCATCACCTTGCTGCACCTGGCCACCCACACCAGCGGCTTGCCCCGCGAGTTGCCGGGCGTCAAACCGCGCGACACGCCCGTATTCGTCTGGCCCAATCAGCAACAGCGCTGGCGCTGGCTGGTCAAGACCAAGACCCGATTCGCGCCAGGACAGAGCGCCCAATACTCCAACCTGGCTTACGATTATCTAGCCGACGCGCTGGCAATCGCCGCCGGCAAGCCCTATCCGACCTTGCTGCGCGACACCGTCACCGGACCGCTGGCCATGCGCGACACCACCTTCAGCCCCAGCCCCGCCCAGTGCGCGCGCCTGCTGCGCGGCGTGGAAACCAGCCCCTGCGTCAATACCAGCGCCGCCATAGGCAGCGGCGGCGTCTATTCCACCGCCGCCGACATGCAACGCTGGCTGCAAGACTTGGTGCGGCCGCAGAACGAGCAACGCAAACGCCTGTATCAGCAAACCTTCCAGATGCGCTATCAGCGCGCCGAGCTGCGCAGCCTTACCGGCATGGACGTGCCCGGCAAGGCGGATGCGTTGGGTCTGGGCTGGGTGGCTCTGCGCGAACAGCCGAACGCCCAACCTTTCCTGCAAAAAACCGCCGGCGGCGGCGGCTTCTTCAGCTATGTCGCCATCGATCCCCAACGGCAGACGGCGGTATGGGTGGCGCTGACCCGCGGCAAACAGACGCGCTACCAGGCCATGAGCGACGGCGTCAATCAATTGCTGCTGGCACTGAACCGCTCCTGACCACCTGTTTACGATCTCTGCTGCGCGTCGGCGATGCCGCGTTGAAAACGCCTTGTCTCGCGAGATCGTAAACAGACTCCAAGCCCTGGCCCAGACAAGCCGGAACGGCAGAGGCGGCAACCGCGGCCCTGCCTCCCTCGCGTCCGGCGCGCCGTCCTTTCTCTTCCCATATCTTGATGGAGACATCGTCATGCCCTTAATCAATCGCCGCATCCTGCCGCTGTTCTGCGCCGCACTATCCGCTCACGCTCTGGCAGCCGCGCCTTCGCCCCAGGCCGCCGTGGACGCGGAGATCCCGGCGCTGATGCGCAAAAACGGCATACCCGGCATGGCGGTGGGCCTCGCCGTCGACGGCGGCGTCCAGGTCTACAACTACGGCGTCGCTTCTAAAACCGACCAAAGGCCGGTGACGAGCGCCACGCTGTTCGAGATCGGCTCGCTCAGCAAAACCTTCACCGCCGCGCTGGCCAGCTACGCCCAGACCGAGGGCCGGCTCTCGCTGGCCGATCCCGTGACCCAGCACCTCCCGGCACAGAGCGGCGGCGGCCTGGAGCGGGTCACGCTGCTGAACCTGGGCACTCAGACCTCCGGCCTTCCCTTGTTCGTGCCGGACAACGTCGACAACGCCGGCCAGTTGCGGCGATTCATGCGGCGCTGGCGTCCCGGACAGCCAGTGGGCAGCCAACGGATCTATTCCAATATCGGCATCGGGGTCCTGGGCCAGATCGCCGCCGCCAGCATGCGCATGCCCTATGCGGCGGCGGTGGAAGGCAGACTCTTCGCCAAGCTGGGCATGGACAACAGCTTCGTCAACGTCCCCTTCCAGAGAATGCGCGACTACGCACAGGGCTACGACAAGAACGACCGGCCCGCGCGGCTGACCCCGGCCGTGTTGGCGGATGAAGCCTACGGCGTCAAGTCCAGCGCGGCAGACTTGGCCCGCTTCCTCAACGCCAATATGGGCCTGTTGCCCATGGCGCCCAAGCTGCAAGCCGCGCTCGAGGACACTCATATCGGCTACTACCGCGCCGGAGAATTGACCCAAAGCCTGATCTGGGAACAATATCCGTATCCGGTGGCCTTGCCCCGGCTGCTAAGCGGTAACTCTCCCGCCTACATCTATCAGGGCATGCCGGCACAGCGCCTGGATCCGCCGCTGCCGCCGCAACCGCGGGCCTTCATCAACAAGACGGGTTCCACCAACGGCTTTTCGGCTTACGCCGCCTATATCCCGGAAAAGCGGCTGGGCATCGTGCTATTGGCCAACAAGTCCTATCCGCTGGCCGAACGAGTGAGCGCAGCTTACCGCATCCTGGCTCGGCTGGACCGCGGGCTGGCGCCGGGCGCCCAACCATGAGCGTGCGATAGCCGGCGGTCTTGAGCGCGACGATGGATGCGACCAGCGGCGACAGAGAGGCAAACTCCTTGTGGCTCTTTTTATCGCCCCAAAACAAGATGCCGGCCACCACCGTGCCCACCACGCCAATCCCGGTATACGCGGTATCGACAATCGACATTTCCATGGTTTTCATCGCCAGATAGAGTAGGAATAAGGAGCTGCTCAGGCCCAGCGCATACAATGCGCAGCCTCTGGCATAGCGTTTCATCGCAATGTCCCGAATACCCACCACTACCTGGATTTCAAGCACGCCCGCCGCCAACAGATAAAACTAATCCATATCAATCTTTCACTTGCTTGAGTTGCACCACTGAAAACAAGATCGCCGCGATCGCCAGCATCGCGGCCAGACTAACCGGCTTGCCGAACAGGGCGACAGCGGCGTGATGGCGACGACCGGCCGCTCTGAATTGCGCCGCTCTGACCGTGGACGGATCGCCCAAGAGGCTCTGCGCGCAAACACCAAAGACGTCCACAAGAGCGAGCAAAGGTTGGACGACATTCGCGCCGCGCTGCTCAAGGCATACGCCGGCATGGCGCCACCAGCGCCATGAGCCACCTCTACATCTCCCCCCCTCATCCGCCGTTCAAGTCCTCCTCGCTTCGCGGCAAATCCGGCTCGGAGATGCGTCCACGTCCCTCTTTGCAACTTCCTTCGATTTATCCGGCGCTTGAAAGCCCAGAGCCAGGCAATGGACATTCCATCCCTTCTTGCGAGTCCATATGCTATAAAACAGCAAAATATGATTGCTTCATAAACACGAAATCCGTTGATGGATGGAGCTTCGACATATGCAGCAAACGCCCGCCTCCGGCAACGACGCATTCGAATTTCTATCCACTCTGCCGCCCAGCCCGGCGCAGCGCCGGATGGCGCTGGCCGCCATTCTGGTATCCATGCTGGTGTTTCTCTGCGTGCTGCCTTTCACCAAATTGCCCCTGCCCAAAGTGCCCGCCTTCATTCCCGCGTATCAGGCTGCGATGGCGGTGTGCGATCTGGTCACCGCGGCGCTATTGTTCGGCCAATACGCGATCTTGCGCGCCCGCGCCTTATTGGCCCTGGCCACGGCCTATCTATTCACCGCGCTGATGGCGGTGGCGCACGCGCTGACCTTTCCCGGCGTGTTCGCGCCGGGCGGCCTACTTGGGGCCGGCCCGCAAACCACGGCCTGGATGTATATGTTCTGGCACGGCGGCTTTCCGCTGATGGTGCTGGCTTACGCGCTGCTAGCCCAACGCGACGACGGCCCAAAACGCTTTGCCAGCCCGCTGCCGGCGGTACTGGGCTGCGTCGCCGGCTCGCTGGCGCTGATGATGGCGCTGACGGCGCTGGCTACGCTGGGCCACCCCTGGTTCCCCCCCATCATGCAGGGCAGCCGTTACACGCCCATCATGTTTGGCGTGGTGTCCGCCGTTTGGGGCTTCAGCGCGCTGGCCTTGCTGCTGTTGTTGCGGCGCTGGAAGCGCACCTTGCTTGATGTCTGGCTGGCGGTAGTCATGACGGCCTGGCTGTGCGATATCGCCTTGTCCGCCATGCTAAACGCCAGCCGCTTCGACCTGGGCTTTTACGCCGGCCGCGGCTACGGCCTGCTGTCCGCCAGCTTTGTGCTGATCATTCTGCTGCTGGAAAACGGCCTGCTCTACGCGCGCCTGGCGGACACCGCAGGGGAATTGCGCGTGGCCAAGCAGCAGGCGGAGCACGCCACTCAGGCCAAGTCGATGTTCCTGGCCAATATGAGCCACGAAATCCGCACGCCGATGAACGCCATCATCGGGATGTCCTATCTGGCCCTGAAAACCAAGCTCACCGGGCAGCAGCGCGACTACGTCAGCAAAATCCACAACGCCGGCACCTCTCTGCTGGGCATCGTCAACGACATTCTGGACTTTTCCAAAGTAGAAGCCGGCAAGCTGGAAATGGAAGCCGAACCGTTCTGGCTGGACGATATATTGGAGGCGGTGTCCCCGCTGGTGGCGCAAAAAGCAACCGACAAATCTCTGGAATTGCTGTTCGAAGTGGGCTCTGACGTGCCCAAAGGCCTGGTGGGCGACGCCTTGCGGCTCAGCCAAGTGCTGATCAATTTGAGCAATAACGCGATCAAGTTCACGGACAAGGGCCAAGTGGCCATCATCATCCGCCGGCTGGAACAAGTGGGCGACAAGGTCCATCTGCGTTTTTGCGTGCACGACACCGGCATCGGCATGAGCGAGGAACAAGCTGCGCGGCTTTTTCAGCCTTTCAGCCAGGCAGACGGCTCCACCACGCGCCGCTTTGGCGGCACCGGCCTGGGGCTGACCATCGCCAAGCGGCTGGTGGAACTGATGGGGGGTTCGATCCGGGTGGAATCCGCGCCCGGCTGGGGCAGCCTGTTCATGTTCAACGTCTGGCTGGGCGTGTCCTCCGCCGTGGACACCCGCCGCCAGGGCCTACCTCGAGAGATCAAGGGCTTGCGCGTGCTGGTGGTGGACGACAACGCGTCGGCGCGAGACATCCTGTCCGACCAACTGCGGTCTCTGGGCTTTTTCGCTCAAACCTGCGCCTCCGGGCCGGAGGCCGTGGCCGCGGTCGCTCAGGCCAATCTGGATCGGCCGTTCGACGCGGTTTTCGTGGACTGGATGATGCCGGGCATGAACGGGGTGGAAACCATCTCCCAGATTCGCAGCATCAGCCGCAGCATCAAGATCGTCCTGGCCACCGCCTTTGGCCGCGACGACGTTCGCGCCCAAGGCGAGCTGAGCGGCTGCGACGCGGTCCTGATCAAACCCGTCAGCCTGTCTTCGCTCTACGACGTGGTGCTGGCGATGTTCGGGCCCCATCATAACAAAGGCATAGTGGCGCTCACCGAGGAATTGCCGCGCTTGGACGGCGTGCGCCTGCTGTTGGTGGAAGACAACCTGGTGAATCAACAAATCGCCGTAGAGCTGCTGGGCGACGCGGGCGCGCTGGTGACCTTGGCCAATCACGGCGGCGAAGCGCTGGCCCGCCTGGCCGCAATGGGCCCGCAGGGCTTCGACGCAGTGCTGATGGATGTGCAAATGCCAGTGCTGGACGGCATATCCGCCACCCGGCAAATCAAGGCCGACCCGCGTTTTTCATCCTTGCCGGTGCTGGCGATGACGGCAGACACGCTGTCGGAAGAGCGGGAAGAGTGCATGAACGCCGGCATGGACGACTACATCGCCAAGCCGATTGACCCGCATGCGATGTTCCAGACCTTGCTGCGCTGGGTCAAACCGATACCGCCGGGCGCGGAGCTCCGTCACGCCGTCTCGTCCGCGCTGGCGCTGCCGGACATCCCCGGCCTGGATCAACAAGCCGGCTTGAAACGCGTAGCCGGAAAACGCGAACTCTACCTGCATCTGCTGCGCCAATTCGTCGCGGAAGAGGCGGACGCAGCCGCCCGCCTGTCCGCAGCGCTGGCAATCGGAGACTACGTCCAGGCCGAACGCACTGTGCATACGCTAAAAGGCGTCAGCGGCAATGTGGGATGCGTGCAACTTCAGGATGCCGCCACCGCGGTGGAACGCGATTTGCGCTCGCGCGGCGCCGTTCGGCTGGCCCCGCTGGAAGATGCCCTTGAACAGGTGATAACGGCGCTTCGCGCCTGTCTGGAGGCGGAAGACCGTTTATCCGGCGCCGTCGCGCCGAATGCGGACGCGCCGGCCGGTCCGGCGCTGCTGCGGCGGCTGGCGGCCCTGCTGGCCGCGAGCGACGGCGACGCCCTGGAACTCTTCCTGCAACAGGCGCCGATCCTGCGCACTCTACTCGCCCCGAATGAATTCGCCGATTTCGAAAAAGCGCTGAATCAGTTCGACTTCGTCAGCGCTCTGACCTTGCTTCGCCACGCCGCGGCTGCCCAGCGCATCCCTTTGCCGGAGGACATAAGATGACGGACTCCGCACCGGCTGCGCCGCGCCAGACTGTTCTGATCGTGGATGACATGCCGGAAAACCTCACTTTGCTTTACGGTTTGCTCAAAGACCAGTACCGAACCCAAATCGCCAACAGCGGCGAACGCGCGCTGGAACTGTTGGAGGCCGAAACACTGCCGGACCTGCTGCTGCTGGACATCATGATGCCCGGCATCGGCGGTTTTGAAACCTGCCGCCAGGTCAAGGCCAACCCACGCACTGCGCGGATACCGGTGATCTTTCTGACCTCAATGGGCGAAAATGAAAATGAACAAGCCGGCTTCGACGCCGGCGCGGTGGATTACATCATCAAACCCATCTCTCCTCCCATCGTGCTGGCCCGGGTCAAAACCCATCTGCGGCTCAAAGCCGCCGCGGACTTTCTGGAAGACAAGTCCGCTTTCCTGCAAAGAGAGGTGGAGCGCCGTACCCACGAAGTGCAAGTCGTCCAGGACGTCACCATCCTTGCCCTGGCCTCGCTGGCGGAAACCCGCGACCATGAAACGGGCAACCATCTGCGCCGGACGCAAAACTATGTTCTCGCCTTGTGCACGCAATTGCGCAACCACCCGCGCTTCCAAGCCGCGCTGGATGAGGAAACCATTCAAGAACTGTTCAAATCCGCGCCCTTGCACGATATCGGCAAGGTGGGCATTCCGGACCATATCCTGCTCAAGCCGGGCAAGTTGACGCCGGAAGAGTTCGAAATCATGAAAACCCACACCACGCTGGGGCGCGATACCATCGCCTCCGCGGAAAGGCTGCTGAACTCTCCCAGCAGTTTTCTGCGCCACGCCAAGGAAATCGCGTACAGCCATCAGGAAAAATGGGACGGCAGCGGCTACCCTCAAGGCCTTGCCGGAGACGACATCCCCGTCTCCGCCCGGCTAATGGCGGTGGCGGATGTTTACGACGCCTTGATTTCCCGCCGCGTCTACAAGCCCCCCCTCCCCCATGAACAGGCAGTCTCCATCATCCGCGAAGGCTACGGCAGCCATTTCGACCCAGACATCGTCGCCGCCTTCCTGGCCCTGACGGAAACTTTCCGCGCCATTGCCGAGCGCTATACCGACTAAGCATGCCTAGCGAGCAGGTAAAAACGCGTCGACATTCACCCGACAATAAGAAAACAGTCCGCGTCGAATAAACGACAAGGACTGTTTTACATTCAAATCAAAGCGCCATGGCCGCCATCAGCGCTTTTCATTCACGGGAGCGCCGCTCAGGAAAGCAGGGATTTAACGGTGCTGCTGGTTTTATGCTCCACCAGCAAAGGCTCCATGCTGTCTCTTTTAGTCACGTCCAGATCATGCTTGGAAATAATTTCCTTCAACTGACAAGCCAATTCCGACATGCTGTACGAGCCTGCCTCAATATCAATCAGCAGGCCATCCACCCGGCTGCGGCTCAAGCGGTTGCTTTTCCACTTGCGCTCAAACCCCCCGGCGGCGGCCAAGCTGGACAAAGCCGCGGCGATTGAAGTCAACACGGTGGAATAACCTTTGAGATCATGCCCTTGCACCTGCAGCAAGCCCCCCACCACCACGCTGCAAAGAATCGATCCGAAGATGGCCGTATGATGGGCGAAGCTCCAAAGCCGCTGACCTTTGCTAAACCAGTTTCGCCATCTCATGGCTTCCTGCCTGAGCGCCTCTTTATCCATCATATTTCCTCCTCGCTGAGAAGTACGCATTTGCGGCCAGTCATGAAGTCAACATAGTCAATCCAACTGAAGTTGCAAATGTTCACGCGTAAAAAGGCCATTAATTTGAAATTGGCCCCTCCACATTCAACCCTGATGGGAAAACCCTTAAACACTAAAGTTTTTTGGAAAGCGCATTCCGCTCATGAAAACAGGATAAACGAAACTCGGAGCGTTTCAGTCCATTACTCATCAATAAAACTATCAATCTAGACTACCGTCTTGGTTTCCGACAGCCTGACTTCGCCTTTTCTTTAAGACATTGGCTTGCGCAAGAGAAACGCTAAATCTGTTTCAAGCAGAGCCATATGACAGACATCATCCCTAGCCGACCTGGCCTTCCTCCCCGCCCGACAGCGGTTGAATTCGTACAAAAAAGGCCGCGGAACTAGCCTTGCGCGCCCATTGTCTATATAATCTGGATTCTTATCTGGGGGCGACCTGGTTTCGACGAGGGTTGCGAAGCAGATGAGGGCATACCGGGATTTCAGTCACCCCGTAAAACACTGAGTTTATTTAGTCGCAAACGACGAAACTTACGCTCTGGCAGCCTAAGGGCTAGCTAGACACTACAACGGTTCGCAGATGGGCCGGGGGCGTCAAAACCCTGTAGTGTCACTTTACATCTGCTAGTGCTATGTCGGGTTACTTGGCATAGTGCGAAACAATAGGTAACTCGCCAAAGTCCAGCCTGTCCGTCGGCGTGGCAGCGGTTAAATCCAAATGACACGACTAAGTATGTAGAACTCACTGTAGAGGACTTTCGGACGCGGGTTCGATTCCCGCCGCCTCCACCACAACACCATTTCATGACGCGTCATGAAAACTCGAAAACCCCGATAGCTCACGGCTTTCGGGGTTTTTTGTCGGTTTGCGCCACCCTTTTCGCAATGCGCCCCAATACGCAGCCAATCTATAACCCTATCGTCCCTCCCCCCGCCTACGTCCAGCGCGTCAACGACAATTTCGGCCCCTCCGGCGCGCAACCCGAAGCGGTGGTGGAACGCGCCGGCCAAACGCTTTACCGCGCCAAGGCCAATGGCCGGAACCAAGTTGCGCTGGACACAAAGAGCGGAGCATCTTGAAGCCCCCCAGCCGATACCATGACAAAGACATCACAATCGGCGTAGACTGGCCTCCGCCCCCATTCCAAGGATGTGAACATGAAAGAGCAAACGCTATCCGCCAAATACCGTGTTGAGGTGGGACGCAGCGACACGGCCATGCCGTCCGGCATGGCCAAGGTGCTGGACATGCTGGGCGCCTCCATCCAGCCGCCGGCGAACAAAGCAATGGGCGTCGAAGAGGCCGATCCGGCGGCGGACGCAAACGGAGAAACCAAGGTCGGCAAAGCACCCGCCGCGCCTTGAACGCTCTCCCCATGAAAAATGCCGCCGGCGCAAAGCGCGGGCGGCATGCTTGAGCCGGAAAGACCGGTTTACATCGAATCCAGCACCTTGATGCCCAACAGATCCAGACCGGTTTTCAGCGTCTTGGCGGTCAGCGCCGACAACTGCAGACGGCTGGCGCGGACGTCGCCCTCGCTCTTCAGGATGGGGCAAGCCTCGTAGAAACGCGAGAACAGCGTGGCGATGTTGTACAGATACTGGGACAAGTAGTGCGGATAGCAGCCGTCCACCACCGCCTGCAAGGTATCCTCAAACTGAGCCAACGCGGCGGCCAGGTGCTTCTCGGCCGGCTCGGTAATGACGATGGCGGCATTGGCGTCGTAGTCGCCGGCCTTGCGGAATACGCTTTGCACTCGGGTGTAAGCGTATTGCAGATAGGGCGCGGTATTGCCCTCGAAGGCCAACATGGTGTCCCAGTTGAAGATGTAATCGCTCATCCGGTTCTTGGACAAGTCGGCGTACTTGACCGCGCCGATGCCCACGGCCGCGGCGATCTCGCGGCGCTCGGCTTCCGGCAGGTCCGGATTCTTCTCCGACACCAGCGCAAACGCGCGCTCTTCGGCCTCCTGCAACAGCTCGATCAGCTTGACCGTGCCGCCGGAGCGGGTCTTGAACGGCTTGCCGTCGTCGCCCATCATCACGCCGAAACCGACATGTTCCAGCTTCATGCTGTCCGGCGCGAAACCGGCCTTGCGGCAGATGGAGAACATCTGGGCGAAGTGCTGGCTCTGGCGCGCGTCCACCACGTAGATCACGCGGTCAAGGTTCAGGGTCTTATGGCGATAGCGCACCGCGCCCAGGTCGGTGGTGGTGTACAGATAGCCGCCATCCTTTTTCTGGATGATCACGCCCATGGGCTTGTCTTCCTGGGTGCGGAACTCTTCCAGGAACACGACTTGGGCGCCGTCGTCCTCGGTCAGCAGGCTGGCCGCGCGCAACTCCTCGACGATGACCGGCAGATCGTCGTTGTACGAGGATTCGCCGCGCACATGCTCGCGCTTGAGGCCGACGTTGAGCTTCTGGTATACCGCTTCGCAATGCTTCAGCGATACGTCGACGAACTGCTCCCACAGCTTGAGCACTTCCTGGTCGCCGCCTTGCAGCTTGACCACGTAGTCGCGGGCGCGGTTGGCGAAATCTTCGCTTTCGTCAAAACGCACTTTGGCGTTGCGATAGAAGGTTTCCAGATCGGACAGCTGCAGCTCGGCGTCGCCGGCGTGGCTGGTTTCCACCAGGTAGGCGGTCAGCATGCCGAACTGGGTGCCCCAGTCGCCCACGTGATTGGCGCGCACCACGTCGTGGCCGACAAATTCCATCACACGGGCCAGCGCGTCGCCGATGATGCTGGAACGCAGGTGGCCGACGTGCATTTCCTTGGCCAGGTTGGGCGAGGAGTACTCCACCATCACGCGCTGCGGCACAACGCGATGGATGCCTAGCTTGTCGTCTTTCAGGGCGGCTTCGCTTCGTCGGGCAAGATATTCAGGGGCTAAATGAATATTGATGAAACCCGGACCGGCGATTTCCACCTTGTCGGCGATGCCGGCAAGATCCAGCGCGGCAACCACTTTCTGGGCCAGTTCGCGCGGGTTGGTCTTAAGCTGCTTGGCAGCGCCCATCACGCCGTTGGCTTGATAGTCGCCGAATTCCGGCTTGGACGCCGGCTGCACCACGGCGGGCGCGTCCGGCGCGCCGGCTGCCGCCAGGGCGGCCTGCACCCGTTGATTGATCAGTTGAAGAATAGTCATTAGAGCCCCAAGAATTGCCGCGAAAACGAAAATTAGTCTTCGCTTCTGAAAAAAACTACCTGTTGATTGTATTCCCGCTTGCCATCAGGGGCAATGCTTGCAGCCAAGCCGCATCGGTAAAATAAGCCTCAAACGACGACGTTTGGGATTTACTGCCAAGATCGGACTCAAAACCAGCGTGTTTCGCCCATGGCCGGCCGTTGAAAGACCTCCGGCGAGATATTCCATAGCGCTAGCGCGACGGCAAGATCGTCCTGCGGGCGATCCAGCGGCTCGTCGGTAAGGATGAAGCTGCCCCAATGCACTGCCCAGGCGGCTCGCGCCCCGGTATCCAGCAAAATTCGCACAGCCTCCTCCGGATTCACGTGCTGCGGGCTGAGAAACCAGCGCGGTTCGTAAGCGCCTATCGGCAACAAGGCCAGATCCACCAAGCCGATGCGTTCGCCTATCAGCCGGAACAGCTGGTCCTGATAACCGGTGTCGCCTGGATACCAGAACTGCAGCCCATCGCCGCGCACAGCGAAGCCGCCCCACAGCGCGCGGTTTTCGTCGCCGAACATCCAGCGCTTGCTCCAATGATGGGCCGGCGTCAATTCCGCCTCCACGCCGTCCAGACGGTAACGCTGCCACCAGTCCAGCTCGTGGATGTGCGACACAGGCACGCCAGCGCGCCGCAAGGTCGCCCCCACCCCCAGCGGCGCGGCGAAATGCGGGCAGCTTGCCGGCTGGCGCGCCAGCCGGCTGACGGTGTTGAAGTCGAGATGGTCGTAATGATTGTGGGTAATCAGCACCAGATCGATCGCCGGCAGTTCCTGCAAAGCCATCGGCGGCGGCAACTGCCGTTCCGGTCCCGCCCACTGGAGCGGCGAGGCCCGTTGCGACCAGATCGGATCGATCAATATGTTCTTGCCGCACAATTGGATGAAGCTGGTGGCATGGGCCACCCAGGTCAGCGACGGCCGGTCCCGGTTGGCGTTCAGCGCGGCCAAGTCCGGTTCTTGGCGCGGAATGCGTTCCAGCCGGTGACGCACCGCCGGCATGCGGCGGCGCTGCCATTCCCAACGCAGCACGTCCAGCAGCCGCGGTTGCTGGAAAGGAAATAGATTGTGGTAGCCATCGGCCCCATGATGAGCTTGCCGCGGATCGGGTTGATAACGCGGCAACGGCCAGCGGTCTTGCAGCCAGGGTTTCAATCGCGACATGACATGGCGGTAACGAGGAAGGGATGGGCATTGTCGCCCATGGCCGGGCAAAACAAAAGGCGGCCCGCGCCGGGCCGCCCGTCCTCGCTCCTAATCAGAAGCTGTACACCGCCTGCGCGCCCAACATATCGTTGCTGCGACGGAAGCGACCGTCGTTGCGCAGGAACACGTCCTGGCTGGCCCAGTCGTGCCGGTACTCGAACTTCAGCGTCAGTTGGTCCGTCGGATAGAACAACAAGTCCGCGGTCAAGGCCTGGCGATTGGCGCCCTTGCAGTCGGCCGCGCCGCTGGCCACGCAAGCCTGCGACACGCCAAAGCCGTTGACGCCGTCGTAGCCGTTGGCATTGAGCGCGACGCCGGCGCCGCCGCCTCCGTTCTTGCTGTTGTTCAGGTAGTCGTAACGCAAGGTGGCGCCCATCTTGCCCAGGAGATCTGTCACCCATTTGCGGTGCCCAAGCAACGAGACCCCATACCATTGCGCCGCGCCGCCGTTCCAGGCGGCGTTCTGCTGCCGTCCGTAATCGAACTCGGCGTTGTACTGGATATCGTTCAAGGTGTAGCTGGCGTCGACTTCGGTATAGAAGTAATTGCTGTATGGGTCCTTGCTGACGCACTGGTAGCCAAAGCCGCTGTTGCCGGCCAGACAACCGTTGCTCACCGGCGCGGGATTGCTGGCGGACTGGGCGGCGCTGGTCAGCAGCGTCTGGCGGCCGGCATTGAAGGACCAGCCCAGGTCCAGCGCACTGCTCCAGGTGTAGTCAACCCGGCCGGTGAGCGTGGGCGTGTTGTTGCTTTTGACGATGGGGTTGCCGGTATCGCCATTGCTGCCGGTGGAGGCCAGATTGGCATGAGTGCGGTATTGCTCATTGCCCAGCATGAACTTCCACGCCCAGTCGCCGTGCGCCCAATTGAAGCCGGCGCCGACATAGGAGCCCGGCACGCTGAAGTCGTACAACAGGCCGTGGGTCAGCGTGGTCATCTGGTTGGATTGCTGCATTTCATAACCACCGAAGCTGTTGACCAGGCCGGCGGTCAACGACCAGGTGTCCGACAGCGGATAGGTGAACTGCGCGGTGTTGATAATGTTGTTGCCGCTGCCGCCATCCAGCAGGGTGTTGCCAGAACCGCGGTTGGGCATGATGCTGATTTCCGCACTGGGGGCGGTGGGTCCCACGCCAAAGGTCTTCTTGATGTCGAGGTAGACGTCGCCAAAGGTGCTGTTGCTGTAGGCATAGGTATTCTGATGATTCAGAAACTGGAAGCCGGAGCTATTGTTGGCGCGGTTGTAGATATAGGTTGGGTCCAGGTAGCCGGTGACGCTAAGTCCGGCCAGCGGGCCGTCGGTGGTGGCGTTGTTGAGCTTGTCCACCTTCAGCTCCATGCCGGCCACCCTCTCCTTGAGGTCTGCGTTGGCCTCGTCCGCCGGCGCCTTGGCCTCGGTCGCCGCGGCCACCGCTTGCTGCAAGGCCTGCATCTGGCTCTGCAGCGCTTGTAGTTGCGCCTTGAGCTTGGCGAGCTCGTCCGCCTTGGCATCGGCCAATGCCATGCCAGGCAGGCCGGCTATCAGCGCGCTGATCAGTATTCTCTTCATTTCCCACTCCCTTGTTGCATGACTTTGGATACAACATTCGAGAACCGCCTGCGCTCATCCACGGACGCTCCGGCGCGGCAACGCCGCGCCGGCATGCGTGTTTTATATTTTTATGCAACGCCAGGCTCAGGCCTGGGCAAAGGCCAGTTTCATCTCGCGCTCACGCTTGCGCTCCGCCATGCGCATATAGATGTTGGCCACCACCACCCCGGCCGACACCAGCACGATGAACAGCGTTGCCAGCGCGTTCATCTCCGGATTCAGCCCCAGGCGCACCCGCGAGAAGATCACCATGGGCAAGGTGGTGGAACCAGGGCCGGACAGGAAGGCGGTCAGCACCAGGTCGTCAAGCGACAGCGTGAACGACAGCAGCCAGCCCGACACCAGCGCCTGCGAGATCAGCGGCAGCGTGATCACGAAGAACACCTTCAGGGGACGCGCGCCCAGATCCATCGCCGCCTCTTCCAGCGACAGATTCAATTCGCGCACCCGCGACTGCACCACGATGGCGACATAGGACACGCACAGCATCACGTGGCCTATCCAGATGGTGAACACGCCTCGTCCTTCCGGCCAGCCGAAGGCCTGTTCCATCGCCACGAACAACAGCAGCAGCGAGATGCCCTGAATCACCTCGGGAATCACCAGCGGCGCGTTGATCATGCCGGCGAACAGGGTGAACATCCGGAAGCGCCCGAAGCGGGCCAGCACGAAGCCGGCCCAGGTGCCTATTACCACCGAGGCGGTGGCGGTCATCAGCGCGATTTTGACGCTGAGCCAGGCGGCGTTGATCAGCTCGTCGTCCTGCAGCAGCGCGGCATACCACTTGGTGGAAAAACCGGACCATACCGTCACCAGTTTGGACTCGTTGAAGGAATACAACACCAGCAGCGCGATCGGCAGGTAGAGAAAGCCGTACCCCAGGCCCAGCACCAGGAAGGACAGCGTCTTGTTGGGCTTGATCATCTCGCGGCCTCCATATTCTTGACCTGGTAGTGCTGGAACAGCGCCATCGGCACCAGCAAGAGCAGCACCATCGCGCAGGTCACCGTCGCCGCCATCGGCCAATCCATATTGTTGAAGAACTCATCCCACATCACGCGGCCTATCATCAGCGTGTCGGAGCCGCCCAGCAGTTCCGGAATCACGTACTCCCCCACCGCCGGAATGAACACCAGCAGGCTGCCGGCGATGATGCCGTTCTTGGACAACGGCAAGGTCACTTGGACAAAGGCTTTCCACGGTCTGGCGCCCAGGTCGTAGGCCGCTTCCAGCAGCCGCAGGTCCATTTTCACCAGGTGGGCGTACAAGGGCATGATCATGAACGGCAGGTAGGAGAACACCATGCCGATATAGACCGCCCAGTTGGTGTGATAGAGCCGCAGCGGCGTATCGACCACGCCCAGCCACAGCAGGAACTGATTGAGGAAGCCGTCGTTTTTCAGGATGCCGATCCAGGCGTAGACGCGGATCAGGTAGGACGTCCAGAACGGCAGCATCACCATCATCATCAGAGTGTTGCGCGCGCTATCCGAAGCCCGGGCGATGTAATAAGCCATCGGATAGCCGATCAACAGACACAGCACGGTGGAGACGAAGGCCATCTTCACCGAACTGATATAGGTGGCGAAGTACAAATCGTCACCCAGCATGAACTTGTAATGGCCAATGTTCAGCGCAATGGTGAAAACATCGTTTTCCAGCTTGGTGAGCGGGGTGTAAGGCGGAATGCCCAGTTGTTGCTGCGAGAAGCTGATGCCCACCACCAGCAGGAAGGGCAGCAGGAAGAACACCAGCAAAAACAGGAACGGCATGCCGATGACGGTGGTTCTGCCCGACGGCAGCCAACGGCTTAGCTTAAGACTTTTCATGTCAGCACCACATGGCCGGTTTGATCCGGCTCGCTTGCATTGCTTTTGCGCCGTCCCCCAGGCCCGTCTTGGAAGCGGTTCAAAGTCCAGCCAGCTGGAGCGAGGCATGGCGCAAACAGCGGAGAAAACGAATGGGCATGGAGTACATGGACATTTCGAATTCGGCGCTCGCCAAGTCGCACCTCACTACGCGCAGCAGAATTTGAACAACTTATAACGCGGGCTGCCGGTTGAACGGCCTCCTCTTGAACTCTTCTCCCGGATACCCACGGCCGCGGCGGCCGGACATCGCGCCTTCCCTCCTCCTGTCACATACGAACCGGCCGCGCGCGTGCCCGCCGGCCTGACTGGCCAGCGGCGCGCTTGCGCTCGGATAGACTCAGGACAGCCGCCGGCCCGGTTCAGGCTGGCGCGGCGGCGTTGTTGGATACCTGGCTCAGCGCCCTGTCTTCAACTGCGTCCACAAGCGGTTTTGCAGACGCATGATGTCGGATGGCAGGGGCTTGAGCAGGAACAGCGTTTTAACGACGGACTCCGGCGGATACACGCCCGGGTCGTTAGCGATTTCCGGCTTCACGTATTTGCGCGCGGCGGCGTTGGCGGTCGGGTAGAACACCTCATTGGTGATCGCGGCGTTGACTTCCGGCGACTGGATGTAGTTGATCCACTTAAGCGCGGCCTCGGGATGCGGCGCGTCCTTCGGCACCACCATCACATCGAACCAGAGCGGCGCGCCGCTCTTGGGAATCACATAGGCCAGTTGGTACGGCCGCTTCGATTCCTGAGCGCGGTGCTTGGCGATGTTGACGTCGCCGGAAAAGCCCAGCGCCATACAGATGTCGCCGTTGGCGAGGTCGTTGATATAACCGGAGGAATTGAACTGGGTGATGTAGGGGCGGATTTTCTTCAGCGCTTCGAAAGCGGCCTGGTAGTCGGCGGGGTTCTTGCTGTTGGGGTCTTTGCCCAAGTGGTGCAAGGCGACGGCGAACACGTCGTTGGCCTGGTCCAGCACCGATACGCCGCAGCCCTTGAGCTTGGACACATATTTGGGATCAAACAGGATGTCCCAGCTGTCCAGCGGCGCGTCCTTGCCCAGCACCGCCTTGACCTTGGTCAGATTGTAGCCGAGACCGTCGGTGCCGTAGGCCCAGGGCACGCCGTGGGCGTTGGCCGGGTCGGCGTCCACGATCTTGGCCATCAGCGCCTTGTCCAGATTGGCCAGATTGGGCAGCTTGGACTTATCCAGCTTCTGGTAGATGCCGGCCTCGATCTGCTTGGCCATGAAGTTGGAGGTGGGCACCACGATGTCGTAACCGGCGCGGCCGGTCAGCATCTTGGCCTGCAAGGTGTCGTCGCTGTCATAGACGTCGTACTTAACCTTGATGCCGCTCTGTTTTTCAAATCCGGGAATGGTGGACTTGGCGATATAGTCCGACCAGTTGTAGACATTGAGCACCTTGTCTTCGGCTTGCGCCGCCGCGACCGGCAGCAACATCAGCAACGAACACAGCGCTTTGCGAACCAGCTTATTCTGCATGACAGGCTTCCTAATGGAACGGGCCGCGCTGTCCGATGCCGGGCCTGCGGCCAGCGAACATCGGGCGACCCGATAACGGCAACCTCAGCGCCACGCTTCCCGCCCGTTGCCGGGCCATGGCGCTGCTCCATTTCCCCCGGCCGCCTGGGCGGACCTGGGTCGAATGCGGCACGAGCTTGCGGCTGGCGGACCGGTTCCGGCGCCGCCCATCGCGTGCTGCTCATGCCAACTTACACCCCGCAGCGCGTCATGCCATCTGTCCGCGCGTAACGGTTTGCAACTTTCGAGGTGCTAAGGGTCGTGATTCAGGCCGTTGCGCCCCGCGTTCTAAGTGGCGGGTGTCGATAAACGGCCAGGGAAACCTGCATGCGAAGCCTGAGCCTCCATGCCGATGCGCGACCGCCAGGCGGCCATTGCTGCTCACATCGTCTCCTCTTGTCTCCACGCTCAGCGAATGTTTAATAAAATTTACATTTCTCTCTGATACGTCACTACTTTTTAACCATATTTTTTTATGCACGCAACTTTTATTGATCTTGCAGTGCAAAAAAATAAACACTTACGCCACACACCGACTCCAAACGTTCACTATTATCAACAATCCGAGGTGAAGTTCACCCAATCCACAGTACTCAAAACGCACGATCACGGCATAGAGTTGACCGAAAACGTCGCAATCACGAAAAAAAACAGGCGGCCATTAGCCGCCTGTCTTGCTTCATTGCTCCCCTCTGGGTCAGAACAGCCGCGCCAGCAGCGCTTTCTCCTTGCCCTGCATGCCGGGGATCTTGACTTGCATGCCGTTGCCGGCCGCCACGCTCACCGGCTGATCGTTGCGGGTCATCTGGGCCAGTTCGATGATCTGGTTGCCGCTGGGATGAATCACTTCGATGCGGTCGCCCACCGCGAAGCGGTTTTTCACCTCGATCAGCGCCCAGCCTTCTGCATCCACGGACAGCACGTCGCCCACGTATTGGCTCTGCTTGGCCTTGGAATGGCCGGTGATGTAATTCTGATATTCCTGCGTCTGGTGGCGCTCCAGGAAGCCCGGGGTGTAGCCGCGGTTGGCGAGGCCGTCCAGCTCAGCCAGCAAGCCGAGGTCGAACGGGCGGCCGGCCACGGCGTCGTCGATGGCCTTGCGGTACACCTGAGCGGCGCGCGCCACGTAGTACAAGCTCTTGGTGCGGCCCTCGATCTTCAGCGAATCCACGCCGATCTTGGCCAGCTTCTCCACCTGCTCCACCGCGCGCAGGTCCTTGGAGTTCATGATGTAGGTGCCGTGCTCGTCTTCAATGATGGGCATCAGCTCGCCGGGGCGGCTGCCCTCTTCAATCAGATAGGTCTTGTCCGCCAACGGATGACGCTCGGCGCCGCCGCAGGAGGCGAAGCTCTGGTTGGCCTCTTCCAGGGCCTTGTTGAAGTCGAACTTGATGGTCTGCACATCGCCGGCATCATCGCCCTGGGTATCATGCACCTTGTAATCCCAGCGACAGGCGTTGGTGCAGGTGCCCTGGTTCGGGTCGCGATGGTTGAAATAGCCGGACAGCAGGCAGCGGCCGGAATAAGCGATGCACAGCGCGCCGTGCACAAACACTTCCAGTTCAATGTCAGGGCATTGCTGGCGAATCTCGGCGATTTCGTCCAGGCTCAGTTCGCGCGACAAAATGATGCGCGACACGCCCAGCTTCTGCCAGAACTTGACGCCCATGTAGTTAACGGTATTGGCCTGCACCGACAAATGGATGGGCACTTCCGGCCACTTCTCGCGCACCATCATGATCAGGCCTGGATCGGCCATGATCAGCGCGTCCGGCTTCATCGCGATCACCGGCTCCATATCGGCCATATAGGTCTTGATCTTGCTGTTGTGCGGCAAGATGTTGCTAGCGACAAAAAACAGTTTGCCGCGCGCGTGGGCTTCGTCTATGCCCTGCTTCAGCTCTTCCAGCTTGAAATCGTTATTGCGGGCGCGCAGGCTGTAGCGCGGCTGGCCGGCGTAGACGGCGTCGGCGCCAAAGTCGTAGGCGGCGCGCATCTTGTCCAGCGTGCCGGCCGGCAGCAGAAGTTCCGGTGCTTTCATTGTTTATTCTGGTGGGGTTCGTTGAGCGTGGGCTCAGTGCAGCAAACAGGACATCGGCAACGGCTCGCGGTCCGGCTCGACAAAGCCTTTGCGCGCCGAATCGTCGTCCAGGCGCTCTGAAGAATAGTGTTGCAGGATCACCGCGCGGGGGTCGGCCAGCATGTCCGGGCAGTGGCTGGCGAACGCTTCCCAGTCTTCCAGCAACTGCGGCTGGCTGGCCATCCGGCTGTACAGAATCACCAGGATGGCCATGGTCAGGGTGTGGTGGTACTTCATCGCCGCGCCGTTCACCATGGCGAAACGGGACAGCGCGCGCGCGCAACGGGCGGCAGCCTCCGGCGCCGGGTATTGGCGACGATAGGCCCAGGCGGCGTACAGATGCGCGCGATGGTTGAAGTCGGATGCAGGCAGCGCGTTGGTTTCCAATTGGCGCAGGAATGCCTGATGGTCCATGACTCGGTTTCTCCGAAAATTCCAAAAAGCAAAGGCTCCACCCAATGTGGAGCCCTGACCCTTATCGATACGGGGGCGATTATGCGCGGCCTGCCGATGCCAGTCAAGTCCGTGCGTGGTCCGCAATCAACACTTTAAGCCGCTGTTTTAAAAATCCTTTTTTGGTTTAAGGTCTTTTCGCCAATGCCAGCAAAGCGCTGAACTGGCAGATCAAGGCCAGCAGCATCGCCAACGGACACAAAATGGCCAGCAACGGGCCGGGGCCGCCGTCAAAGCCGCGCCACAGGGCCGAGCTGAGCGCGAAGATCAAGGTGCTGAGCAGCAGCACCGTCATGGCGAAGCGCCGCTGCTTTTGCATCTTCTTAAACAAATTCAATAGCATGTTTCGTCGTTCCAGGTAAGGCCGCCGGCAGTCTAGCCGGCTGAAGCGGTGTCGTCTTCGCACAAGGCGCGCAGCGCTTCCAGCTCCCTGGCTGAAAACCCCGCCCGCTCGCGAGCGGCCAGATTATAAGCCCCGCGGTAAAGCTGGACATCGTGGCGTCGCAGCAGTTCCTGAAAACAGGTCTCCGGCTCCAGGCCGCGCTGTCGGCACAGCCGGCCAAACCAAGTGTTGCCGATGCGCACATGCCCCACTTCCTCGCGCAAGATGATGTCCAGCACCGCTACGCTCCCGTGATCGCCGATGCCGGCCAGCCGACGCTGTATGCCCGGCGTCACGTCCAGGCCGCGGGCTTCCAACACTCTGGGCACCAGAGCCATGCGCGCCAGCGGATCGTAATCGGTCTTGCAGCTCATCGCCCACAAACCGTTGTGGGCCGGGAAATCCCCGTAGTCGTGCCCCAGTTCCCGCAGACGCCGCAGCAACAGGGAAAAGTGGCGCGCCTCTTCCGCTGCAACCTGCAGCCAATCGCTGACGAAAGCATCCGGCATCGCGCGGAACCGCCAAGCGGCGTCCAGCGCCAGGTTGACGGCGTTGAATTCGATGTGGGCGATGGCGTGGAGCAAGGCGGCATGCCCCTGGCGCGTGGACAGGCTGCGCTTGGGCACCTTGGACGGATGCACCAGCTCCGGCAGCGGAGGACGCCCAGCCTCGGGCAACGGGTATGGCGGCGGCGCATCCGTGTTGCGCGGCAGCGCGTCGACGCGCCAGCCGTGCAAGGCCTCAACCGCCAGCACCATCTTGCGCTCAACGTCGCGGCACAGCAGCGCCGCTTCCAACTGTGGGTAAAGTGATGTCGGCTCGCTCATGGCTGGACATTTTAGCCGACCTTGGCGCGCCTCTGTACTTGTTCAAAGTCTAGCGAGCAAAGGCGAAGAACGACGGACAGAGCGGAGCGGGTAAAGCAGCTGTTCTCGATCTCGCGAGCTAAAGCGAGACAAGGCGAAAACGAGTGAAAAAGCGGAATGTACGAGTGGTTGATGAGCATTTCGACACGCTACTCATCACGCCATATCTGACGAAGCGCAACAAACGACAGACCCTCATGCCAAATTGGTTTCATTCTGCCGGGCCATCCAGGCGTCAAACTCGGCCAGCGCCGCGTCGAAGGCCGGCATTAGGGCCGTCACCTGCTCCAGCGACTGGGCCTTGCCCGCCTTTTCCACCGCCTCGGCGGCAGCGCCCAAGGCATTGACGCCCACCATGCGGCTGGCGCCCTTGACTCGGTGGGCGGCAAAGCTGACGCGGTCGCTCGAGCCTTCTGCGATGGCGCTGCGCAACTCGCCCACGTCCTCGGCGTTGCCTTGCTGGAAGTCTCGCAGGATCTCCAGCTCAACTTGCAGGTCGCCGTTGCTGTACACCTGCAGAACGGAGCGGTCCACCGGCCCGTCCTCAGGCCCTGCCGCGGCAGGCGGCGGAGGCGCGGCTTCCGGAACGCTTCCCGTCGTCGTCCATTTTTGCAGGGCAGCGGACAGCTCCGCGATCGACAGCGGCTTGGTCAGAAAATCATCCATGCCCGCGTCACGGGTTTTGTCCAGCTCCTCCTTGGCGGCGTTCGCGGTGCAGGCGACGATGGGAATATGACCCCGCGCCGGCTCTTCTTGCTCCTGTGCGCGCACCAGCCGCGCCAGTTGATAACCGTCGATGCCCGGCATGTGGCAATCGGTCAGAATCATCGAGTAGCGGCCGGTTTGCCATTTGGCGAAGGCCTGCTCGCCGTCCTCGGCCCACTCCGCCGAATAGCCCAGCTTTTCCAGTTGCTTGAGCGTGAGCTTGCGGTTGGTCGGGTTGTCCTCGGCAAACAGAATGGGCAGCACGCTTTGCTCCGGAGAAGGCGCCGCAGTTTCGATCTCCTCTTCGCGCGGCGTCTCCGCCGGCACGTGAACCTGGGGCAGGCTGACCGGCGCCACCACCTGTTCCGACCACTCCGCTTCCAGCAACAAGCGCGCGCAACTGCCCTTGCCCAATTGGCTTTCCAGTTCCACGTGACCGCCCATCAGTCCGGCCAGCCGTCGGCAGATGGCAAGCCCCAGACCGGTGCCGCCAAAGCGCCGGGTGGTGTCGGAGTCCGCCTGGGTGAAAGGCTGGAACAACCGGGACAAACTCTCCTCGGTCATACCGATGCCGCTGTCCTCCACCTCAAAACTGAGCGACTGATAATTGGCCATGGTGCTAAGCACCTTGACGCGGATGATCACGCCGCCCTGAGCGGTGAACTTGATCGCGTTGCTGATGAAGTTCTGCAGAATTTGCCGTAAGCGCAAGGGATCCAGCACCAGCGTCGGCGCCAGTTGATCATCCACTTCCAGCTGAAAATCCAAGCCCTTCTTATAAGCGTTTTCCTGATACAGGCTGCGAACGCTCTCCAAAAACGGCCGCATCGCCGTGGGCGCGGTGACAATCTCCAGTTTGTCTGCCTCGATCTTGGAGAAATCCAGAATATCGTCGATCAAACGCAATAGCGTATGCGCGGAGTCGTGTATCGTGGCCACCGCGTCCCGCTGCTCGCCGTCCAGCCGGGTCATGTTCAACAACTCCAACATGCCCAGCACTCCGTTCATCGGCGTGCGGATCTCGTGGCTCATGGTGGCCAGGAAGGCGCTCTTGGCGCGGTTGGCGGCATTGGCCTGGTCTCGCGCCATGCGAAGCTCGAACTCGGCCATCTTGCGTTCGGTGATGTCCAGGCAGGCCAGGATCATCACCCCTTCCACCGTTTCCGTCGCCACCATCTGGCCTTCGAACAAGACCCAGATCGGGAGGCCGGCGCCGGTAAAACACTCCAGCTCACAGTGAACGCGCGTACCTTGCCGCATTTGCTGCAAATGCTCGGTCAGCTCGATCCAGCCCTGATCCGAAGCCATCAACTCCATCAAGTGCATGCCAACCAGGCCGTAAACCCCAACATCGAAAATCATTTCCGCCGTTTGATTGGAGCGGGAAATCTGCAATTGCTCGTTCAGGCGCAGCAAGCCCACCGGGGACGAGGCGAACACCGCCTCCTCTTCCTGAAGCACGGTGCGCAACTGCGCTTCCGACACCTTGCGCCGCGCCTCCTCATCGTAAAATCCCAGAATATTGGCGTAAGCGCCGATCAGAGGCTGCATGCCTACGCCCAGCCGGTACACGTCCGGCTGTTGCATGCACACCGCGGCGGCGACATCGCCGCCCAGCATCACCGGCAGGGAAATCCAGGTGGATCGCTCGCTGAGCAGTTGGAACAATTGACTGAGCGGGGCGGCCGCATACGCCACTTCCGACAACGGCGGCAACTCCGGCGGCCATTGGCCGGCCTGCAAGCACAGGGACTGCCCGCCCTCGTCCAACGGCGACCAAGCCACCAACAGACATTCGCGAGCGCCGGTATGGTGGCAGAACACGCGATGCAGTTCTTCAAACACCTTGTCCCGCGGCTCTCGCGCCAACAGCATGCCTTCCACCACCGAAATCGCGGACAACAATTCGACGCTGCGCTCCAGCGTGGTTTCCGCCTGCCGTCTTTGCTGTTCGTTGCGCACCGTGAGCATGCGCCAGCCGTGGTCCCGGCTGTTGCTGAACTGGCTGAGGGAAATCGTCACATAGAAACGCTCGCCGTTGGCGGACAAGCCCTCCCCGGCCAATGCTACCGTTTCCTGATCGTTCAAGGCCTGGGTCAGATGCGCGGCCCCGCCCGGCACCTCCAGCAAGCTGTAGACCGACATGCCATGCAGCGCCGCCTGAGGATAAACGAACATTTTGCCGGCCCCCGCGTTGGCGATCTCGATCCGCCCGTTGCTATTGACGATCAGCACCGCGTCGCCGGAGGCGTCCAACATATGTTTCAAGGCGGACAGCGGCCGCAGCACCCGGCGCACCATGTAGTACAGCAACACCACCATCAGGCCAAGCGCCAACAAACCGAACAAGCCGTCGCGCACCATGCGGAACAAATTGACTCGCCGGCTCTCGTCAATACGATCGGCCGTCATCTGTTCCACCATGTCGAAGACGCGCTTCAACTCCCCGTCCAGTTCCGCCAAGCTGGCGCGAAAATTCGTGGCCTGATTGAAGGACTGGGCGCCGTCGATCTGCTCAAGCTGCAGCTTGACCACTAACTGCAGCTTCAGCGTCAACGTGGCCAGATTGGTGAACTCGGCTTTCAATGCGTCGTCGCGCACCCCCAAAATCACTGGCCGCAGCTGCTCCACCATCAACATCGCGGAGCTTAGCCGGAAGGCCAGGTCATCCTCGATGTCGCGGTTCATTCGATGTCCCAACTGCTCCCGCATGATCAACGCCACCACGTTGCCGCGCAATTGGCCGCCCAACTGCCACAAGCTTTGCTTGATCATCATCAGGCTGTTGAGGGTGGGGTCGCCCTGGCTTGCCAACTGCGCCGTGTCCGCGGCCAGAATGCCGCCGGCCTCGTTGCGCATCCGCGCCGTGACCAAATACAGCAAGTTGCTCAAAGACTCATTCTGAAAATCCGGCCGGCGCAATTCCGCGTAAGACTCCTCTCGCAGCACTTTGAAATCGTGGGCCAGATTGCGCATGCGTGTCTGGCTGGAGGCATCCATCCCGGTCATGACGGGAATGGAGGCCAGCGCCACACTGAACTTGGCGTCCGTATTGCGGGCCAGCCAGCTTAGCTCTTCTCGCTGTTGCGGCGTAGGCGGGGATTTCGCCGTCAACAACAAGCGCAGCTTGCTGCTTTCCAGGTTTTCCGAGCTAACCGCCTGATACAAGGCGGAAATATCGCGGTTGAGTTCGGCCACGTGCCTGGCCGTGCGATAGGAGTCCCAGGACTCGTTCAACAAACGCAGAATGGCCATCGCCTGCAGCACGCCCAGCAACAGCACGATCAGGATGACCGCTCGGCGGATGGATTTGATATGGTCCTGGCGCGGCCTGGCGAACTTCATCGACGGCACTCAATGTTCTCGGGACGACTCGGCTTCGGTCTCGGAAATCTCCTCGACGAAAAGCCGCAACACGCCGTAGCGATCGCTGAAATCACGCAATACCGTGATCTGGTTGGCGGAAATGGCGGCGCCGCGCGGCAGCAACAAATGGCCGTGCTTGCTGAACAGATCCTGGGCCAGCACCGCCCCGGCCTTGACCGTCAGCAAGCTCACCGCCGTGCCCGACGGCGCCTCCGGCAACGCCGGAGCGTCGAACAGCCGGCCAAAGACCTTGCGGTCGTATTCGGTGCCGGTGGCCACGCCGTAGTAGCTGAACGGGTCGATTTCCGGCCGCTTGCGCTGCATCGCCGCCACAATCGCTTTCTCGACATCGGCAGGCTTAGGCGGCTTGACCACAAAGCCGTCGGCGTGGAGCTGACTGGCCAGCACCACATTGCTGCGGTCCGCATGGCCGGACAAAAACACGAAAGGCAGGTTGGAAGGATTCATGGTATGCCCGCAGCGCAATTCCTTGAGCAAGTCCATGCCGTTCATCGGCGCCATCTGCACATCGCACAGCACCAGGTCCACCATGCGGATGTCCAACAACCGCATCGACGCGGTGCCGTCCGCGGTTTGAAAAATGGCGTCCGAACGCATGCCCATGGTCTGCAAGGCCTGGCTGATCAATGAACGCACCAGGGTTTGATCGTCCACGACCAATATCCGCATCCGCGAAAAATCCACTGCCGCAACGCTCATCCCGCGCCTCCTTCCGCCGCCGCGGTTTCTTGGCTCCGCCGCAAATAGTCGCTTAACTCGTTTTCGCGTACCGGCAAGGCCATACAAGCGCCCTGCACGCGAGGACATCCCATCTCCTGAGCCAGCGCGACGTCCTCCTCCTCATCGACGCCGCTTACGGTAATCGCCCCCGGCGGCAAGCCGTAAATACGCAAAAAGCGCAACGCCTGCGGATCCGCTCCCAGCATGGTTCTTATCCATCGCAGGGATTCGATGGGGATGTTCACATGGTCGAACGGCAGCTTGAGCATATTGCTCTGGGTCAACGAGCCGGTGCCGAAGTGATCGGCGATCAGGCGAAACCCCAGATACTTGATCTTGGCGACGTTCTCGAAAGCCTGAGCCGGCGATTGCGGTCCCAGGCCTTCGGCCAACTCGAAGCCCAGCAAACGCGGCGGCACGCCTCGCTGCTGCAACAGGGAATGACAGTGATCAAACAGGTTTTCACTCTCCAGGCAGGCTTTGTCGATGCGGGCGTTGAAATCGCACTCCTCACCCAGCCCTTGCTGGCGCAAACCAGTCAGCAAATTGGCGATGCGCGCCACCAACTCCTCCAGCACCAGGGCGGAGATTCCCTTACGCCGCGCCAGCACATTGAACAGCCCCGCGCTCCACTCCACCCGCCCTTGCGAGCGGATCAGCGCCGTCACGTCAAAGCCTGCAAGCCGGTGGCCGGGCAGGCTCAAGACCGGCTCAAGCTCCAGCTTGAACTCCCCGGAACACACGTCGGCGAAAAAGCTCTCCACTTCCAGTTGCTGCACCTGATAGGCGCGCTCCAGATCGTTGAAGATGCTGTTGAGCGCGGTGAGAAAGGATTCCGCCGAATACGGCTTGGATAGGAAACGGGTGCTGCCTATGCCCAGGCTGCAGGCCATCTCGCTGATGGTGTTCAGCGTCTTGCCGTCATAGCCGGAGATGATCAGCAGCGCCGCCCGGTAACCAAGCAAGGCCACATGTTTGATGAAGTCGATGCCGTTCATGCCCGGCATGCCGATATCGGTGACAATCAGGTCGTAGCTGTTCTCGCCGATGCTGCGCAACGCCTCAGCCGGGTCGCTGAACTCATCGATGGCCACTTCGTAACGACTAAAGAAGCTGGCCTGACGAGAAATCAATTTCCGCAATACCAACTGGTCTTCAAGAATCAGAAACCGCTTTGCTGGCAAGCCCATGGGATCTCCCCCTTAGCATCGCGCGCGGGCACTCTGCCGGCCGGCCGCAACCCAATTCAAATACGACATTCGAGTAATATTGATATAGGTTGTTAAACCCGCGGCCACAACCACAGCTTGCAATCTTCTCCACCGGCGGGGTTCCGCTTGTGCAATTGCCGCCGCCGCCATGCATAATGAGAACATTGTCACGCCAGGAGGCACGCCATGCGGTTCCAGTCCAGCCAGCTCGGCCAAGTCGATATCGACGAGAGCACCGTCATCACTTTCCCGCGCGGCATTCCCGCGCTGGAAAACTGCACCCGTTTCAAGCTCTTTCACAACGCCACTCAGGCGCAGCCCCAGGTATTCTGGCTGCAATCGCTGGACGACCCTGGCGTCATCTTCAGCATCACCACGCCGGAAGCGCTGGACATCCGCTACGAGATCGAACTGGACGACGCCGAGGTGTCCGAACTGAAATTGCAACAGCCGCAGGATGTGGCCATCCTGCTCATGCTGAGCAATCAGGCCGACGAACAACATCCCGCCTTATCCACGATGAAGGCGAACATCCGCAATCCTCTGGTGATCAACCTGCAAAGCCGCACCGGCTTGCAAAAAATGGGGCTGCAGTGCGACATCCTGCTGCATAACCGCTGATGTCCGTCCCAACCCGTTGCGCCTGGTGCGGCGACGATCCCCTCTACGTCGCTTATCACGACGAGGAATGGGGATGTCCTGAACACGACGACCGCAAGCTGTTCGAGATGCTGATTCTGGAGGGCGCTCAGGCCGGCCTGTCCTGGATTACCACCCTGCGCAAGCGCGACGGCTACCGCCGCGCCTTTCACGGCTTTGACCCGGTGAAGGTGGCGGCGATGGACGACGGCGACGTTGAGCGCCTGATGCAGGACACCGGGATTGTGCGCAACAGGTTGAAGATCCAGAGCGCCATCCGCAACGCCAAGGTGTTTCTGCAGATGCAACAGCAACACGGCAGCTTCGCAGATTGGCTGTGGGGGCATGTGGACGGCCGGCCCATATTGCGCCGTCGCGACGACGAGCGGGTGCTCGCCAGCACCGAACTGTCCGACCGCATCAGCAAGGCGCTGAAGAAAGCCGGCATGAATTTCGTCGGCAGTACGGTGATCTACGCCTATCTGCAAGCCTGCGGCGTGGTCAATGACCATATGTCCGCCTGCTTCCGCCACCCTGATCGCGGCTGACGTCGCCGCGCAAAGAAAAAGCCCGGATAACCGGGCTTTTTTCATGAGCGGGACATGCTCAGGCGAAGCTCAGACGGCCGTCGCGCGCCTCCACCATAATGGTGGATTTCGGCGGGTACTCTCCTGCCAGGATGGCTTTGGCCAGCGGGTTCTCCAACTCGGACTGGATAGCCCGCTTCAAGGGCCGCGCGCCGTAAACCGGATCGAAGCCGGCTTCGGACAACAGCGCCAACGCCTCCTCGCTGATCTGCAAATCCAGATCCAGCTTCGCCAGCCGGCCTTCCAGGCTCTTAAGCTGGATGCGGGCGATGGACTTGATATGCTGCTCGCCCAGGCCGTGGAACACCACCACCTCGTCGATGCGGTTGATGAACTCCGGCCGGAACTGGGTTTTCACCTCCGCCATCACCGCCAGCTTGATCACCTGATAATCATCGGTGTCCATTGCCTGTATCTGCTGGCTGCCGATATTGGACGTCATCACCACCACCGTGTTCTTGAAATCCACAGTGCGGCCCTGTCCATCGGTCAAGCGGCCGTCGTCCAGCACTTGCAACAAGATGTTGAACACGTCCGGGTGCGCTTTTTCCACCTCGTCCAGCAGGATCACGCTATACGGCTTGCGTCGCACCTGCTCGGTCAGATAGCCGCCCTCCTCGTAGCCGACATAACCCGGCGGCGCGCCGATCAGCCGCGCCACCGAATGCTTCTCCATGTACTCGGACATGTCGATGCGGATCAGGTGGTCTTCGCTGTCGAACATGAATCCGGCCAATGCCTTGCACAGCTCGGTCTTGCCCACGCCGGTCGGCCCCAGGAACAGGAAGGAGCCGTAAGGCTTGTTGGGGTCGGCCAGGCCGGAACGGGAGCGGCGGATGGCGTCGGCCACCGCGCTGACCGCTTCGTCCTGCCCCACCACGCGCTGATGCAACACGTCCTCCATGCGCAGCAGCTTGTCGCGCTCGCCTTCCAGCATCTTGGACACGGGAATGCCGGTGGCTCGGCTGACCACTTCCGCGATCTCCTCCGCCCCCACCTGGGTGCGCAGCAAGCGATTGGGCTTGGCCTGCTCGCCGGCGCCGGCGGCCTCCGCGTCCTTCAGCCGCGCCTCCAGCTGCGGCAGCTTGCCATACTGCAGCTCCGCCAGCTTCTGCCAATCGCCCTTGCGCTTCAGGTCCTCCATTTCCACCTTGAGGCGCTCGATTTCCTCCTTGATGCTCTGCGAGCCCTGTTGCGCGGCTTTTTCCGCCTTCCAGATTTCGTCCAGATCCGCATAAGCGCGCGACAACTCGGCGATCTCGTCCTCGATCAACTTCAGCCGCTTTTGCGAGGCTTCGTCGCTTTCCTTGTTCACCGCCTCCCGCTCGATCTTCAGTTGAATCAGCCGGCGGTCCAGCCGGTCCATTTCCTCCGGCTTGGAATCCAGTTCCATCTTGATGCGGCTGGCGGCCTCGTCGATCAGGTCGATGGCCTTGTCAGGCAGGAAGCGATCGGTGATGTAGCGCTGCGACAGTTCGGCGGCGGCGACAATGGCCGGGTCGGTGATGTCCACGCCGTGATGAATCTCATACTTTTCCTGCAAGCCGCGGAGGATGGCGATGGTGTCCTCCACCGACGGCTCGCCAACCAGTACTTTCTGGAAGCGGCGCTCCAGCGCCGCATCCTTTTCAATGTAACGACGATACTCGTCCAGCGTGGTGGCGCCGATGCAGTGAAGTTCGCCGCGCGCCAGCGCCGGCTTCAGCATATTGCCCGCGTCCATCGCGCCGTCGGCCTTGCCCGCGCCCACCAGAGTGTGGATCTCGTCGATGAAGATCAGGGTCTGGCCATCGTCCTTGGACAGATCATTCAATACCGCTTTCAGTCGCTCCTCAAACTCGCCACGGAACTTGGCGCCGGCGATCAGCGCGGCCAGATCCAGCACCAGCAGGCGTTTGTTTTTCAGGCTTTCCGGCACTTCGCCGTTAACGATGCGCTGAGCCAGACCTTCGACGATGGCAGTCTTGCCGACGCCGGGTTCCCCGATCAACACCGGGTTGTTCTTGGTGCGCCGCTGCAAAACCTGGATCGCGCGGCGGATTTCGTCGTCACGGCCGATCACCGGGTCCAGCTTGCCCTGACGCGCGCGTTCGGTCAGATCCTGAGTGTACTTTTTCAAGGCTTCGCGCTGGCTCTCCGCATCCTGGCTGGAGACGTTTTCGCCGCCGCGCACCGCGTCAATCGCAGCCTGAATCGCCGCTGGCTGGCCGCCATGCTCTTTCAACAGCCGAGCGGCCTCGCCCTTGTCCTGGCTCAACGCGGACAGGAACAGCTCGCTGGCGATGAACTCGTCGCCCAGCTTCATCGCGGCCTTATCGCTCAGGTTCAACAGATTAGCCAAATCCCGCGACACGGTGATCTCGCCGCCGTTGCCCTGCACCCGCGGCAAACGCTGTAAAGATTGGTTTAGCGCGCCCTTCAGGCCGGGCACATTGACCCCGGCGCGCGCCAGCAGGCCGGCAATGCCGCCGTCGGCGTCGTCTAGCATGGCCAGCAGCAAATGCTGCGGCTCGATATAGGCATGGTCTTGAGACAGGGCCAGGCTCTGGGCATCCCCCAGCGCCTGCTGGAACTTGGTGGTCAGCTTGTCGAATCGCATGGAGTGGCTCCTTCGGAACGTTGATATGCACTATTTGGGCATGGCCAGTTGCTTTTCAAGCCTCTCTATTGTCGATCTTGAACCCAATTTTCAACTTGGCGTCACTGCCCCATGGCATTGCCGAAAAACTTAACTCATGCATTAAGAGCGGTATCCAGCCAGGCTATGACAAAAGGCCTCGAGTCTTGAGCCGCCCGCCCGATGACATCGCCTAACAAATTCTAAAACAGCCAATGCAGCGGGAAATATGGTGACTTCAACGGAGAAACCCTGGCCTGGGACTGGAATGGTCGCCCGGCAAGGCTAGCGCAACGAGCGCACCACCGCGCTGACCACGCCCCAGATCTCCACACCGGTCTCCACCGGCAAATCGGCGCAGCCTGCTTGCGCGGCGCGCAAGCAGGCATGAGCTGGGCTCAGATGCAGCCGGCGCACCAGAAACTCGTCGCCCACCACCGCCACAACCACGTCGTTGTGGCGCGGCGGCGGCAGGCGATCGACGATCAACAGGTCACCGTCGAAAATGCCGGCCCCAGCCATGGCGTCGCCGGAAACGCGCACAAAGAAACTGGTATCCGGATGCTGGATCAGAAAGTCGTTGAGATTGAGCGAACGCTCAAGATAGTCGTCGGCCGGCGACGGAAAGCCCGCCGCCACGCTGCCGTCGAACCACGAAACATGAGTGTCGCCGGCGGCGGGGCCGCGCGCGGCGCTTACCCGGCCCGGCGCAAGCCGGGCCAGTTCCGTCAAAGGCCGGTCGCGGGCAACCAGCGACGGGCTCTTCGGCTTTTCGTCGTTCATCTCGCGCCGCTCAGCGGACGATGACGCGAGCCTCGCCCGCGGCCAGCCTGCCGATCTTGGCGGCATAGCCAAAGCCGGCGCGTTGGAAACGCGCCAAAACCTCGTCCGCCTGCTCCGGCGCCACCGCGGCCAGCAAGCCGCCGCTGGTCTGCGGATCGGCCAGCAGGCGCAGTTGCCACTCCGGCAGATCCGCGCCAAAGTCAACGTGCTCGCCGAAACTGGCCAGGTTGCGCTCAATCGCGCCAGGACCGCAGCCTTGCTCCGCAAAAACGCGGGCTTCCTCGATCACCGGCACGTCGGTCATATCGATGTGCGCCGCCAACATCGCGCCCTTGCATACTTCCAAGGCGTGGCCGAGCAGGCCGAAGCCGGTCACGTCGGTCAGCGCGTGCACCCCGTCCATGGCCGCCAACTCCGCTCCCACGGTGTTCAACTTAGTGGTGGAGGCGATCAAGGCCTGGTAGCCCTTGTCGTCCAACTCCCCTTTTTTCATCGCCTGCGCCAGCACGCCAACGCCCAGGCCCTTGCCCAGAATCAGCACGTCGCCATCTTGCGCCTCGCTGTTGCGCTTGAGCTGGTCCGGATGCACCACGCCCAAAGCGACCAGCCCGTAAATAGGCTCGGGGGAATCGATGGAATGACCGCCGGCGAGCGGAATGCCCGCGGCATGGCACACCGATTCGCCGCCAGAAAGAATGTCGCGGATGGTCTCCACCGGCAACACCTTCACCGGCATGCCCACAATGGCCAGCGCCATGATGGGCGTCGCTCCCATCGCGTAGATGTCTGAAAGCGCGTTGGTGGCGGCGATGCGGCCAAAGTCATAAGCATCGTCTACGATGGGCATGAAAAAATCAGTGGTCGCCACGATCGCCTGCGAGGCGTTCAATTGATACACCGCGGCGTCGTCGCTGGTTTCCGCCCCCACCAAGAGATTGGGAAAGGCCATTTTTTCCTTGGCCGTCGACAAAATGGACTCCAGCACCGCCGGGGCAATTTTGCAGCCGCAGCCGCCGCCGTGAGACAATTGCGTCAATTTGATTTCAGCCATTTGCGGACTCCGCCATATTTATGCTTTTCAAGGTCGCGAACGTATCACAGCTAGGGCAGTTTGACGAGATCATCGACGTCCGTTCCCCGGCAGAATTTGCTGAGGATCATATTCCTGGCGCCATTAACTGCCCGGTTCTGGACAACGATGAGCGGATTCGCGTCGGCACGCTGTACAAACAGGTTTCTCCATTCGAAGCGCGCAAAGTCGGCGCGGCGCTGGCCGCCAAGAATATCGCCCGGCACATCGAAGAGCGCTTCGCCGACCGCCCCAAATCCTGGCGCCCGCTGATATGCTGCTGGCGCGGCGGCCAGCGCTCCGGCTCCATGGCGCTGATTTTCGCACAGATAGGCTGGCCAGCGCATCAGTTGGAGGGCGGCTACAAAGCCTACCGTCGCCAAGCGCTGCAATGGCTGGATGAGCTTCCGGGGCAGCTCAAACTGCGCGTGATCTGCGGCCCCACCGGCTCCGGTAAAAGCCGCTTGCTGCATGCCTTGGCGCGCGCCGGCCACCAAGTGTTGGATCTGGAGCAGTTGGCCAATCACCGCGGCTCTGTGCTCGGCCGCCTGCCGGACTTGCCGCAGCCGTCGCAAAAATGGTTCGACACCTTGCTGCTGCAACAGATTCGCGGCCTGGACCTCATGCGGCCCGTCTTCATCGAGTCGGAAAGCAAGAAAGTGGGCTTCGTCACCCTGCCCGACGCGCTGTATCGTCAGATGCACCAAGGCGACTGCCTGCTGATCGACGTGCCCTTGGCCGAGCGTGTGCGCTTTCTGCTTGAGGATTACGCCTTCTACCTGCAAGACCCAGAGACCTTGATCCGCCAGTTGGGTTTTTTGAAGGGTTTGCACTCAGGGGAGCAAATGGAGGCCTGGAACCAGATGATCCTAGACCGCCGCTTTGATGCGCTGGTAGCGGATTTGCTGGCCAAACACTACGATCCGCTCTACTACCGTTCGCTGGGCAAGCATTACCCGCAGCTGGCCGAAGCCGTGCCTCTACGGCTGGACAGCCTGGCACCGGAACAGCTGGATCTGGCCGCCTCTCGCATCGTCTGAGGTATGTTTACGATCTAGCGAGCGATAGCGAGACAAGGCGAAAACGAGTGAAAAAGCCGAGTGTACGAGGGGTACATGAGCATTTTGAGCTTGCACTCACCGTGCAACGCTCCACGAAGCGCAGCAGGCTTTGAACAGGCTCTGAGAGCCGGCTCAGCCGCTGTCTCGAGGAGCGGCGCTGATCGCAGCGCGAAACTACGGTATCATCAGAACATCCTAATTCATCAGCGGCGCCGCGCCGCGCCCCGACTCCGCGCGCATGACCCCACACGCTCAACTTGACTGGCAAGACGGTCAACCGGTTTCCCTCGCATTCGGCGATGTCTATTTCTCCCGCGCCTCCGGCCTGGACGAAACCCGCCATGTTTTCCTGCGGCACAACCGCTTGGCCGAACGTTTCGCCGAACTGCCCTCCGGCGGCCACTTCACCATTGCGGAAACCGGCTTCGGCACCGGACTGAATTTCTTGTGCGCGTGGGAGTGTTTTCTGCAATACGCGCCGGTCGACACGCGCCTGCACTTCATCAGCGCGGAGAAATTTCCACTGACCCCGCGCGATCTGACCCAGGCGCTGGCGCTCTGGCCCCAGCTCGCCGGCCTGGCCCAACAATTGCTGGCCCAATACCAGGCCCTGCCCCCTGGCTGGCACCGCCTGCTGCTGAATCAGGGACGCGTCACGCTGACCTTGCTGATCGGCGACGTTCTGGAAGTGCTGCCGGAGGTGGACGCTCGCGTCGACGCCTGGTTCCTTGATGGCTTCGCTCCGTCCAAGAACCCGGACATGTGGCAAGCGGAGCTGTTCCAGGCCATGGCGCGGCTCTCGGCGCCCGGCGCCACCTTCGCCACATTCACCAGCGCAGGTTTTGTGCGCCGCGGCTTGAGCGAAGCCGGCTTCGCCGTCAGCAAAACCGCCGGTTTCGGCCACAAGCGGGAAATGAGCCACGGTCATTTGCAAACCCTGCCCGCCGGAGAGTGGTCGCCGCCGTGGTTCGCGCGCCCGGCGCGGCGTCATGGCGAACGCAGCGCCATTGTCATCGGCGGCGGCATCGCCGGGGCCGCCAGCGCCTACAGCCTGGCTTGCCGCGGCTGGCAAGTCACCGTGGTGGAACGCCTGCCCGAACTGGCCCGCGGCGCCTCCGGCAACCCGCAAGGCGTGCTGTACACCAAGCTGTCTCCACACTTCACCCCGCTGACCCGCCTGATCCTGTCCGGCTACGGCTACAGTCTCCGCACGCTGAAAACCCAGTTGCCGGAAGACGACGCGAACTGGCGCGGATGCGGCGTATTGCAATTGGCCTATGACGCGGCCGAGGCGGAACGCCAGCAAGGCCTGGCCTCAGCCGGTTTTGGCGCCGATTTCCTGCGCCCGGTCGACGCCAGCGAGGCCAGCGAGCTGGCCGGCGTCGAACTGCAGCACGGCGGCCTGTTCTTTCCGGAGGGCGGCTGGATCAACCCGCCCGCCCTGGTGCGCAAACTGGTGGAACATCCCAATATCCAGGTTCGCACCAGCCGCACCATCGTGGAGCTGGATTACAACCCGTTGGACAAAAGCTGGGTCGCCATCGGCGATGAAGGCTCCGTGGCCATCGGCTCCGTGGTCATTCTGGCCGGTGCGGCGGAAACCGGCTCCTTCGACGCCACCCAGCACCTGCCCTTGAAAAAGATTCGCGGCCAAGTCACGGTGGCGCGCGCAACCGAACACAGCGAAGCGCTGCGCACCGTACTGTGCGGCGAGGGCTATATTTCCCCGGCCCGATTTGGCGAGCACTGCCTGGGCGCCACCTTCAAATTCAATACCGAAGATCTCGGCGTCAATCTGTTCGAGCATCAGGAAAACCTGCAAATGCTGGCGGGGCTAGCCCCCAGCCTGTACCAGGCTTTGGGCGGAGAAGGCCTGCTGGACAAAGCCCTGGCCGGGCGCGCCGCGCTGCGCTGCACCAGCCCGGACTACCTGCCCATCGTCGGCCCCGTCGCCCACGCGCAAAGCCTGATCGACGCCTATCTGCCGCTGAGCAAGGACGCCTCGCTGAAACTCAGCGCATCAGCGCCCTGGATAGATGGTCTCTACGTCAATACCGCCCATGGTTCGCGCGGCATGATCACCGCGCCGCTGTCCGGCGAAATCCTCGCCGCTCTGCTGGAGGACGAACCCGCCCCGGTGGCCCGCAGTCTGATGCAGGCCACCCACCCCAGCCGATTCCTGATCCGCGACCTGATGCGCAACAAAGTCCCCCAGCAGGGCTGACGCGGGTCACCAGGCAAAAGCCCCCCGACGCATCAGAGCGCCGGGGGCCAAGAACAGCGGCGGGAGTCTCAGAGCTTGTTCAAAGTCTGCTGCGCTTCGTGGAGCGTTGCACGGTGAGTACAAGCTCAAAATGCTCATGTACCACTCGACCACTCCGCTTTTTCGCTCGTTTTCGCCTTGTCTCGCCCTTGCTCACGAGACTTTGAACAGGGTCTCAAACGGCGGATTTGGCCGCCGTCTCGACCGCTTCGCGGATGTCGTCGGGAATGGATACCGACTTGCCCGCCTGGTAGTCCACCCACACCAATGTTACCTCGCCGCTGGCGTACACTACGCCGGGATCGTCGCGCCGATAAAAATGATGGCGCAGCTTCAAACTGCTGCGTCCCAGCTTTTCCAGTTCAATGGTAATGTCGAGCGTGGCCGGATAGGTGATCTCCTTGCGAAACACGCAGGAAGTGCCCGCCAGCACCGGCCCGCAGCCGGAAGGATCGATCCCGTGCCCCAGGCTCTCCAGCCAATCCAGGCGGATCTGTTCCAGATAACGGAAATAATAGGTATTGTTCAAATGCCCGACGGCATCCATATCGCCCCAGCGCATCACGATGCTGCGAGTGTCGATTACCGGGTAATGCTTGTCCACGCTGTTCCCCTTAAAAGACGAGCCGGCGCGGCGTCCATCAAGCGCCGTTCACGGTCGGCGCGCCATGATTGTTTGCACTGCGTAATGATAACGGCCAATCCCTTCCGGGTCACATAGCGTCACATAAAACACAACAAATCCAAATATCCGCCTTCGAAACAAAACGGCATACTGGTTTCCGTCAGCAGCCAGGGCTCGCGAGAGTCCTGATCTGGCATGATCAACGCGCGGGTTCTGTTGAAAATTACCTACCCCTTCTGGCCAGCGCGTTGGTCTCCTGAGCGAAGGTGCAAATTGGGGCCCCATCCGGGGCTCTTTTTTTATGCGCCGCAGCCCCGCATCAATACAAAAGCGCAAATTCATTGCGCAATTGTTAAGCCTACCCCGATTTCATCACAGCCCGTCACACAAGCCCCCAATAATCACTCTATTTGACCCGTTCCGGCAGGCGCATACTGCCTCCATCGAATTCGCTCTCCCCCGAGGGCGGTTTGATACGATCGAAGCGCTGTTCGCTGTGGATACACGCCCTCCGGCAGCTGCGTAGATCACCTGAGCGAAGGTGCAATTCAGAGCCCCCTTACCGGGGCTCTTTTTTTTTCCTTTCCTCCACGGCGGAGTGAACCCACCTCCCCCATGCTTTTGTGATAGACTCCCGGGAGCGAAGCAAAAAAAGAGGCCGCACGAAGGCGGCCCAAACGGGGATCTCAATTCACTAAAGTGTCCAAATACAAGCTTGGCGCGTCAAAACTAAAGCACAGACGGACGACGTCTACATAACACAAGCTCAATCGAAGGTCCTACAAGCGGCTTGAAGCAAGAAGTAAACCCGCCTGCCGAACCCTCATGCCAGCCTTGAAGCTGCATGGCTCGTATACTAGCGGCTACGCCGCCGGACAAATATAAGATTTTTCTTAAAATTTTCGTGTTTTATTCCAAAGCCCTGAAGGCGGCCCGCAGCCTTTCTTGACAAGCGCGGCGAACGCTTTTCTAATCGCAAATTTCCCGCCTTTGGGCGCCCCCTCGTTCACTATCACAGGAAACCTCCATGACCATTCGAGTCAACGGCATCGAAATCACCGAAGACATGGTGCAAGCGGAACAAGCCCACTACGCTGACGCGCCGAACCCGCACGATGCCGCCGTTCAGGAGCTGATCCTGCGCGAACTGCTGCTGCAGAAAGCCAAATCCATCGGCATCGACACCGCCGATCAAGGCACCGCCATCGGCGCCCTGCTGGAACAGGAGCTGCAGGTTGACGCTGTCGACGAAGCGGCATGCCTGGCGTTCTACAATCAATACCCCGAGCGTTTCAGCAGCGGCGAATCCGCCGTGGCCAGCCACATTCTGTTCCCGCTGGGCGAAGGCCTGGCCGGCAGCCTGGCCAAGGCCAAGGCGGAAGGCGTACTGGAGGAAATCAAGGCCAACCCGGCCCGTTTCTCCGACCTGGCTCGCGAACACTCTACTTGCCCGTCCGGCCAACAAGGCGGCAGCCTGGGCCAGTTCGGCCGCGGCCAGATGGTGCCGGAATTCGAACAGGCGGTATTCAGCACCGACGCCGGCCAGATCGCGCCGGACCTGGTGCAGACCCAGTTCGGCTACCACATCATCCAGGTACAGGAACGCCACGAAGGCGGCAAAGTGAGCTTTGAGGAAATCAAGGACCGCTTGCAGCAATATCTGAACGACATGGCCGGCAACAAGGCAATGCAGGCCTATCTGGGCCAATTGGTAGCCGCCGCCCAAATCGAAGGCTATGCGATGCCGGCGCTGTAACAACCCTCTCGATCCAAGACTTTGAACAGGCTCTCAAGCCCGGTCCAAGTCCATCAAAAACCGAGGCGCAGTCGCGCCTCGGTTTTTTTCTGCGCCTCAGTTGCGACCGCGCAGAGACGCCGCCACCGGCCGCGAGAATGGGAAGCCATCCTTGCGGTCCCAATTGATCGACCAGCTCATCACCCCACGGAACGTCGGGTAGGCCTGATTTGGTTTGACTACGCCGCAGTTCTTCAAGGCCATCAGGCAATCCAGTGATTTGACGACGGTATCCGCGCTGACAAAACCAGAGTTGGCGGAACTACGTCCGGAAGGCACGCCAAAAGCCACTTGATCGGGCCTCAAGCCCTTGAAACTGCCCGAAGCGCCGTAAGCCAGGGGAAAGCCTTCAATCAACATCTTGCTGCCTCCCACCAGCATGTCCACGCTACCTTCCGCCAAGGCGGCGGTGGAATACGGCGTGTTCAGCCCGCCGTTGTTGTAGTACTGGACATGAATCACGCTCAAATCGTCGCGCAAGGCGTCAATGATGGGCAGATAAGCGCCCCAGATGCTGCCGTAGGCTACGTAGCCGCCCTGAACATAGGGATGTTCCGGCGCCATAGACAGGTAGAAACCCGCACCCACCTTGGTTTTCAACTGTTTCACGGCGCTGATCAGGTTGCCGATGATGGGCGCGCCCTGCGATACCCCGCTTTCCAGATCCAGATCGATGCCGTCGAAACCGTATTTGACGATGATGGCGTGGAGGCTATTGACGAAATTCTGCGCCTGCGCCGAAGTGTTCAGCGTGACCGAGCCATTTTGTCCGCCCAGCGACAGCACCACCTTCTTGCCTTTGGCCTGCTTGGCGCGAACATCCTGGGTGAACTGCGCCTCGGACCCGGCCTTGGGATCCAGCGTGAAGCTGAGATTGCCGTTGCCGGCATCGTCGGCAAAGGCCACGACGATCACATCCCAATCGTCGCTAACCTGGCTGAGCGGATAAGTGTCGCCGCTGGGATTGGCGAAATTGTGCCAATACCCGACCAGCGCATGCTTGGCGAACGGCGCGGACGGGCCCGGGGATGGAGATGGCCCTGGGGACGGAGTCGGCTCCGGCGCCGCGCCGCAGCTTCCCCCGGCCTGCCACAGCGTGGGCGTGGACGGCGGATTCCAATTGGCGCCCACATAGGCGGTATGCGCCGCGCGCGCTGTGTAATTGGCCGCCGCATAGGCCGCCACATCGCCCGCCTGGTAAGTTGAGCCCTCTCTCCAATCCGGACACGCGGCGGCCAAGACCGGCCCTGCGCCCAACACCATTGCGCATACCGGCGCCAACAGCACGGCTTTCCCCTTCGAGTACATGCGGCATCCTCCTTTGCGATACGACAACACGCGCTGCCGGCGGGATGCCGGACTGGGCGCAAGCTGGTATTTGATTGGTATTACATCAAACACGTAATGTCAAAGGCATTTTGGAAACCGCTCCGGCAGCCGGGTCAATTTTCTACAATACGCCCCTCCCCGGCCCAGCTACTTTGTCCGGGACAGCCAAAGGCGGATATCCGGCCGCCGCGCCACCCACCGTCAGGAGACATCATGAATCAGACTCTCGCCATGGCCGGCTTCGCGCTGGCCGCCTCCATCACGCCGGGCCCGGTCAACCTCGTCGCGCTCAGTTGCGGCGCCCGCTACGGCGCGCGCGCAGGCATGCGCCATGTCGGCGGCGCCACCGCCGGCTTCACCCTGCTTCTATTGCTGACCGGCCTGGGTCTGGAGCAGACCTTGCGGCAATGGCCGGCACTCACCCAGGCTTTACAATGGGTCGGCGTGACCTTCTTGCTCTATATGGCGTATCAATTGGCTCGCAGCGACGGCTCGCTGGATATGGACAAGAACGGCGCCCGGCCAAGCTGGTGGCGCGGCGCGGCGATTCAATGGCTGAACCCCAAGGCCTGGATCGCGGCGCTGGCGGGCTGCGCGGCCTTCACTTCCGGCCAAGATGCGACGGCGTTATGGCGCTTCGCCGGGCTCTACTTTCTGATTTGCTACGCCTCAGTCGGAGCTTGGGTGGTGACCGGAGCCTGGCTAGGGCAAAAGCTGGAGTCGCCCAAGCGGCTTCGGCTCTTTAACCAGACAATGGCTTTATTGCTGGGGCTAAGCGCGCTGGGCTTGCTGAACTGAGCCGGCGCGGTACTGCCCCGGCGTGGCGGCAACATACTGTTTGAAGATTTTCTGCAGATGGGCCTGGTCGGAAAAACCGGCAGCCTGCGCCACTTGCGCCAAGGGCAGCCCTCCGCGCACCAGCCGACGCGCCAGCTGCACTCGCTGATTCAGTAAAAAGTCGTGAGGCGTGACCCCGTAACGCCGTTTGAACGCGCGAATCAGATAGGAGGCCGACAAGTCGGCCGCGGCGCAGATCTCCTCCAGGCGCAAAGCCTGGTCGCAATGCGCCGCAATATACTCCGCCGCGCGCGCCAAACGCTGGCTAGACTCCGCCGCCGGCTCTACGGCCAAGCCCAAGACTCGGTGCGCGCCGCCGAAAAAGGCCGTAGCCGCCGTGTCCTTCTCCAGAAACTCCCGTCCCTCCGCGCACAGCAAGTCGAACAAAGCGTTGAATCCGGCGAACAAACGCGGATCCTGGCTCGCCGTGTCGCCAAAAGGACGAAAGCCGCCGCCCTGATCCAGGCCAAGCGTTTGCTGCAAACCCCCGAGCCAGGCTACATCCACATACAACATGCGATAAGACCAGGCCTGTGCCGCCACGGGGTTGCAGGCATGGGTGTCGCCCGGGTTCATCAACACGAGGGAGCCTTGCTCGCTACGGCGTACTTTGCCGTTGAAGTAGTCGCAGGCGCCCGCGGTGATGACGCCAATGGAAAACGTCTCGTGCGCGTGTCTGGCGTAACAGACGCGGCGGCCGTCAGCCACCGAGCGAGCCTCGAACTGCGGCAAAGCCGCATCTCGCCAGAAGCGATGATCCACCTTATGTCTCCCGGCCGGGAATAGGGACGCGGCGAATGGTTCCGGCATCACTCTACTCTCCTTTCATCCGGTAAAACAAGATGCCCAGCCACTCCCGCAGCGCGGCGTGACATTCTTGCATCGACCGTCCGCTGGGCAGAAACCAGGCCACGCCGCCTCCATCGTAACGGATGAAGGCGGTTGGGGCGGCCGTCACGTCCAGAGCCTGGCGCTGGAAAAACGGCAAGGCCCGGCGCAAATGCCAGCCCTGGCTGACCAACGCAATCCGCTTGATCCCGGCTGCATGCAACAGGCCGGCGGAATATCGAGCGTTTTCCAGCGTGGTGTTGGAGCGCGCCTCCACCCAACGCGGGGCAATGCCGTACTCCTCGCGCAGAACCCTGGCCATCACCTCGGCCTCCGCTTCCCCGCCCATCGGCGCGCCGCCGGTCAGCAGGATCGGCTTGCCGCTTTGACGCGCCAACCGCGCGGCGTAACGCAGCCGCGCCAACGAATCCGCGCCGGGCTCCATCCCGCCGTACTCGGGCGCCGGCTTCTTGCCGCCGGACAACACCACAATAGCTTCCACCCGGTTCAGTTGCTCGGCGCTGATCACCGGATAACGTTCCAGGCTGCGGTTCAGCCACATCGCGGTTATCGGCGTGCTCAAGGCGTACAGGCCGACCATGCCCAAAATCAGCAGGCAGGCCCCCAAGCGCCGCCAGCGGCGACGCAGCCACAGTCCTAGCGACATCAGCAGCAACATGTTCAGCGGCGGCAATAACAAGGAGCCCAAGACCAAGTGGACCAATACTTGCGTGGAAATCGAGGAAACCATGGGAAATGACAATGCGTTGACTTGGCGCCAGTTAAACATGCGATGCCCGGCAAATCAATGCCGCGGAAACCAGATGGCCGCATAGGCGCGGCGGTAACCGTTGTCCGGGTCGTAGCCAATGCTCAGATAACTATCGCGTATCGTCCGTTTGACCAGCAAATGCGGCTGGGTGATGTAAAGACTGGGCGGCTGCCCGGCAAAGGCCCGGTTCAGCTCGTCGGCCATCTGCCAACCATGCAGATGCAAGGGTTCGGCAATGGTCGCCTCCTGCATCAAGCCCGCTCGAATCCGTCTCATCGCACTCAGCGAGCCGTCCCCCAGCGAGATATTCACGACGGAGGCGTTAAGCTTCCCCAGCGGATGGCCGATGGAATCGTAATACAAGTCGTTGATGCCGATGCTGTGGGTCCAGGCCTTGCCGTGGCGCTGGTACAGCTCGGCCACCTTATCCGGCAGCAGCTGCTGGACCTGGGCCAGCGAAATGTCCTCCACCGCCAAAACCTTGCAGCGCTGGCACGCTTGCAGTTGCCTCACCGCTTGCCTGGTTTTGGCGGTGGCGATGGCGAAACGGCTATCGGTGAACAACACCACCCCGACCGGGCCGCGGCTGCTGGCCACGATGTAGTCGGCGGCGGCTTGCGCCGCGGCCAAGGGGCTGGTTGAGATATTGGTGAACAACACACCGGGCAAGGGGCCGGGCTTCTCGCCGGCATGCCAGCCAAGCACAATCACGCCTTGCGCATGCAAGCGTTGGATCTGCGGCAAAAACTCCTGAGCGTCGAAGCCCCCCAAGGCCACGGCGGCCGGCCGTTCCTGTTGCGCGCTTTCCAGAAACTGGAGCAGCGAACTCCGCTGCCCCTGACCATCCAACAGCGTCAAGCGCCAGCCCAATAAACGTCCGGCCTCGGCCAACCCCCGGTACACCCCAACCACGCCGCCGTTGCGCAGATCCGAGGCCAAAAACCAGACGCTGCGGCCAGGCTCTGCCGCCGGGCCGCTGACCGGACCATCCCACTCGATCCACTCCCGCGCCGGATTTTCCCTCGCTTGTGGAGCGTCAACGCCGGCATCCGTAGAGCCGCCGACGGCGAAGTCCACGCTAAGCAGACACAGAAGCAGCATGAGAAGGCGCAACATGGACCCACTATAGACCACAGCCGGGTCAAAACGGCACGCCATTCCCCGCCAGCAATTGACCGGCCACTTCCGCCGCCACGGCAAACAGCAGCGGCGACAGACGCTGCGCCTGCAAACCCGTCGCGCCATGCCGGCTGATCGCCAACCCGCTCCATGGCATGCGCTCGCCGATCAGGCAGGCGGTTAGCTTGCCGCCCCCTCGCTCAACAGCGGCCTCAATCTCCGGCAGACGCCGACGCAAGGCGCGACACACCTCCCCCTCCGCCACAAAGGCTAGAGCCACCCCGGCCGCCACACGCCGGATGCGCAGGCAGAATGCGCCGATTCCCGGCACCGTCAGCCATAGCAGCAGGTCCAATTCGTCCAGCTCCGGCTCGGACTCGCGCTCCAGCGCATCCTCCACGCTCAGCGTCAGCGCCGGTCCGCCCCATAGCCAGAACGGCAGCGTCAACGGCAGGGGCGGCTCGCCGGCGGCATTGCGCACTCCGGCCAAGGCCAGCTCCGGCAATTGTTGCAGCAAGGCTCCGGGCAAATGGCTGCCGCCTGCCTGCTGGAATTGCGCCGCCGCCTGCGTCAGCCGTCCCAGCAAAGCCTGCCGCCAAGCCTGGGCCAGCTCGGCGGCGGCCGGCTGCGGCCTCTCCAGCCTGGGCATGGCGGCCTGCTCCAGCTGCCAGGCGCGCGCCGGCGTTTCGCCTTCAGGCGCCGCGCCCTGACGCTCCAACTGCAGTGACAGCTTCAGCTGCGGCTGGGTAGCCAGCACCAGCACTTTCAGCACCGCGCCGGGCGTCAGTTCGGCCGCGCCTTGCGGCCAGGCCGGCAGCGCCAACTGGATGCCGTCGCCGCTCAACAGCGGCCGGCCGTCAGCCGCTCGGCTTAGCACCGCCTGCCACTGCCGGCCCGGCGCAAGCTCCGCGCCCGGCTGCGCGCCGTTCGAAATCGGCGCGCTCGGCGTGACCGGAGCCGCCGCCGTGATCGCTCGGATTGAAATAGCCTTGCTCCTTCAAAAAAACCGCTCACATGACGCAAAAAAGCCAGCCGCATACGCAGCTGGCTTTGGATACGCGCCGGATAATCGACGCGGAGTCGCGATTACTGCAGCAGGGACATGGCCAGGCTGCTCATGCTGCCGCTTTGCTTCAGCATGGAAGTGCCAGCTTGCATCAGCATTTGCTTGGAGGTCATGCTGGCGCTTTCGTTGGCGTAGTCGGTGTCCATAATACGACCCTTGGCGGCCAGGGTGTTGTTGTTCACGTTGGCCAGGTTGTTGTTCACGTGGTCCAGACGGTTGGCGTTGGCGCCCAGGGAAGAGCGAACCGAGCCAACCGAATCCAGAGCGGCCTGGATGGTGTTGATGGTGTCGGCTTTACCGATTTCATCGCCCTTGGCGGCTTTGTCCAGAGCGGCTTGGCCGTCTTGCTGAGCCTTCAGCGCGGTTTCGTAAGCGGTTTTCTTGGCGCCATCGGTCGGATCGGCATCGTAAGCCGTTTTAGCGGTGTCGGTCGCGGTAACCAGAGCCGGCATCGCGTCGGTAGCGGTCTTGACTGCTGCTGCGTAGGCGGTACCTGCGGCGTCATCCTTGAAGAAGGTTTTGGAAACGCTGCCCAGCGCGTTGTTCAACGCGGTCATGCCATCCTTCATGTTCACCGTCATGGACTCGTCGGCCGACGCGCCGATCTGGAACTTCATCTCTTCGGTCAGCTTGCCGCCTTGCAGCAGTTTTTCACCGCCGAAGGACGTGTTCTTCATGATGTTGGTCAGTTCCTTGCCCAGTTCGGCAAATTCGGACTGCATCGCGCTCTTGTCGGCCTTGGTGGAGGTGGCGTTGGCGCCTTCGGTGGACAGGTCCTTCATGCGCTGCAGAATGTTGGACACTTCGTTCAGCGCGCCTTCTGCGGTTTGCAGCATGGAGATGCCGTTCTGGGCGTTCTTCATCGCCACTTGCATGCCGCGGCTTTGCGCGTCCAGACGGGTAGCAATCTGCAGGCCGGCGGCGTCGTCCATCGCGGAGTTGATGCGGAAGCCCGTGCCCAGGCGGGTCATCGAGGTGGACAACGCGGTTTGGGTGCCGGTCAGGTTGGACTTGGTATTCAGTGCGGCGATATTGGTGTGCAGGCTCAGCATAGCTTTGTGCTCCAGAAGTCAGGTTGGTTGGTCCGGCATCGCTGCCGTCACCTTCACAAGGCGGCCGCCGCGCGGCAAACTTAAACCCGCCGCCATTGTGAAAAATCACATTGCTTGACGAAGGGGCGCGGGCTGTTGAAAGATCAATGTCATAAGCACAGCCTCCACACCGCCATGACCACACTCAACGGCCAACAGGCCCTAGCCCAGCTCTGGGCCGCCGCTGCCCTCGACCCCTCCGCACTGGAACGCGCCCAGTTGCCGACTGGCCCGGCGCCGTTGCCTTCCTCTTTCGCGGTCGGCGCCTTGGCCCAGGCCAGCATTGGCGCCAGCGCGCTGATGGCGGCGGAGTTCTGGCGTCTGCGCGGCGGCGCGGCTCAAACCGTCACAGTCGACCTGGCTCACGCCGCCGCCGAATTCCGCAGCGAACGCTATCTGCGCGTCGATGGCGCGCCAGCGCCTGAACTATGGGACGCCATTGCCGGCCCCTATCGTTGCGGCGATGGCCGCTGGTTGCGCATCCATACGAATTTCCCTCATCATCGCGATGGGATCCTGCGCTTGCTGGACTGCCGTCATGACAAGGACAGCGTGGCCGCCGCCTTGCAAGGCTGGCGGGCTTTCGAGTTTGAACAGGCGGTAGCCAAACGCGGCTTGGTGGCCACGGCGATGCGCAGTTTCGACGAGTGGGACCGCCACCCGCAGGGGCAGGCCGTCGCCGCCTTGCCCTTATTTGACATAGAGCGCATCGGCGATGCGCCGCCGCTGGCACGTTCTTTCACGCCACGCCCCTTGCAGGGCATACGCGTGCTGGACCTGACACGCATCATCGCCGGCCCGGTAGGCGGCCGGGTGCTGGCAGCGCATGGCGCCGACGTGTTGCGCGTCACTTCGCCGCGGCTGCCGTCCATCCCGCCTCTGGACATCGACACCGGCCGCGGCAAGCGCAATGCCGAGCTGGACTTGCGCCAGGCCGCCGATGGCGAACAGCTGCGGCGCCTGCTGGCCGAGGCCGATATCTTCATCCAAGGCTATCGGCCCGGCGGCCTCGCCGCGCTCGGTTTCGGCCCGGAACAGGCCGCGCGCCTGCGTCCGGGCATCGTCTACGCCTCGCTGTCCGCCTATGGCCACACCGGCCCCTGGGCCGAGCGGCGCGGCTTCGACTCCCTGGTTCAGACCGCCAGCGGCTTCAATCACGCCGAGGCGAAGGCTTTCGACGACGAGCGGCCGCGCGCGCTGCCGGCTCAGGCGCTGGACCATGCCGCCGGCTATCTGCTGGCTTTCGGCGTCATCGCCGCGCTTGCCCGCCAAGCGCAAGAAGGCGGCAGTTGGCAGGTTAGGGTTTCACTAGCGCAAACCGGACACTGGCTGCGACAGCTTGGCGCAGACAGCGCCGGCTGCGCCGCCGCGGACCCCGGGCTTGAGCAGATCGCGCCCTGGCTGGCCGACTACCCGTCCGGCTTCGGCGCCTTGCGCGCCGTCCGCCATGCTGCCCAACTGTCCTTAACGCCGGCGCATTGGGTGCTGCCTTCGACGCCGCTGGGCAGCCACGCCGCAGAATGGCTGCCGCGCTAAAACGGCGGTGGCGCTCGCCACCGCAACTTGTTATCGTCGGCGCACCAGCCTAAGCGCCAATGGAGCATGCATGGATATCTCGTTCGCCGAACTGATCAGCCGATACTGGTCTACCCCCAAGTGGGAAATCAATCTGCTCATCACGCTTAACTTGCTCGGCGGCCTCCTGCTGGGCTGCTTGGTGGGTTACGAGCGCTGGTTCAACGGCCGCGCAGCCGGCATGCGCACCTACGGCCTGGTATCCATGGCCTCCGCCGCGGCCATCAGCATCGTCGGGTATTCCGGCTACTGGTACGGCGGGCTCTACCCCGACATGACCCACGGCGACATGACCCGCGTGGCCCAAGGCGTCCTGACCGGCGTCGGCTTCCTGGGCGCCGGCATGATCATGAAGGAAGGCCTGTCCATCAGCGGCCTCACCTCCGCCGCCTCAATCTGGATGTCCTCGGTGATTGGCATCCTGGTCGGCGTCGGTTTCTATGCCGCCGCCATCGCCATTACTTTACTGTGCGTGCTGTGCATGCTCTCCATCAATCAGATGGAAAACCGGCTGCCGCGCCGCTTCAGCCTGTTCATCGTCATCCGCTTCAAGCCGGAATACCAGTGGACGGTGCAAACGCTGAGCGCTGGCCTGCTTCGCTTCGGCGTGCGTCTGCACGAGGACAGCATTGCGCTGAACGCCGGACCGGACGCCACCGAATGGAGCTTTCTGGTCTCTGCGCAAAACCGGCGGGACCTGGTCAATGTCGTGGACCTGTCGCGCGAGATCATGCAGATCGACCATATCGAAACCCTCAGCATCCAGCCCGCTCGCAATTGAAACCCCTGACCTAGCCGCCCCTCCGCCGGCTAGGTATTTTCACGCCATCAAGTTCCGTTCCGGATTGACGATATCAGTTCACCTACACTTCCGTTCCGGAGCCTGCAATGCGAGTCGCGTCCATGGCGCTGTCGATGAGCAGCCAATACAGTTTCAGCCAAAGCCTCAGCGTTCAACAACAAAGCCGCGCCTGGGCCCAGCTCCCCCCCTCCCCGCCGCCGTCAAAGCCTTCCTCCGATGTCAGCCTGAGCTCCGACGGCGTCAAGGCCAGTTCCCAGGACAAGGCGTTCTCCGATGGCATGACGCCGATGCTGGGGCTGATCAAGGACATTCTGGAAAAAGTGCTTGGCGTTAAATTCAAAGTGGTCGACGGCACTCTGCAAAGAGACGACGGCAAGGACGAGCAATCCGCCGACTCCCGCCCTGTACGCTCCGGCCAATCTTCGACGGCTCCGCAGCAGTTGCTCTCCGGCGGCGAACTCAAACAAACCGTCGACTACCAAGAAAGTGAAAGCCTGGCGTTTTCGGCCAAAGGTTCGATCAAGACCCAAGACGGCCGCGAGTTCAACTTCGCTCTGGACGTGCAAATGAGCCGCAGCTTCGAATACCACAGCAGCAGCACTCTTCAGTTTGGCAACGGCCACGCCACCGACCCCTTGATGTTGAGCCTGGGCAACGACGCCGGCAGCTTCAGCGGCGCCAGCGTCAGCTTCGACCTGCAAAGCAACGGCAAACAAAGCCAACTGCCCTTCATCAACAACGGCGGCTGGCTGGCGCTGGACCGCAATGGCGACGGCAAGATCAACGATGGCAGCGAGTTGTTCGGCACTCAATCGGGCAACGGTTTCGCCGATCTGGCCAAGTTGGACAGCAATGGCGACGGGGTGCTTGATGACGGCGACGCGGCGTTCGCTCAATTGAAGCTCTGGTCCGGCCGAGACGGCAACAAGGATCAATTGATGGGCTTGAAGGAGTTGGGCATTGGCGCCATTCTGCTGCCCAGCGTGGACAGTCCGTTCAGCATCAAGAACGCCGACAATCAGTCCCAGGCCGACATCCGCCGTTCCGGCGTCTATCTGACCGAAGACGGCCGCGCCGGCCGTGTCAGCCAGGTGGATGTCTACGGTTGAATCCGCCAGCGGAAAATAGCAAAAGGCCGCTTGCGCGGCCTTTGTCGTATCCGGCGGACGCCGGTCAGGAGATATAGTTGAACAGCGAGAGCTGAGTCACCTTGTTATAGGTCAGCTGGCTGTATTTCAACGAAGTCTGCGCCAGGGTGAAATCCGAGATCGCCTGCGGCATGTCCAGATCCTGCAAATCGCCAATACTGCTGGCGTACTGCAGCTTCAGGCTCCCCCCCACACTCTGCATATTGTCGTTCTGTTGACCGCGGGCGCCGATGGACGCCAGGGACAGAGAAAACTGCTGCTGGGCCGAGTCGATGGCGTTGATCGCGCTGTTCAGCTGCGTGCCGAAGTTGGCCGGCTTCGGGTTTTGGCCCAGCAGGGTGTTTAGTTGCAGCAAGGCGTCGAAGGCAGCCGTAGGGCTGCCGCTAGGCGTGCCGAACACCGTGCTGCCCGGATCGGAAATCGTCATTTGCTGCGAAGCGCTGATCTGCACGCTGCGCTGGCCGGTATCGCCCTGGTAAGTGGCCGGCGGCACCGCCGACAGGCTCACCACATAAGGCACCGTGTCGGTCTTGTTGCCGCTGAACAAATAGTTGCCGCGGCCGTCGGTGGAGTTGGCGTAGGTGGTCAGCTCGGTGATGCCTTCCTGCAACTGCTTCTGAATCGCCTGCAGCTCGGTTGGGCTCAACGCGCCGCTGCCGGCGGAAATCGCCAGGCTCTTCATGCTGGCCATCAGGTCCGACGAACTTTTGATCGCAGTCTCGGACAGCGACAGCCAAGAGCTGACCGCCTGGGTATTGGTGATGTACTGGCTGTTCTGGCCCTGCGACTGACTGAGCAGCAGGATACGCGCCGCGGCCACCGGATCGTCGGCCGGCGTTACCACCCGCTGCTGATTGTCGATCTGCATGGTGAGCTTGTAAATGCTGGCCTGCAAGCTCTGCATATTATTCAGGCCGGACTGATAGATGGTGTTGGAGCTGATACGCATCGGTCTCTCCTTAGCCCATCAGGTTCAGAATGCTGGAGAAGGTGGTTTGCGCCACTTGAATCACCTTGCTGCACGCCTGATAGGACTGTTGATACTTGATCAGATTGGCCGCCTCCTGATCCAGGCTCACCCCGGTGACATTGGACAGGCTTTCCGTGGTTTGCTTCAACGTGTTCAGCATGGCCGCGGACTGCAATTGCGCGGTATTGGTCTGATTGCCCACCGAGGCCACCAGAGTCGAATAATAAGAACCGTAAGACTGATTGCCCATCAGTTTAAGGTTCTGCTGCGCCAGCAACTCGCGCAAATTGGTGTTGTCGCCCGGAGGCGGCTTGGTACCGGCCGGGGCCGGCCCCACGGTAAAAGTCTGGCCGTTGATCGGCGCGCCGGACAGCTGAAAGCTGACGCCCACGTCCACCGGAGGCACCGCCGTTGTCTGCAACTTGAAGCTGTTGCTGGCCCCGCCGCCCACCGGAACCACATTGTAAGGTCCGCCGCCGTTGGGGCCGGCGATGGTGGCTGTCATCGTCGCCGGAGTGCCGGTGGCGGTAATGGTCATTCCGGTCATGCCGATGGAGGGGTGCGTGCCGGTGCCGGGAAAAACCGGCGGCACGCTATTGAGGCTCCCCGCGTAACCGCCCGGCAGCGTGGCCCACACGCCGCTCATGGTGACGCCGTTGCCGCCGGCGCCGCCGGTGGACACCATATTGGACGCGGTAGCCAGTTTATTGGGGTCGCCCATCAATACTTGCAGATTGCTCGCCGCATTCTGCGGATTGGAGGCGTAGCTGCTCAGATCATTGAAAATGGGCTGGCCGGCCCCGCCTGTGTTGTCCACGCCCAGCTGATTTTGATAATTGATTGAAGCGGCAAAATTGATCGCCATCGTGCCCAACTGCTGCCGGGCCTGCAACAGGGGCCCATCGCGAAAGTTAAGCAAACCGCCTAGTTGGCCGCCGGAGACCAGATTGTTCGGAATCGCCGTCACCGTGCCGTTGGGGTTGTTGAACACCAACTGCAAGGTAGTGGGATCGCTGGGCAAGGGCTGCGTGGCCAGGGTGTTGGTCTGGCCGCCGGTCACCAGGGTCTGACCGTTGCCTATGTACACCGAGTAAGTCCCGTCCGCCTGCGGCACAGCCTTGGCGCTGACCAACTTGTTCAGCTCCAGCATGGCCTGATCGCGCTGGTCCATCAGCGTGTTGGGTTGCGCGCTCAGTTGATTGCCGCCGGTCAATGCGGCGATTTCGGTATTGAGGCTGGCGATCTGCGAGGCCAGCGCGTTGATGCTGTCCACCGTGCTCTTGATCTGACCGTTGGCGCCGGACTGCAGCTGTTGTAACTGTCCGTCGATGGTGGCGAACTTGGTGCTCAAGGCCTGAGCCATGTTCAACACGGTCTGCCGGCTGGGAAGGGCGTCCGGCTGCTGCGACAGCGTCTGCATCGCGCCAAAGAAATCCTGCAAGGCCGGAATGATGGAAACATCGGTGGACGCCATCAGATTGTTGATCTGATTCAACTGCTTGACCTGGGTGCTGTAATAGCTGCTGTTGGTCTGCGCGGTTTGCACCTGGCCAGACAGGAATTTGTCATAGGTGCGCAGCACATTGGTAACGTCCACGCCCTGACCCAGAAAGCCGAAGCCCGCATATTGCGGCGCGCGGCCGGCCTGGGTGATGTATTGAACGTTGTAACCCGGTGTGGAGACGTTGGCGATGTTATTGCCGGTTACCGACAAAGCCGTTTGAGCCGCATTCAGTCCGCTCACGCCGATCGAGAAAATATTGGAGCCCATGATTTACCTCTGTTTGCTTTATCGGCCCGGCGCTCGGAAACTTGACCCTAAAACACAAGTTCCGCCGCCGCAGCCTTGTCCTCAACTGCGCGTGGTTTGCTGCGCCAATGTCGCCGCCACGTCCACCAGCTTGCGCGCGTAGCGCGGATCAGTGGCGTAACCGCCGGATTGCAGCGCATGCGCGAAACCATACATGTTCCGTCCCTGGTTCAACGCGCTCTTGTAGCGAGGCGAATCCTTCAGCAGACGGGCATAGTCGCTGAAGGCCTCGGCGTAAGAACCGTAGGCTCGGAATTTTTCCACTCGCTTCTGCGCAACCCCGCCTTCGTATTCGGTAGTCATCACGCTGACCGTGCGCCCCTGCCAATCCCCGCTGGCCTTGATGCCGAACAGGTTATGGCTATTGCTGCCGTCCGGGTGGCGGATCGCCCGCTTGCCCCAGCCGCTTTCCAGCGCCGCATGCGCAACCACGGCTTCAGGCGCCACGCCCAACTGCGCCGCGGCCGTTCGGGCGTGCGGCAACATCTCGGCGGCGAAATCGCGGCCGCCGCCCTTGCCGGCCGCTTCGGCCTTGACCGGAACCGCCGGGGCCGTCAAGGTCAGCGCCGCGCCTGCGATCTGCTGCGCTTCCTGGTAAGCCTGCAAGGCCTTGGCGCCGCCGGCCGGACGCGCGGCCAGTTGCGGGCCGGGAGCGGCGTAAATCGTATGCGTGCTTTTGTCGTCCGGATCAAAATTCGACTGTTTGGCGATCTGGCGATACAGCATGTCGCCCAAGCCCAAACCGCCATTGGAACTCAAGGCCTGAGTCAGTTGCTGGTCGTACAAGCCCTGGTAGGTGCTCAAGCTGTTAGACTCGCCTTCCGGGTCAAACTTGGTCTCGCGCATATTCTTGAGCAAGGTATTCATCAATAAGGCCTCGAACTGAGACGCAACTTGCCGTGCCGCGCCCTTCGGGTCCTTGATCGCCTGTGCCCGCAGCTCATTCAGCTGGCTCGGATCCACAGCCAACTGCCGGTTTAGCAAATCGTTGGCGCTCATGGCGCCCGCATTGATGGACTGAATCGTCATTTCTCGCTCCTGGAATTCATCCAAAAGCAAGATTCGGGCCAGAAAAAAAGACGGCCGCTTGGCCGTCTTTTTCCTTCCCTCGCAAAGCTCAGATGATCTGCAAGTCCGCTTTCAGCGCGCCGGCGGACTTCATCGCCTGCAAAATGGAAATCAGATCTTGAGCATTCGCGCCCAGCGCGTTCAGCGCCGCCACCACTCGCGACAGATTGGCGCCGTTGGGCACGTTGATCAGCTTGCTTCCGGGGGTATTGATGCTGATGTCCGTCTGATTGGTCACCGTGGTCTTGCCTCCGGACAGCGGGTTGGGCTGGCTCACTTGCGGCGTGTTGCTGACGGTCACGGTCAAGTTGCCGTGCGACACCGCGCACGGCGCCAAGGTCACCGCCTGATTCATCACGATGGAGCCGGTACGGGCGTTGATAATGACGGTGGGGGAAACATCTGCCGGGTCGACGGCAATATTTTCCATCTTGGCCAAAAACTGCACGCGCTGGTCCGGATCGAACGGCGCTCGCACTTCGATCAGCCGGCCATCCACCGCTCGCGCAGTGCCCTGCCCAAACGATTTGTTGATGGCCTGCACCACACGGTTGGCGGTAGTGAAGTCGGACTCGCGCAACTCCAGATTGATGAACTCGCCGGAGCCCAGCGCAGTGGGCACTTCGCGCTCCACTGTGGCGCCGGCCGGAATGCGGCCCACGCTAAGCTGATTTATCTGGGCAGAGCTGCCGCCCGCCGAGGCGCCAGCGCCGCCGACAACCACGTTGCCCTGCGCCATCGCGTAGATCTGACCGTCCGCGCCTTTTAGCGGCGACAGCAACAAGGTGCCGCCGCGCAGGCTTTTGGCATCGCCGATCGACGAAGCCGTCACGTCTATCGCCTGCCCCTGCCGCGCAAACGGCGGCAAGGTCGCAGTCAGCGTGACCGCGGCGACGTTCTTGGGATCGAGCTTGGTGCCAGGGGGCACCTGCACGCCCAACTGGTTCAGCATATTGGACATCGCCTGACCGGTAAACGGCGACGAGGTGACCTTGTCGCCGCTGCCATCCAGGCCCACCACCAGGCCATAGCCTATCAGTTGGTTGGGACGCACCCCGCCGACATTGGTCAGATCCTTCAAACGTTGCGCCGCCAAGGCCGGGAACAGCGCCAGCGCCAACAACATCCCTAACATCAATCGCTTCATTTTCCGCCCGCTTTCAGCCCGCCGCGCCCGCCAAGCGGCCGCGCCCGGCCGGTAATCCGTTAAATCGGCAATATACTCATGAAAAACTTGGTGAGCCAGCCCGGCTCATTGTATAGCCGGTGCGTGCCCTTGGTCTGCTGTTCGATGCGGGCGTCCGCCACCTTCAGCGAAGACACGCTGCGATCCGCGCTGATATCGCGCGGGTTGACCACGCCGGACAGGCGGATCGACTCGGTATCGCTGTTCACGCGCACGACCTTCTCGCCGCTGATCGACAGATTGCCGTTGGGCAACACCTCCAACACCGTGACAGTGATGGAGCTGACAAAGGAGGTAGCCACCTTGTTGTCGCCCTTGCCGGTATTGTTGGCCGAGCCCGTGCCGCCAAAATTGGCGCCGGCCAAGCCACCGGCGGCGCCGCTGGGCAGGAAGGGAATCTTGATTCCGGCGTTGATGCTGCTGTTCAGACCCGAAGTGCGGGTATTGGTTGTCTGCTCCGATGCCGACGTGGACGAGTTTTCCTGGATGTTCACCGTCAAGGTGTCGCCAACATAAGCGGGCATCTGGTCCTGAAACAACGGCCGGTAACTGGCTACCTGGAAAATCGACCCATTGGTGGGCATGCTGACCGGCTGCGGTTGCGGACGCGCGCTGGTGGGTTGCTGCACAAGCGGCGGCTCCTGGGTCACGCAAGCGCTTAGTAGTGCGGCCAGCATCGCCGCTATCGCCATCGCCTTCATCAAACACCTCGTCAATTCAAATCTCGATCGGCCGCCTTCCACCGGCGGCCCGCTTCCGCTTACAGCTGGCTCAGTTTCTGCAGCATCTGGTCCGCAGTGGTGATCGCCCGCGAGTTCATTTCAAACGCGCGCTGCGCAGTGATCATATTGACCAGCTCCTCGGTGACGTTAACGTTGGACGCCTCCACGAAACCAGAGCGCACCGCGCCTCGGGTATCGGTCTGCGGATCCCCATCCTGCGGATCGCCGGAGGATGCGGACTGCAAATACAGGTTGTTGCCCACGCTCTCCAGGCCCTGCGGGTTGATGAAGGTGGTGAGCTGGATGGTGCCCGCGGTTTGCGCCGCCGGGTTATTGGGCAAAAAGTACTGCACCACGCCGGCAGTGGACACCGTAATCTGGTTGGCGGTGCCGGGGATGTTGATATTGGGATTCAGCGGATAGCCGTCCGGATTCACCACGTCGCCGTTGGAGTTGCGCTTGAACTCGCCGTTTCGGGTATAAGCGGTGGTGCCGTCCGGCAGCTGGATGCGGAAGAAGCCCTCGCCGGCGATCGCCATGTCCAGCGGCTGCCCGGTCTGAGTCATATTCCCCTGGGAGTGGATGCGGGCGGTGGCTACCGCCGCCGAGCCGGTCCCCACCTGCAGACCGGTGGGCGTGGTGTTGCCGTTGGCCAACTGCGCGCCGGGCTGACGCAAGGTCTGGTAATACAAGTCCTCGAAAATGCCGCGGCTGCGCTTGAAACCCACGGTGTTGACGTTAGCCAGGTTATTGGACACCACATCCAGTTGAAACTGGCTGGAATCCATGCCGGTCTTGGCGATGTACAGTGCGCGCATCATGGCTTGTTTACCTCGTCTCCAGAACCGCGCAGCCTCTACCGGGCCGCCGCGGCGAAATCTTGTCTTATTGGTTTAACCGTTTGTGGACAACAACTGAGCCGCCTGCTGATCGCCTTGCTGCGCGGTCTGCATCAATCGGACGTTGAGGTCGTACTGGCGGGCGTGGGAGATCATCTGCACCAGGCTTTCCACCGAATTGACGTTACTGGCCTCCAGCATTTCCGGCACCAGCTTGACGTTGGCGTCGGCTGCCGCGTTGCCGCCGCCGTTGATGCGAAACAGACCGTCCTCGCCCTTGTACACGTCCTTGGGGCCGGGGTTGACCATCTTGATCTGCCCGACCAGCTGCGGCGTGCGCACCACGCCGGACAGCGGAATCGCCATGACCGAACCATCTTCGCCCAATTGAATGCGGGAACCTGTAGGGACAACGATGGGGCCGCCGTCGCCCATGATGGGGAGGCCGGAGCGGGTGCGCATCATGCCGGTGGCGTCGAGCACATAGCCGCCGTCGCGCGTATAGGCTTCGGCGCCGTCCGGCGCCTGTACCGCGAAGAAGCCCTTGGAACCGATGGCGAAGTCGCTGGCGTTGCCCGTGTGCATCAAGCTGCCCTGGCTCAGGTCGTGGCCCACGGTGTTGTCCACCACATAGGTCCTCGTCGGCGCGCCCTCGCCCACCACCGGCAAGGCGCGGAACGCCACCACGTCGGCCTTAAAGCCGTTGGTGTGCACATTGGCCAGATTGTTGGCGGTGGTGGCTTGCTGCCACATCACGTGCTTGGCGCCGTTCATCGCCAGGTAAAGCATTCTATCCATCGCGCGCGCTCAGCTCATCAGATGTTCAGCAAGGTCTGCACCAGGGTGTCCTGGGTTTTGATGGTCTGCGCATTGGCCTGGTAATAGCGCTGCGCGGTAATCATATTGACCAGCTCCGAGGTCAGGTCGACGTTGGAATCTTCCACCGCGCCGGCCTGAATGGTGCCGGTATTGCCCGCCCCGGGCGCGTTGTAGGAAGCAATGCCGGAATCGTAAGTCTGCGCCCACAGATTATTGCCCTTGGACTGCAAACCTTGCGGATTGATGAAGTTGGCGAGAGCAACCTGACCTATGGTTTTGGTCTGTCCGTTGGTATACGTCGCCTGAATGATGCCCGAGGACGAAATATTGATGCCCTTCAGATTGCCAGGAGCGGAACCGTCGATGATAGGCGGAGTGGTCACGCCGAAGTTCTGCCCCACCTGAGTGGACCCGGTAAAGCTGAAGGCCACGGTCTGCGGCACCGCCGAACCGTTGAGCGGGTTGGGGGAAAAATTGATGTTGAACGGTCCGGGCGTGGTCAGCACGCCGGAGGTGTTGAAAGTCAGCGAGAAATTGTTGCTGTTGGGCGGCGTGTTATTGGCCGGATTGCCGTCGACATAAGCGGTCGCGGTCCAGGTTCGGCCGGTGGCGGTGGGCGCGCCGGCGACATAGTACATGGTCACCTGATGCGGATTGCCCAGCGAATCGTATACCGTATTGGTGTTCGACCAGTTATAGGAGGATGAATTGGTCGGGTCCAGCGGCGTAACGGTCGGCACCGTGCTGCGAGAATCCAGATTGACGCCGAGGGTGGCCTTGGTGGTGGCCTGCGGCGACACCAAGTTGGAGTTCAGCTGTATTTTGCTCACCGGCCCCTGAGTGATGTTGCCTGCGGCGTCCGCCTGCCAGCCCTGCAGGAAGTTGCCGTTATTGACCACATACCCCTGATTGTTGATCTGGAATTGGCCATTGCGGGTATAGGACAAGGTGCCGTCCGGCTGGGCCACGGTGAAAAAGCCGCCGTTGTTGATCGCCAAGTCAAGGCTGCGGCCGGTGGTGGTCACGTTGCCGTTGCTCATGTTCTGCGTCACCGCGGCCACCTTGACGCCAATGCCCGGCGTAGTGGTGGCGATGCCGTACAAGGTATTGCCGTACATGTCGGCAAACTCCGTGCGCGAACTCTTGAAGCCCACGGTGTTGGCGTTGGCTACGTTGTTGCCGATGGTATCCAGTTGGGTGGAGGCGGCGTTCAAGCCGCTCAAACCTTGTTGAAAGCCCATGATGTCAGTCCTTGAAGTCGAATGAGGTCAGCAGGATCAGGCGGTCATTTGCGCCACGTCGCCCAACTGGGCACGGCTGCCGTCCGGCAGCACCAGCTCGGGAATGCCCTGATCCCAGGCCACTGCGGTTACTGTCTGCGTGTTGTAGGCCACGGCCTTGGTGCTGCCGTTGGCGCTGGCTTGCGTCACGTCGGCGCTAAAGCTGTATTTGCCGGCCGGCACCACTTCGCCCTTGTCGTTCTTGCCGTCCCAGCTGAAGGTGTTGACGCCGGCCACCGGCTTGTCGATGGTCATGGTGCGGACCACATTGCCGTTGGCGTCCTTGACGCTGACTTTCACCGTCTGCGCCGGGCCGTTCAGCAACACGCCGGCCGGGGTGGTGCCGCCATCCGGCGGCTTGGGCAGGCTGCTGCCGGCCACCAGCACTTTTTTGCCTATCATGCTGGACGCCATCAGCGACTGTGACGCCGCCTGCGCGCCGATCAGCGCCTGCATAGACTGGTTCAGCTGCTGAATGCCGCCTACCTGGCTGATCTGCGCCATCTGGGACGTCATCTGGCTGTTGTCCATCGGATTCATCGGATCTTGGGAACGCATCTGAGCCACGAACAGTTTCAGAAAAGTGCTCTGAATGTCGTTGGCGCTGGAGCCGACCACGCCGGAATTGCTCTTGCTGCCGTTGACGCTGCTGTTCGGGTTGGTCTGAGTCTGACTATTCAGTACGTCATAAGGATTTGCGCTAGCCATTGCCGTTACTCCTCTCGCCTCACTGGCCCAGCTGCAGCACTTTCTGCTGCAGCGTCTTGGCCGTATTCATGATTTCGACATTGTTCTGATAGGCGCGGGAGGCGGCGATCATGTCGGCCATCTCCTCCACCGGGTTCACATTGGGCATCGTCACGTAGCCGCGCTGGTCGGCCAGCGGATTGCCCGGGTCGTACTTGAGCCGCGGCGGGGTCTGGTCTTCTACCACCGCGGTCACGCGCACGCCGGCCACCTGCGGCTGCGCGGCCGTCACCGGGATCGCGGTGAACACCGCGTGACGCCCCTTGTAGGGTTCGCCGGTGGAGCTGGTCGAACTTTCCGCGTTGGCGATATTGCTCGCCACCAGGCTGAGGCGCATCGACTGCGCCGACATCGCCGAACCGGAAATGGCAAACACATTGGACAAAGACATCAGCTATTGCCTCCCTGGCCCTGGATCGCCGAACTCAGGCCGCTGATCCGCTTGTTCAGAAAAGTCAGCGTCGACTGGAAGCGGACCGCGTTGTCGGCGAAAGCCGCGCGCTCCACGTCCATGTCCACGGTGTTGCCGTCCACGCTGGGCTGCACCGCCGCGCGGTATTGCAGGGCGGCGCCGTTGTTTCCCGCGCCGCCGGCGCCTGCAAGATGCCGGGCATCGGTCAGATTCATCGCCAAACGACCCTGCGCATCCGTTTGCGCCTGCAAGGCCTTGCCGAAGTCGAAATCCACCGCTTTGTAGTTAGGGGTTTCGTCATTGGCGATATTGCTGGCCAGCACCTCGGTGCGATAGGCCCGCAAATTCAGCGCTCGCTGCTGAAAGTCGAAATGTTTGGCGATTTTGTCTAGCATGTCAGCCTCCTTGAGGCGACGTTAAAGCAGGAAGCGTGCCAAGCCACCGAACCCCGACAGCCCTTTGATTTTCCTGAGCAATACGCCACGCCCTCGGCCGCAGCGGCCCAAACGGCAACAATGAGCGGCAAGATTTGCCGCCTCCGGCCCAAGCGACAGATTTTGCTTGCCGCACCGCGCAATTCGTGCCAAACCAACATAAGAACCATTGAAGACGCGCCCGGGATCGCCGACACTTACGCATTGGCCGGCGGTCGCGGACGGCTTTGACAAAATAGAGAATACAGGCGGGGGAAGAGGCATGCTGGAAGTACAACATTTAATCATCTCGCTGGCTGAGCCTTCGCATGTGCAGGCGCAGATCATCAGCAAGGCGCTGGGGGAGATGGGCATCTCCAAAGTGGAGGTCCACCCCAACGGCGAAGCGCTGCTCAGCCGTGCGCGCGAGTCGCGCCCCGACTTAGTGATCAGCGCCTATTACCTGCCGGACATGACGGGCCAGCAGTTACTGCAACAGATGCGCGAAAGCGCCGACCTCAGCGGCATGCCTTTCATTCTGGTTTCCAGCGAAACCAATCCGGAACGGCTGGAACCCATCCGCCAGGCGGGCAGCCTGGGCATCCTGCCCAAGCCCTTCACCAACGGCCAACTGGACGAGGTGCTGGCCAACGCGCTGGACTTCATCAACACCGAGAGCCTGGCCATGGAGGTGGACACGGATCTGGCCAATGTCCAGGTGTTGATCGTAGACGACAGCCATACCTCGCGCCGCCATGTGCGCGCCGTGCTGGAGCGACTGGGCTTCGAACACTTCACCGAAGCCGCCAGCGGGACCGACGCGCTGCCGCTGCTGGAGAGCGAAAGCTTTCAGCTGATCATTGTCGACTACCACATGCCCGGCATGGATGGCTGCGAACTGGCTCGCCACATCCGACAAAACAGCACTCAGGGGCGCACCCCCATCCTGATGATCACCAGCGAGACCGATCACGACCGGCTGGCCGAAGTGGAGGCGGCCGGCGTCTCGGCCTGCTGCGACAAGCCCTTCTCTACCAACAAGCTAAGAGACACCATCCGCGAACTGCTGCAGGAATACTGAGAATCTGTTCAAAGCCCTTGCTCGCGAGACTTTGAACAGACCCTAAGCCGCTCTTTCTTACTTGGGCGCCACCCACACTAGCCGCGAATTGGCCTTGGCCTCGCCAAACGCCTGCCGCCGCCAGTAACCCTGAGTCGCGTAAGCCTGCGCGGCGTCCAGCTCGGGAATGCGGCAGAAGCTCACCTCGCTGAAGCCGGCCTTCAGCAATTGGCTGCGGCCGCGCTGCCGAGTTTTGGCGCAAGTCGGCGCGCCGGCCTGCTCCACCCATGACTCCGGCGCACCCGACTGCCAGGACAGCTCTCTCTCCAGCTTGGGCTGAGTCATCATGGCAAGGCCATTGAGCACCGCGGCCAACAAGGCTTGCCAACGCTCCGCCACCTCCGTTATCTGCGGCGCCAGTTCGCCCGGATAGGTGACCAGCAAAGCTTCCACCGCGTCGGACTCATGCAGCCATTGCGCGGCGTCGCGCGAAAACCCCTCCTCCACCAAGGTCAGCAGCAAGGCCTTGCGCTCCGGCTGATGCGAGACGAAAGCCCCGCCGCCTCCGGGCACATGTAGAAAGAAGGCGTCGGCCGGCAAATTCAGCGTATCCGGCAATTGCGAGGGCAGCCGAGTGTGGGCCAAGGCCCGCACCAAGCCGTCGTCCAGATGGGAAATCACGCGGCCATGACGGGCGAAACAGCCCCAGGACTCCGCCAAAGCCAGTTCAGCGACGATGGTCTGCTGTTTCACTGCAAATACCTGGGCGGCGCGCTCCAGTTCGCGCTTGATCACTTCCTTCATTTCCTTGCGCGCCGCGGACGGCTGCAAGGCCTGAACATACAACTGGCTGACGCGCTTGGCCCAAGGACGGGAGGCCGCATAACGCTGCACGGCATACATCATTCCCTACTCCTTTCCTGAAACAAAAAAGGGCGCATTGTAACAAAGCGCCCCCGCGTCCCCAAGCCGCGAGCCGGCCTCACCCATCGCCGCCCCTCTTGCCCGCCGGGCGGACCCGGCTTTCCGCAATGCCTGAATACAGCCACTGCCGGAAATGATTCAAGGTCATCGGCTTGCCAAAATAAAAGCCCTGTAAATACTCGAAGCCCTTCACATTCAGATAGCTTTGCTGACCCTGGGTCTCCACCCCTTTCACAATGACCTGCACCCCCATTTCATTGGAGGATAAAAGCAGGCCATCCAAAATATTCCCTTTCAGGCTGTCCTGGCCCAAGGCCGACACGTAACCTTTCTCAACCTTCAGATAGTCAAAGCCCCAACGGCTCAGATAAGCCTTGTCGGCATAGCCGGCGCCAAAGTCGTCCAAGGCCAGCCTCACACCCATCTGCCGTAAGCCGTTGATCACCTTTTGCGCGCCGGAAGCCTCTTGCAATGGAGCCCTCTCCGACACCTCCAGCACCAGTTGAGCCTGCTTTTCACGCAATAGATTAACCAGCGGACGGCAATCTTCCAGCAGTTCGGGCAAAGCCAGGTGATCGGTAGAGATATTGACCCCAACCATAAAACCGGGGGGCAATACGATCTGCTTCAACTCCTCGGCCACCCTCCGCAGCATGTAGCGCGTCAGCGGCACAATCATGCCGGCCTCAATCGCGGTCTGAATGAAGAGTTCAGAGCGCACATTGCCCTGCACCGGGTGCCGCCAGCGCGCCAGCACCTCCACTCCGACGCATTCGCCGCTGGCCGCGGTGACGATGGGCTGGTAATGGGCGAAAAACTCTTTTTGCCGAATCCCCTCGGATATCTCCCACCCCGTCGCCTTGCGCCCGCCGGAACCGCGGCGCGCTCCCCAAGCCACGCCGCCCCCTAAGGCTGCGGCCGCCAACAAAGCCAACCATTGAGTTTGCAGCGCCAATAAGGGCGCGGCCGCCCACTGCGGCGCCGCCAGCACGCCTATGCGCGCCGGCGCGGACGGCACCCACGCCACCTCTCCGCCCGTGTCCGCTCCCTGATCCCTCACCTCGCCGTTGGCGGCCAGCGCCCGCCGCCCGGCCAGCAAGCTCACTTTCAAACCATCACGCTCGGCCAACGCCAATTGAGCCACCAAGGGCCCTGCGTCCAACTCAATCACCCCTGCGGCATGCCCCAACCGCAACCCCGGCAACAGCTGGCCATTGCCGGCCGGCAACAAGCTCGCCCCATTCTCAAACCCTGCCGCCCCCTCCGAAACGCCGCGCCGGGAAGCACACTGCGCGCCGCCGGCGCCGCGCGCCAAGGCGAAGCGCGCCAGCGACGTGCGCTGAACCAATTCAGCCAAAGCCTGGGTTTGAGCGCGGCAATCCGGCTCCGGCGGCGGCAGCCCGTCCAATCGCGTCAGCGCGGCGAACGCGGGCGACAACTGCCAGGTCAGCTGCCCGACAACCAACTCGGCCCTCTCCCTGGCCGCCGACTGCATCCGCCACGCCGTCAACGCCAGCGCCAAGACCATCGTCAGCGCCAAGGCCAAACCGACGCAAACGGCATAGGCTGCGCCAGAGGAACTGGACATCAGCCAAGCATGCGTCCGGTCCGTGCTTGCGAATCTGTTCTTTCCACTCATTGCCAGCCCTCAACGAAGGTGTCACGCATGGCCCGTCATCGTTGAAGTGTAGTTAGAACCTCGCAAATCTCCACAAGCCAACGCCACGCTTCCGGAGCCGAATCCTCACCCGCCATCGCGGGCGGGCGACAGCTTTTTTGGAAAACCGTCACGGCAAGCGGCAAACAATCAAATACTTAGCCGGCATGTTTTTAAAAAACAGTTGTAAAGCTGTCCGATTTACCGTATAGTCCGGCCTCTTGTGTTTCCACCGGGCACTCCAAACCACGCCTCAGCCCGAGTGAGATTGCTTCATCGTCCCTGACCATTTCCAGGCTTCGTCCACGCTTATAATGTCGCATCAGACTGGACCGCTGTTCGCCGCTTGTCAGGTTAGTGCCGATGATTTACGGCTTAAAGGCGCCGTATAACCGACCGCCACCAACCTGGCTATTAAGTGACGCCGGCAGTAACCGGCCTGAAAGGACATCATGCATTTTTCCGATCTGGGCATCGCCCCGACCATCCTGCGCGCTCTGGAAGCCGCCGGCTATTCTTCCCCTACCGAAGTACAGGCTCAAGCCGTGCCCGCCGCCATCGCTGGCCGCGACCTGCTGGTATCCGCCCAAACCGGTAGCGGCAAGACCGCAGCCTTCCTGCTGCCGGCGCTGACCAAGCTGTCCGAACGCTCCACCGGCAAGGGCCAGGGCCCGCGCGTGCTGGTATTGTGCCCAACCCGCGAACTGGCTCAGCAAGTGGAAAAGAACGCGCTGGAATACGGCAAGGACCTGCGCTGGATGAAGACCGCCTGCTTGGTAGGCGGCGCATCCTTCGGCTACCAAACCCGAGCGCTGTCGCGCCCCATCGACCTGATCGTGGCTACGCCCGGCCGTCTGATGGATCACATGCGCTCCGGCCGCATCGATTTTTCGCGCCTGGAAATGCTGGTGCTGGACGAAGCTGACCGCATGTTGGACATGGGCTTCATCGAAGACATCGAGACCATTGTCAAAGCCACTCCGGACACCCGCCAGACCGTGCTGTTCTCCGCCACGCTGGACGGCACCGTAGGCCGCATGGCTGAAAAGATGACCCGCGATCCGCAGCGCATCGAAATTGCCCGCACCGAAACCTCGGGCGGCACCATCGAAGAACACCTGCTGTACGCCGACGATCTGAACCACAAGCATCGTCTGCTGGATCACATTCTGAAAGAGTCCGGCTTCGACCAGTGCGTGATTTTCTCCGCCACCAAAGCCTACTCCGAAGAACTGGCCGACAAGTTGTCCGACCAGGGCTATTCCGCCGCCTGCCTGCACGGCGACATGCCGCAAAGCTGGCGCAACCGCACGCTGAACGATCTGCGTCGCGGCCGTATCAAGATCCTGGTGGCTACCGATGTGGCCGCCCGCGGCATCGACGTGCCCACCATCACCCATGTGGTGAACTTCGACCTGCCGAAACAAGCTGAAGACTACGTGCACCGCATCGGCCGCACCGGTCGCGCCGGCCGCGACGGCACCGCCATCACCCTGGCGGAGTCCAAGGAGTTCCACAAGGTTCGCCGCATCGAGCAATACCTGAAGCGTCAAATCACCGAAGGCGTGATCGAAGGCATGGAACCGACCCGTCGCCCGCCGAAAGGCCCGCGCCGCAACACCAGCGGCAAAGGCGGCTACGGTGATCGCCGTCCGGGCAGCGGCGGCGGTCGCGGCGGCTACGGCAATCGTCGCGAAGGCGGCTACCAAGGCCAGCGCCGCGAAGGCGGTTATCAGGGCAACCGCGGCCCGCGCAGCACCCAACAGCAGTAAACGCAGGCCGCCCCCGGCAACGGGGGCGCCGCAACAGAACGCCATCGGCTTGCCGATGGCGTTTCACATTTCAGCCTTCATTCGCCCGCCGGCGCAAAGCCAAGGCCAGAAACAGCCAGGCGCCATGCGGCAACCATTGTTCCGTCCAACGCCAGGATTGGCCGATATCGGTTTCTTTTGGGCTCAGAAAAGCAATACCTTCATCCGCGCCCGGCGCGGCGGTAATCCCATTGCACACTCCTCCGCAGGCATTGTAATAGCCCGGCTCATAGCGCGGATTATTACGACCCCAGCCCTGCAGCATGCAAACGTCGAAGGGATTGCGCCCCAAAATCCAGTCCAGCGCTCCCTGGGCATAAGCCCGCAGGGGCTCGCCCTCCTCTGGCGACTCCTGTTGCGCCAGGCCGCAGGCCGCCGCCGCCAGCGAGGCCAGCCGCGCATTTTCCCCCTGCCACCAGTAGCCGCTGCCATTCTGCTGCGGCATGAAAAAGCGCGCCACGCCCTCCTCGCCGTTGCGGGCCACCCATTGCCGCGGATAAGCGAAAGGGTTTCCCGCCGCCGCCGTCAGCGTCATTTCCGCCTCCATCCCGCGCCGGACCGCCCGTCGCGCATCGCTCGCCAGCGGCGACGCCGGCAATACCGCGGCGAAGCGCAGCAAGGCCAGATAAGGCAGGCCGGCTTCGACCGCGTGAAAATAGCTATGCCGCCGCTGCGCGTCCATCCAGAAACGACCGGCCTCGTCCTGCTGCGCCAACATGCGCCGCGCGCGGCGGTCGGCGGCATCGGCGAACACCGGCTCGCCGCTAGCCGCGTATAGTTCGCAGGCGGCCAACAGCGCGCAGTAATCGTCGATCAGGTTTTCACAGCCATCGTCCAGATAACGCGCATTGTATTGCTGCAGATGGGCGAAGCCGCGCCGCGCCGCGGCCAGATAATCGCCACGGCCGAACTCACCGTCGCGCGGCAGTTCCGCAGCGCGCGCCAGCGCGGCGATCGCCAGGCCTCCCCCCTGGCGAAAACCGGCCTGGAAGGCGCCTGATCTGACACCGCGCTGAGTGGTGAAAGCACACAGCTCGCGCTGCTCCGGCGCCTTGCTCCAGCCATCGAACAAGGTCATGTAGAAAAAGCCGGACGAGTGCTGCATGCGCAACAGAAAATCCGCTCCGTGCAAAGCCTCGTCCACCATGCGCTCGTCGAACCAGCGCGGCTGCGGCGGCAAAGCGTCGCGGCCCGCCATCAGGCACCAGGTCAGCAGCGGCGTCTGCTGAGGATTCATGAAGTTGGCGTAGGATAGATGGGACAGGTATTTGGAACAGTCGCCGGAAGCGTCGAACCAACCGCCGCGCGCATCCCGCCGCGCCTCTCCGCCCCACTCCGGCGCGGTTCGATCCGCCTGGTCGTAAAGACCGGTGCAACGCTGCGACTTAAAATAATGCAACAGATCGGACAGCATCTGGCTGCCCAGGCAATCAGGCCCCACCTCGAACTCGTGACTGATCACCGGCGGCGCGCTGTCCCGTAACCACAGCCGGTAACGTCCCGGCTGCGTCCAGCCGCTGAAATCCGCCAGCCAGTAGTGCCATTCCGGCCAGCCCTCCGCCATGCCCTGCGGCCTCAAGGGAATGTCGGCCGCGATCCGTCCCTCCCCATCCAACAAGGCTAGCGTCGCAGGCCCAGCCCCGGCAGGCGCTTGCAACAAGGCCTGCTTGGGCGCTTGGGGTTCAAAACCAACATGATTCAGCAGAATCTTCATGGCGCGTCTCCCGGCTAATAAGTAAATCGTTTTGCCTTAATGACGGGCAATATTTACGCGCCGAGACGTCCAGGTCAAGCCATTGACATAAAAAGACGCCGCATCAAACCTTGAGCAGCACTTCGTACTGCGGATTGAATTCATCAAAGATGGGCAGCGCCGCCGCGCCCAGCGCCACCGTGTCGCGGCCGGCGCTCCCCAGCAGCACGCGCGGGCCGCAGCTTTGCCGGATAGACCCCGGCAGCGGATGCAGCCGTTGCTCCAGTTGCTCTAGCAAGGCTGGCGGCAGGAAACCGCCTATCACCACCGCCTCAATATCCAACAGGCTCTCCAGGATATTGATCGCCTGGCGTAGCGGCGGCGCGGCGGTGGCCAGCCAGCGTTCCATGCCGTAGCAGATCTCCGGCGTCGGCCGCTCCAGGCTGAGCGCAGCCAGCTCGGCGTCGTCGGCCAGCCCCAAGGTTTCGTACAATGCGCGCAGCGATACATAACGCTCCAGACAGCCATGGTTGCCGCAATCGCAAGGCCTTCCATCCGGCATCACGATCATGTGGCCGATCTCGCCTGCGTTGTGGCGGACGCCCGCGTACAGCCTCCCATCCAGAAACAAGCCCGCGCCCAGCCCGGCGCCGATGAACAGATAAACGAAATTGCGCAGCGCGGCGGCGCGGCCGTACAGCCGCTCCCCGATGGCCGCGGCGGTAGCGTCCTTTTCAAGCAAGACCGGCAGATCCAGCCTGCGCTCCAATTGCACCGCCGCATCCACCTCTTCCCAGCCCGGCAAGGTGGTAGGGCCCACCGAACTCATGCCCTCAACGCCGAACGGACCCGGCATCACCAGTCCCAAGCCCAATACCCGCCCCCAGTCTATTCCGGAGTCCGCGCGCAACCGGCCCACCACCTCTTCGATCAAGGGCAGAGCCAGCTGCGGATCCGGCCGCTGCACCGGCGCCTCCACCCGCGCGCGGCATTGCCCGGCCAGGTCCACCGCTACCGCGATCAGCGACTGGGTATCCAACTGAATGCCCAGCGAGTAGGCGCCGTCGGGATTGATGCTCAGCGGTATCGCCGGCTGGCCGCGCGCTCCTTCGCGCATCGGCTCCCCCGCCAACAACATGCCGCCGTCCAGCAATTCCGCCGCGATATTGGACACCGTTTGCGGCGTCAACGCGGTCAGCCGAGCCACCTCGGCGCGGGTCAGCTGCCCGTTCAGGCGTATGGTTTCTATCACCGCGCGGCGGTTGTGCGCGCGGGCGTGTTCCAGATTGGTCCCCGCCACCGTGCGCGAGTCCCGACCTGCGGGAATGGATTTCATGGAGGCAGTATGGCGACCCGGCACAGGGCGGACAAGCGCGCCGGCAAGGCCTGTTGCATCGGCGGCGACTGCCGGGCCGTGTTGTCGACACAATTAAATAAATCAACTTGACGAAATGCCATTGTAATGATTGAATTTCCAAAAACGCCAATGGCATCGCATCGCGACAATGCAAACCCCTGATGTTTCAGTGATTTGCGCCGAACGCACGCATTTGACCAAGGACAGCACCGTGACTGAAGCTTTTGAATATCGCTTGGGCGTCGATGGCGGCGGCAGCGGCACCCGCGTCTGTTTGAGCGACGCGCGCGCCCGCCCGCTGGCCCACGCAGAAGGCGGCCCCTCCGCCTTGTCGCGCGGCGTGCCGCAAGCCTGGGCCGCCGTGAACGAAGTCGTCGCTCGCGCCTTCGAGCAGGCCGGCCTGCCGCTGGCCCCGCCGGCGCAATGCGCGATCGGCCTTGGTCTGTCCGGCGTGCACAACGCAGGCTGGGCCGAGGCCTTCCGCGCCGCCGATCCCGGCTACGCCCGCTTGCGCCTGGCCACCGATGGCTACACCACTTTGCTGGGCGCCCATGGCGGCCGCCCCGGCGTGATCGTGGCGCTGGGCACCGGCAGCATAGGCGAAGCGCTGTATCCGGACGGCGGCCACCGCGAAGTCGGCGGCTGGGGCTACCCCAGCGGCGACGAGGCCAGCGGCGCTTGGCTGGGCCAGCGCGCCGCCCAGTACGCGCAGATGGCGCTGGACGGCCGCCTGGAGCCGACGCCGCTGACGCGGGCGGTGCTGGAGCATGTGGGCGGCGACTGGCAGGCGATGATGGCCTGGAACGGCCGCGCCACCCCGACGCTCTTCGCACAGCTGGCGCCGCTGGTGGTGGCCAATGGCCGCCGGGATTCGCTGGCGGCCGAACTGCTGCGTCAGGCTGGCCGCGACGCCTGGTCCATCGCCAAGGCGCTGGACCCGGATGAAAGCTTGCCGGTGGCGCTGTGCGGCGGCCTGGGCCAAGCGCTGCGCGACTGGCTGCCGCCGGAATTCGCCACCCGGCTCAGCCCGCCGCAGGGCGACGCCTGCGCAGGCGCGCTGCTCTTGCTGGCCGCCTGATCTCCCTCTCTCCGAAAAGGACTCCCCATGCGCCTTTCCCCGCTGCTGCTCGCCGGCTTGCTGGCCCTGGCCGGCCCGGCCCGCGCCGACAAAATCGTGGTCGAATACTGGACTGACTCGCTCAAGCCGCAATTCGACGCCTATTTCGCCGCCGCCAAGAAACAGTACGAGGCGCAAAATCCCAATGTCGAACTGCGCTGGGTGGATGTGTTCAACGAGGGCTTCGAGACCAAGCTCAACGCCGCCATCGCCGCCGGCCGGCCGCCGGCGCTGATTAACCACGACGTGCCCCGCTTGTATAAATACGCGCAGAAAGGCGCGCTCTTGCCGCTGGACAGCGCACTGACAGCGGACAAGGTCGCTTATCTGCCCAATGCGCTGGCCGACCTCAGCGTGGGCGGCAAGCTCTACGCCTACCCTTGGTACAACAACGTTAATGTGCTGGTGCTCAACGGCGAGCTGTTCCGCAAGGCCGGCCTGGATCCGGCGCGCAAGCTGGCCAGCCTGGAGCAGCAACTGGCCGCCGCCAAAGCCATCCGCGTCAAGACCGGCGTGCCCGGCCTGCTGCCCCAGTTGGGCCAGATCGACGGCATCATGCTTGGCCGCGGCTTGCCTCTGCTGCAAAACGGCAAGGCGGTCTTCAACAGCCCGGCGCATGTGGCCTTGCTGCGCCAGTACGCCGACGCTTACAAAGCCGGCGCTCTGGCCAAGGAGAACCTGTTCGCCGATGACAACTACCAGGCCAGCGTCAAGCTCTACAACAGCGGCCGGCTGGCAATGATGGAAACCGCGCCCACCGCGGTGAGGCGCACCCAGACCGACGCCCGCGCCATCTTCGAGGTCAGCCGGGTACAACCGGCGCCGCTGGGGCCCACTGGCGTGACACAGGGCGGCTACCAGTTCGGCTGGGCAGTATCCAAAGGGCTGCCTGCGTCCACTCAAGCCGAAGCGATCAAGTTCGCTCGCTTCCTCACCAGCGACGCTCAGCAGCTGGCGTTCTCCAAAGTCACCGGAGCCACCTTCCCCTCCACTCGCGCAGCGCTGCGCGATCCTTATTTCACCCAGGCCGGCGGCAGCCTGGTCGACATCGCCCGCGCCCAGGGCGCCAAGGCTGCGCCGGACATCCGCACCTTCAGCCTGAGCGGGGTGCCGCGGTTGGCGGACCTGAAGAAAAAACTGGTGGACAGCGTGGAAGCCGCGGTCACCGGCCGCAAGGACGCCCAGCTGGCGCTGGACGAGGCGGTCGTGTTCTGGAACCGGCAGTTGAAGTAAGCGCGCAACAATGAAATCCAGCGCCCGCAACGCTTGGCTGTTCCTGGCTCCGGCTCTGTCGCTAATGGCGGTGTTCACCTTCTGGCCCTTGCTGTTCGGAGCTTACCTGGCCTTTACCCGCTATGACCTGCTGTCGCCGCCGCAGTGGGCGGGCCTGGAAAACTTCGAATTCCTGCTGCAGGACGAGGTGTTCTGGCGCGCGATGCGCAACTCCCTGCTCTATCTGCTGGTGGTGCCGGCGATCCAGTTGGCTGCCATTGCGCTGGCGCTGCTGGCCAACCGGCCCTTGCGCGGCATCAAGCTGTTCCGCGCCGCCGTCTACCTGCCGGTGATCACCACCGTAGCCGTGGTCGGCATCATGTGGAACTGGATGTACGCCGATTACGGCGTGCTCAACAGCGCACTGCGCTGGTTGCGGCTTTTGACCGCGCAACAGGAGATCGGCTTTCTCAGCGATGAGGACATCGCCCTGTTCTCGGTGATGTTCGTCACCTTCTGGCGCGGGATCGGCTACTACATGGTGCTCTACCTCGCCGGCCTGCAGGCGATTCCGGCGGAGATGCAGGAAGCGGCCGTGCTGGACGGCGCCAATGCCTGGCAGCGTTTCTGGCGCATCACGCTGCCGATGCTAAGGCCCACCATCTTGTTCTGCAGCCTGATTTCCACGCTGGACGCATTGAAAGCCTTCGAAGAAGTGTTGGTGATGACGCGCGGCGGCCCGCTGAACTCCACCTACACCGTGTTGTATTACATGTTCCATCAAGGCTTCGATCAGTTGGACTTTGGCCGCGGTGCCGCCGCCGGCTTACTGCTGACCTGCGTGTGCTTATTGCTGGCCGGCCTCAACTTCCGCCTGCTGCGCCCCGCCCACCGCTAGCTTTCAGGACACTCGCCATGACCGCAGCCTCAAGCCTACTCGCCCGCCCCGCCCGGCAAGCCCCCGCGCGCGCTCTCCGGCGCTTGCCGGACTACCTGTTGCTGCTAGCGCTGGCCTGCGCCGCCTGTTATCCGTTTGGGTGGACGCTGATGATCGCTTTGGGCAACGGCGAACAGGTGTTCGACTTCCCGCCGCGCTGGCCGGAACCCCTGTCGCTGACCCACTTTCGCGAAGTCTGGGATCAGACCCCGATGGGACGGTTTTTATGGAACTCCGCTTTGATCTCCGGCCTCTCCACTGCCGGCACGCTGCTGGTTTCAAGCTGCGCGGGCTTCGCACTGGCGCAGCTGCGCTTTCGCGGCCGGCAATGGGTGTTTTACGCCATCATCGCCACCTTGCTGCTGCCCAGCGAAACCAATGTGCTCAGCAATTACATGACCCTGTCCTGGCTGGGGCTGGACGACAGCCGCGTCGGAGTAGCGCTTCCAACATTGGCCGGGGCTTTCGGGATTTTCCTGATGAAGCACGCCTTCGAGGAAATTCCCGAAGAAATCATTGCCGCCGCGCGCATGGACGGCGCCGGCGACTGGCAACTGTTCTGGCGCATATGCCTGCCGCTGAGCCGGCCCTATCTGGCCACCTTGGCCATCTTCACCCTGGTATGGTCCTGGAACAGCTATGTCTGGCCCAGCGTGGTGCTGAAGAACCCTGACCTCTACCCGCTGTCCGTGGGCGTGCAGTACTTGAAAGGCGCTTTCGCCACCTCCACGCGGATGGTGGCCGCCGGCGCGGCGCTGACCATCGCGCCGGTATTGCTGGTATTTCTATTTTGTCAGCGCTATTTCATGCGCGGCATGGACGGCGCGGTCAAATAACGCCGCCCGGCCGCGGCGCTCAAGCTCCGCACAGCTCTGCCAAGCGCTGCGGCTCCGCCACCAGGAAATTGCCCTCGCCCTGCAATTGGACGATGCGCGCGTCGCGACGTCGCTCCCAGGCGTTCACCGGGTACTGGCGCGCCCAGGCGCACATGAGTTGCTGGTCCTGCCGGCTCATGCGTAGCTGATAGCGCGCATGCATGTAAAGCGTGATGCGCGCCGCCACGCCGCGCACTTCTTCACGCGGCTGGAAGCGTTTGTTGCCGAAATCCGTTACCGATTGGCATTGACCGTACATCGTCGTCGGCTTGCGACTCCACGCGCCGTAGGCGAAGTTGGCTCGATCGCCGTTGACCTCGCCCACCGCCGGCACCAGATTGTTCAAATCGCCTTCCGCCATGCGGAAGACCGGATCGCTGGCCGCGCAGTTCTTGCGGCCGCCTTGCTGCCAGCATTGACGCTGATGGCCCAGATTCCAGGCCGGCACCACGTGCTCCCACTCGATGCGGCTGGCGCGGGTTTCCGATTTTCGCGGCACATAGCCGCAGGAGGCCCAATCCACCGCCTTGCCGCGGTAGTCGCAGCCGCAATAGAAATCCTGCTCCATGCCGGCAAACACCCGCGGCAATACTTTCTTGGCGTTGGAAAAATCGCGGTGTCCTACTTGCTTGACGCCGCTCACCAACTGCGCGGCCTGTACCCGGCCCGGCGCGCCCGTGTCGGCGGCTGGCCGCGTCACCTGTTCCAGCTGGCGCACCACGGCCGCTCCGGCCTTGGCCAGGATTTTGACTTCCGCTGATTGACTGATTTTGGAAAATTCGGCCGCATCGCAAGCGGCCAGCAACAAAATAACGGGGAGGAGGATGGGATAACGCATGGCGGGCAGTGTAAGTACCCGCCGTGTTCACGACAATAAGATCCAAAAAATATTACAAATGATAATCCATATAAATTTCAACAAAAACAACAACGTCATTAACCGGGACGCAAGGGCTGCCGGTGCAGCCGGACGATGGCCTCGCCGGTAGGCGCGGCCATCATATCGCGCAGCGTATACTGGTCCAGCGTCCGGAAAAACGCCGCCAAGGCTTCGTCCAGCGCGCCCTTGAGTCTACAGCCTTGCCGAAGCGCGCACGGCGGATCCGCACAGTCTATCAACTGCGACAGCCCTTCCAGCTCGCGCACCACCTCGCCCACCCGGTACTGCTCCGGCGCGCGCGCCAGCGCCAGGCCGCCGCCCTTGCCGCGGCAGGTCTGCAGCCAGCCCTGCTGCGCCATGAAATGGACAACTTTGACCAAGTGGTTGCGCGACACCTCGAAACGGGCGGCGATTTCCGGAATGGTGGCCAACTGCCCCTCTTCCTGCCAGGTCAGATACATCAGCACGCGGAGGCCGAGGTCGGTAAAACGGGTCAATTGCATGGTCTTAAAACCTGTTCCAAGCCTAGCGATCAAGCACGAGACAAGGCAAAAATGACTGAAGACGCGAAGTGTACACATGGTACACGAGCATTCTGAAACTGTTTTAAACGTCGTATCGTCGACGCGCAGCAGACATTGAACAGGTTCTGAAGCGGAGCCCGGCGGCAAGCGCCGCCGGCTCAATGGCTTAAGCGCCGACGGCGTTGGAGCCGAACACTTCGAAATGAATCCGCTCCACCGCCACGCCCAGGTCCAACAAGCTGGAGCGCTGCGCCAGCATGAAGCCCACCGGGCCGCACAGATAGTAGTCAGCATCCGGCAACAGCGTCATTTCACGCAGTTGGTTCAGCTGTAGACGGCCTTGTTGCTGATAGTCCCGGCCCAGTTTGTCCTCCGCGCGCGGCGCTTCATAGCAAACATGGGCGCGCAGCTGCGCGTGGCGTTCCTGCATCTGCCGCAAACCGTTGCGCATCGCATGCACGCCGCCGTGGCGAGCCGCGTGCAAGTAGCGGATTTCCCGGCGGCTGCCGGTTTTCAGCAGGTGCCACAGCATGGACAACATCGGCGTCTGGCCGACGCCCGCGCTGATCAGCACCACCGGACCGCTACGCTCTTCATGCAGGAAAAAATCGCCCTGCGGCGCGCTCAGTTCCAGAATGTCGCCCTCCCGCTTTTCCGCATGCAACAGATTGGACACTCGGCCCGCTGGCTTGCCGTCACCGCCCGCTTCTCGTTTGACCGAAATCCGCAGATGTTCGCGATTGGGCGCGTCAGACAGGCTGTACTGGCGCGGCTGAGCCAGCCCCCATTCCGCAACAAAGCACTTGACCGAAACATACTGACCGGGACGGAAACCCGGCACCGCGCCGCCGTCGGCCGGCACCAGATAGAAGGATGTGATTTCCTCGCTCTCGTCCACCTTGCGCGCAATGCGGAACGGCCGCCAGCCGGCCCAGCCGCCCTCGTTGTTGGCGGCGGCAAGATACAGCTCGCGCTCCTCGGCGATCAAGATATCCGCCAGTTGGCCGTAAGCGGCGGCCCAGGCGTCTATCAACTCAGGCGTTGCCGCCTCGCCCAGCACCTCCTGGATGGAGGCCAGCAAATGCTTGCCGACGATGGGGTAGTGCTCGGCCCGAATGCCCAGGCTGACATGTTTGTGCGCCACTCGGGTCAGCACAGGCGCCAACGGCGATGGGTCGTCGATGTGCTGGGCGTAGGCCAATACCGCCATCGCCAGCGCCTGCTGCTGTTGACCGGAATGCTGATGCCCTTGATTGAAGATGTTTTTCAACTCCGGATTGTAAGTGAACATGCGGCGATAGAAATGGCTGGTCAAAGCCAGGCCGTGTTGCTGCAACGCCGGAACAGTGGCTTTGACAAGGGCGCGGATTTCGGGATTCAGCATGGAAGACTCCTAAAGATGTTTTTTACATACATTTTAAAGCAGGTAAAAAATGCCGGTTGATCCCCGGCCTCCTTTAAAGATGTAAAAACTATACATCTTTATCGCGGTATTGTCATCGCCCCGGGCAAACATTCGCTCTGGGCAGTCTTGACCCAAGTCAACACCCCAACCATACCGCTTGCATAAAATCTTCACATTCTTACGGCATAACCTGGCGGCGGCGCCTCCATTGCGCAGCCGGCTTGATGAGGCGACTTATGGCATTGGTGCTTTACGACGACGGCAATCACAAATGCGTCGCCTTCACCGAACTGGTGCAAGGCGAAGGCATACAATCCAACCAGTTCGCCATCATCGACCAAGGCGAGGGCATTTTGCTAGATCCGGGCGGCAACCTCACTTACAAGCACCTGATCGCGGAACTGGCCGACTACTTCCTGCCCTCGCACACTCGCTACATATTCGCCTCTCATCAGGACCCGGACATCATCGCCTCGGTGGGCGGCTGGCTGCTCATCACCGACGCTCAGGTGATCATCGCCGAAGAATGGACCCGCTTCTTGCCCCACTTCTGCATGCGCGGGGCCACAGCCGGCCGGCTGGTGGCGATTCCGCCGCGCGGCATGTGGCTGAGGCTGGGCGGCGCGGAACTGCAAATCGTCCCGGCCCATTACTTACACACCGTCGGTTTTTTTCAGATCTACGATCCAATCAGCAAAATCCTGTTTTCCGGCGATATCGGCGCCTCGCTGATGGACGGGCACGCCGCCGGCTTGCCGATCAGCGATTTCGATGCCCATCTGCATGACAGCCACATGCTCGCCTTTCATCGGCGTTATATGTCCAATAACAAGGCTTGCAGGCTATGGGTGGAAATGGTCCGTCAGTTAGACATTGAGTGGATCGTGCCGCAACACGGCGCTTCCTTTCAGGGCAAGCCCATGGTGAAGCGCTTTCTGGACTGGTTCGAAACCCTGGAGTGCGGCACCGACCTGATCAGCCCCGCCGATTTCACGCCGCCGCCTCGCGAGGTGCCCTCTCATGACTGACTGGCTGCCGCAGAGCAATTTCGACCTTGTCGCCGGCCTGGCGCTGATCATGGGCCTACTGAGCTTGCTGGCCGCGCTGCGCTGGCAAGCGCGCCGCGACCGCGCCGCGCAAGCGCGGAACGCCGACATACAGATGGCGGAACCGGAGCCTGCGGACACCGGCGACGCCGAGCTGCCCTATCAGGTGGATGAGCTCGATTCGCTCGCCGAAGTCGACATCTTCATCGAGTTCGGCTATCTGGAACAGGCCGCGCAAGCCTTGCGCCACTACGTGGACCGGCTGGCGCCGCACTCCGGCAAGCAGCTTCAAAGGCTGGCCGGCCTATACTTGCAAACCGGGGCGCTGGACGACTACGCCTTGATGCTGGAACGCCAGCACGATCTGGCGCTGATAGGACGGGAAGCCCTGGAGCAGGCGGTGGAGGCCGGGCTTCGCGTCGAGCGCAACCACCTGTCCCTGCGAGTATTGGCGGAGCAGCGACTGGGCTGGGGGCCGGAGGAGATCGGCCTGCGTCTGGGCGACGACGCGCCGGACCTGTCGGAAGAAGCCACGGAGGAGACAACGGCGGCCATCCCCCCCTCCCGCCCGTCGCCGTCGCCATCCATCGATGCCAAACGGCCCCAAGCCTTGCTGCATGGCTGCGCCCCGCTGTTCCCGCTGAACGAAAGAGAGAAAGACGTCATCGCCGCGCTCTTGCCGGCCGAACGCCGGGCCAAGGTCTGGCTGCGCTGGCAAGAATACGCTGCCGCAACCACGGCGTTAGAGCAGACGCTGGCCTTGCGGCCTCACTCGCTGACGCATCTACTGGACCTGCTGTATGTGCATTACCGACAGCGCCAATTACCGCGCTACGCGCGGACGCTCTGGCGCTTCCACTTGGCGCTGGGCGAGCATGGCGTAAGCCTCAAAGAACAATTGATCCACGCGGGTTGGCTGCTCGGCGCCCACCCGGTGCTGGATCTGCTGGCGCAACGCCCCGCACGGCCGGAGCTGGAACGCATCGGCCGCAGTTTCGGCTTCAGCGGCGCGCCGCCCGCCTCCGCGCCTCTGCGCCGGCCGCTGGTCACGCGCCAAACCGTCAAGATGCCGGCTGAGAGCGTCGACGCGCGCAGCGAGGCGGACGCCTACCTCAGCGAAGGTCAGGTCGATATGGCTATCCAAACCTTGGAGCAGGCTGTGCTAAGCCAGCCGGAGGACGCCGCCAACTATCCGCCTTTGCTACAGCTTTACCGTCGACAAGACGACCGTGCTCGCTTCCATTGGCTTTTACAGCAGCTGCGCTCGCATGTGACGCGGCTGCCGCTGGAGGTCAGCGCGCAACTGGCCGGTTTCGATGCCGACGCCGACGCCGCCCATCGGCGCATGCTGGCCGCCTGAGCAAAACGCCCATGCCGCGCCCCACCCCGCCCGCCTCCGATATCGCCGTGCTCGCCGTCGGCATGGACGACCGCAAGCTGGCCCTGCTTCGCATGGCTTTTCGTTTGCACCACAGCATACGCTACCGCTTGCTGGAGTCCTCGTCCGGCGAACACCTGCCGGACCTGGCCATCGTCGATATCGACAGTCCAATCGGCTGGCAAGCCTGGGAAGAATTCCGCCTCCGCCACCCAGAGCTGCCCGCCTTGATCGTCGCCTCTACGCCGCCGGAACACGCCCCGGCTCCGACGCTGACCAAACCGCTGCGGGTGGAATCCCTGTTTCCCCAACTGCAAGCGGCGCTGAGGCCCGCACCTATTCCGACACGCGCTCCGGCGACGGACCCGCTGCCGGCTACGGCGCCCCGGTCCGAACCGGCCGCCGCACCGGCTCCTCCGTCTTCCATGCCGCCGATCTCCATCGCCCGTTTCGACCCGCGCCGCGGCCTGCTCGGCGCGACCACGCGGCTGGCCCGCCAACCGCGGCCGGCGCTATTGCTGGTGGAGGGCCGGCCGCTGCTATGGCTGCGTCCGGACCGCGCACAAGCGCAATGCCTGCAGCCCGCGGAGCAATTGCGCGAGCTGTGTCGGCAGGATGCGCCCGCATTACAGGCGCAGGCCGCAGGCGCCAGCGCCGGCGTCGTCACCCAGCCGTTACCGGCGCTGCTATGGCAACTGGCGATTTGGAGCAGCCAGGGGCGGCTGCCCGCCGGCATCGGCGCCGACACCCCCCTGCGGCTGAGGCAATGGCCCAATCTGACCCGGTTGGAGGCGCTGCCGGATGCGACGCGCCTAAGCGCGCTGCTGACCAAAACGCCGGCCACGCTGCGCATCATCATCCGGCTGCTTCGCGTGGACCCCGAACACGCCTGCACCTTCCTGGCCGCGGCCCATGCTTTGGGCCTGCTGGACTGGCGCAGCGATGCGCCGCCTCTGAAAGTGATATCCAGCGCGCCGGTGCGGCCCGGCTCGACGCCGACCGGCCCCCTGCGCCCAGACGGCGCCGGCTTCCTGTCCCGACTCCTGCAAAAAGTGACCCGCTTGTGAGCCTCTCGACCTTCCATCATGCGCAGCCCCGATAACAAAATCCTCTTCGCCGGCCCCGTGGGCGCAGGCAAGACCACCGCCATCGCCGCCATCAGCGACATCGCCCCGATCCGCACCGACGCCAAGGCCAGCGACATGACCCTGCATCGCAAGGACCACACCACGGTAGCCCTGGACTACGGCATGCTGCGCCTGGACGCCGACACCAAGGTCCACCTCTACGGCACCCCCGGCCAGGAACGCTTCGACTTCATGTGGGACATCGTCAGCCGCGGCAGCATCGGTCTGATCCTGCTGTTGGACCACAGCCGCGCCAACCCTCTGCAGGATCTCAGCTTCTTCCTGCGCGCCTTCGAACCGCTGCTGCGCCGCGCGCCGCTGGCGCTGGGCGTCAGCAAGACCGATCTCGCGCCGCTGTCCGCCACCGACGTCTACGCCGAAGCCCTCGCCGCGCGCGGCTTGAACGCGCCAGTGTTCGAAGTGGACTGCCGCCGCCGCGAAGACATCAAACAACTGCTGCTGGCGCTGCTGTACTCGATAGACCCTGGCCTGGGAGAACCGCAATGAACGAAGAACTGCGGCTGAGCGGGCCGCTCTACCCGATGGCCACGCCGGCCGGCGCCTTTTACGCCGTGGCGGGAGCCGAAGCCGACCTGACCCGTCGCCTGCTGTTCAACATCCTGCGGCTTGGCCATGCGGTGCCGCTGAGCGAACCCTTGCTCAGCGAATGGTGCGACGACGAGTTGGAACAGGCGCTGGCCACCCTTTATCGATTGCAACGATTGGAATTCGTGCACGGCACCGCGGAACCGCGGCCTGCCCTCGCCGGCAACCTGGAAAGCCAGCTGCCGGAGCTTCTGGAGGCTTTGTCCGGCAGCGGTCAGGCCTTGCTGGCCGACGATAACGGCCTCTATTACGCCACCGCAGGCTTCCACCACGAAACCGCCGAGGAAATTGCCGCGCTGGCCGGCGATTTGATGTCATTGAGCCGCCGGCATCATCTATTGCTCAAGAACCATCTCAATCTGGGCAGCGCCGCCTGGGCCGCGGTGGACCCGGCCGGCCGCAGCCAACTGGCTTTTTACCCCCTGCACGTGGCGCAGCAGGCCTTCGCGTTGATCATAGGCGGCGAACCTCGGCTGCAAAGCGAAGCCTTTGTGGGCTTGGTGGAGTTGCTGGCGCGCCGCTACGCCTGAACCCCGGCCGCGCTACGGCCGGCGCATTGAACAAAACCCTGGAGAACACCATGCGTGAACAGATGCTCAAATCCATCCTGAGCGACCTCAACGGCGCAACCGCCGACATAGAAGCATCCGCCATCATTTCCGCCGACGGCCTAACCATGGCGGCGCTGCTGCCGCAGGAGGTTGACGAAGACCGGGTCGGCGCGATGGCCGCTGCGATGCTCTCGCTGGGCGAGCGCACCGCGCGAGAACTGGCGCGTGGCGGGCTGGAACAAGTGATGGTCAAGGGAGAGCACGGCTACATTCTGATGAGCCACGCCAGCCCGGACGCGGTGCTGACCGTGATCGCACGGCGCGAGGCCAAGCTGGGTCTGATTTTTCTCGACGCCAAACGCGCGGCGCGCAGCATTGCCGAAATTCTCTGAGAACCTCGCGAGCAGGGTCGAGACAAGGCGAAAACGAGCGAAAAAGCGGAATGGTCGGGTGGTACATGCGCATTTTGAGCTTGTACTCACCGTGCAACGCTCCACGAAGCGCAACAGACTTTGAACAGGTTCTAACAAGCAGGCCTATGCTTGGCGGCGCATGGCCGGCACAATACGGTTTTGCTTCCGCGCAAGACTCGACTCCATGTGGAAAACCATACTCGCCATCTCCGTCGGCGCAGCGTTGGGCGCCTTGTTGCGCTGGGCGCTGGGCGTCAAGCTGAACAGTCTATGGCCCAGCCTGCCGCCGGGCACGCTGGCCGCCAATCTGATCGGCGGCTACATCATCGGACTAGCCGTCGCCTTCTTCGCCAGCGCGCCGGGGGTGTCGCCGCTATGGCGGCTACTGGTGATCACCGGCTTTTGCGGCGGCCTGACCACCTTCTCCACCTTCTCCTCCGAAGTCATCGCCTTGCTGCAGCAACAACGGCTGTTGCCGGCGCTGGCCGCCGTCGCCGTTCACGTCGGCGGTTCGCTGCTGGCCACCCTGACCGGCATCGCCAGCTGGCACTGGCTGCGCGCGCTCAAGGGATGATGCCGTCTAGTGGGTCGCCCCGCCCGTCTCGACAATGTCCTCCGTCGCGGTCAAAGCCGTTTCCAAGGCCAGCCGCAGACCGGCGACTATCATCTCCAGGCTCATGCTGGGCGCGCCCGGATGCGCGGCGGCCTGCTCCGGCAAATAGGGAATGTGGATGAAACCGCCGCGCGCGGGCGCGCCGGTCAAGGCGTGCATCAGGCCGTAGAACACATGGTTGCAGACAAAGGTCCCCGCGCTTTGCGACACGGCCGCTGGAATGCCGGCGGCGCGCAAGGCCGCCGCCTGCGCCTTGATCGGCAAAGTGGAAAAATAAGCGGCTGGCCCCCCCGGCACCACCGGCCGGTCTATCGGCCGATGGCCGGCATTATCCGCGATGCGGGCATCGTCCACATTGATCGCCACCCGCTCCAAGGATAGCTCGGGGCGTCCGCCCGCCTGACCCACCGCCACGACCAGCGCCGGCCGCAATGCGGCCATTTCTCCGCGCAAAACGCTCAAGGCCTCGCCGAACACGCATGGCAGCCGCCTCGCAGCCACCACCGCGCCCATCAAGGACTCTCCATCCAGCCGGCTCGCAGCCTCCCATGACGGATTCACGCTCTCGCCGCCAAACGGTTCGAAACCCGTCAACAACACGATCTTGCTCATTCAAGCTCTCCCTCGTCCAAAGCCAGCAAGGCGAAAGTCCCCAGCCAATGCTCCCCAGTGTAATGACCACTGACCACGTGCGGCAGGCCGGCGTCCAGATGGGCCCGCGCGCTTTGGCCCAACAAAGCCCCCCAAGCGTCGTCCGCCGGCAGCGCCGCCGTCAACTGGCGCAAACACCAGGCGCGGCTCAAATTCAAGCCGATGAGATGGCCGATCTTGGGGTCCGAGCCGTTACTGACCTTTACCGGACTCAGCAAGACAGCGTTTCGCGGGAAATCGGGCAAGAAAGCGCGCAGCCAATCGCGAAACGGCTCGGCCGGCAACAGCCGGCTAAGCAACAAAGCCTGGCATAAGCAGGGAGATAGGAAATCATCGCCGCTTGGCTCCAAGCGCGCCGGATAATCCACATCGGACAGGAAATAACGCCGGGCTGCCGCCTCCAGCACCTGCGCCAGCTCGGCATCGTCGGCGGCGCGTGCATAGTCCAGGCTCAGCAACAAGGCAAAGGCGGTGTTGGCGTGCCCGCCGCTGCGGATCGGATAATCCTGCAAAGGGAGAAACGTAAGCCAGCGCTGACGGATCAAAGTCAACAGCGGCCGCATCGCCTCGCGCCATTGACCGGATTGAGGCGCCTCCCAGGCCTCAAGCTCTTGCGCCAAGGCCAGCAACCAGGCCCAGCCATAAGGCCGCTCATAGCTTGTACGGCCCAGGGCGGCGAAGTAGTCCGCCTCTGCCTGGAAAGCCTGCGGCGAAAAATGGCTGGCGAATAGAGCGGCGATATCAGCCTGCTCCGGCAAACGTGGAAAACGACGCGCCAGGCGCGCCAAAAGCCAGAAGCCATGCACGGCCGAGTGCCAGTCGTAGCAGCCGTAGAACACGGGATGCAGGCTGCGCGGCGTGCGCGCATCATCCGGCCCGTTCAGCAAGTGGCTCAGAAAGTTCGGATACTCCCGAACCAGGCCGGCCAGCGGCAGCGCCGCCAGCGCGGAAGCTTGTTGCGGATTCATTCAGCCTCCTTTAGGCCTGTTCACGATCTCGCGAGACAAGGCGAAAACAGCTGAGAAAGCGGAATGTACACATGGCACATGAGCATTTCGAAGGGGTTTTCAACGCCGTATCGCCACCGCGCAACAGATCGTGAACAGGTTCTTAGCGAAACACGATGAAATACATCAACAGAATATTCACGCCCAGCAAGGCCAGCGCGGTGGGAATCTGAGTCTTGATCACCAGGTATCTGTCCTTCAGTTCCAGCAAGGCCGCTGGCACGATATTGTAATTGGCGGCCATGGGCGTCATCAGCGTGCCGCAATAGCCGGAATACATGCCGATGGCCACCAACGGAGCGGCGTCGGCATGCTGGCCGACGATCAGGAAAGGCAGCGCGATGCCGGCTGTCATCACCGGAAACGCTGCAAAGGCGTTGCCCATGATCATGGTGAACAGCGCCATGCCGATACAGTAGATCGCCACCAGCAGAAAACGGTTGTCCGGATCGACAAACAGGCCCACCACCTCTTGCACCGCCTGGCCGGTCTTGGCGGCGACGAACACCCCTCCCAGCATCGCCAGCATTTGCGGCAGGATGGCGGCCCAACCAATGGAGTCCACCAGACGACGCGATTCGCGCACCGCCTGCAGCGGGGTGCCTCCAGTCAGCTTCCATCCCAGCAACAGCGCGCAGACGCAGGACACCGCCAAGGCGGCCAAGGTCAAATGCTTCTGATCCAACAAGGCCGCGCCGCCAATCCCGACATCCTTCAGCAACACCGTGCAAGCCACAGTCAACAGCGGAATCAACAAGGCGGGCAGGAAAATCTTGTTGCCCAGGCGGCTGGCGGCCTCCTGTCGCTGCTGATCGCTGCTTTGGCTATAACTGCCGGACGCCAAACAGCCGGCTCCGGCCAACAGGGCAAGCGCGATCACGATGAGGCCCACCAGGCGATAGGCCATCGCCTTGCCCAGAACCGCCGTTATCAAGTCGCCGAACAAAAAGGTGGAGCCGAACAAGAACCAGAACAAGGCGGTGGTATAGCGCTTGGGATTGCCGCGGTCGCGCAGCGTCATGCCCACCAAGAGCATCACCACAATGCCGATCAGATAATAAATGTCATTGATGCTGAACCATGCCTTCATGCCGCAGCCTCCTGTTGAGCGCGCCAAGCGGCGATATCGCTTTGCAATCTGGCGTCAAGCCGCGCCAAGCGCGCCATATGGATGATCAACGCGCTGACGGCGGTGGGAATCGCCCACAGGCCGATGTGCAGCGGTTCGATATTGGCGATGCCGTTTTCCTTGAGGAAGGCATCCATCAACAACACCGCGCCAAAGGCGATGAAGATATCCTCGCCGAAAAACACCGCGATATTGTCGCAGGCGGCGGCATGAGCGCGGATGCGGTCGCGCAAGACCGGCGGCAGTTCCCCCAGCTGATTGGCCGCGGCGCCCTCGGCCATCGGCGCCAGCAAAGGGCGCACAGTTTGGGCGTGGCCACCCAGATTGATCAGGCCCAGCGCGGCGGTCAGCTCGCGCACCACGAAGTACAGCATCAGGATGCGCGCGGTGGTGGCGCTGCGAATGCCGGCTATCCATTGCTGTGCGCGTTCTTTCAGGCCATAGCGCTCCAACAGGCCGATCACCGGCAGGATCAGAATAAAGGTGGCCAATTGACGGCTATTGAGGAATTTTTCGCCGAAGGTTTCCAACAGCGCGCCCAGATCCATGCCGACCGCCAGGCCGGTGCTCAGACCTGCGGCGGTGACCACCAGCAGCGGATTGAAGCGCAACGCGAAGCCCGCCACAACCACGGGAATGCCCACCAGGGGCAGGTAGGATGCAAGATCCATGCAGTTTCTCCTTTGTATGATGGAAATGGCCGCCTGCGGACGGCTCTAGTTTCCGGATAAGGCTCACAAAGCCATGATGCCCACGCCCTCCTGTTCCAAGCGCCGACGCAACAACCTTGCGAACTCCAGCGCGTGCGCGCCGTCTCCGTGCAGGCAAACGCTGTCGGCGCGAATCTCCAACTCCCCGCCGTCCAGCGTGGCTACTCGTCCTCGCAACACCAGCTCCAGGGTCTGGCGCAAAGCCTGCTCCGCATCCTCGATCACCGCGCCCGGCATTCCGCGCGGCGCCAGACTGCCGTCGGCCAGATAAGCGCGGTCGGCGAACACTTCTTCTATCGCTTGCAAGCCGTGACGCCTCGCGGCGCGGCCGGACTCTCCGCCGGCCAAACCCACCAGCCGCAGTTCGGGATCGAAATCCCTCACCGCGCGGGCGATGGCGTCGGCCAGCGCCGGATCCCGCGCCGCCTGGTTGTACAGCGCGCCGTGCGGCTTGACGTGGCGCAGCCGCGTTCCGGCTGCCCGGGCCATCGCCTCCAACGCGCCCACTTGGTACAGCACGTCCTGATATACCCGTTCCGGCGCGCGCTGCATCGTCTTGCGGCCAAAATGCTCGCGGTCGGGAAAGCCTGGGTGAGCACCCAGCGCCACCCCGCGTCGCGTCGCGTCCCGCACCGCCCGCCACATGGTTTCGGCGTCGCCCGCATGCCAGCCGCAGGCGATGTTCACCGAGCTGACCTGGTCCATGATCGCCGCGTCGTCGCCGCAACCCTCGCCGATGTCGGCGTTCAAATCGATCTGCATGCCTGACTCCAATCCTGTCCCTGCAACCACTGCCGCAGACGTAAGCGCGCCGCCGCCGCCTGTTGCGCGTCCACCATCTCGAAACGCAGCTTGGCCCCCGGCCGCGCTTGCGCCAGCTTCCACAAATCCGCTTCAATCACGCAGGCGATGCGCGGATAGCCTCCCGTCGCCTGCGCGTCCGCCAGCAAAACAATGGGCTGACCGCCCGGCGGCGCCTGCACTACGCCGGGAAGAACCCCGTGGGACGGCAAATCTCCGGCGGCCTCCCGCGCCAAGGCCTCGCCCTGTAAGCGATAGCCCATGCGATTGCTCTGCGCGGACACCGTCCACTCGCCTTCGCTGAACGCCTGCCGCGCCGCGCGGGAGAACTGCTGCCATTCCGGGCCCGGCAAGGCGCGCAACAACGGCGTCCAGCCAAGATTGCGCCGGCCCAGCCGGCCAGACAGCGCAAGCGCCGGCCCCAAGGGCAATTGGTCCCCGACCTCCAGCGCCCGCCCCATCCAGCCGCCAAAACCCGCTTGCAGATCGGTGGCGCGCGCGCCCAGAGCCAGAGGCGCGTCGATGCCTCCGGCCAAGGCGAGATAAGCGCGCATGCCGTGACGGCAGCCGCGCAAGAGCAAATGCTGCCCCGCGCGGGCCGGATAGCGCCAGCCGCTCCACACCGGCTCGCCGTCCAGATCCGCGCCGAAGTCCGCCCCCATCAACGCGAACCAGCCATCGCGCAGAAAGCGGACGCCAAACGGCCCTAAAGCCACCTCGATGCCAGCCGCGTCCGCGGCGTTGCCCAACAGACGGTTGGCCATGATCAGCGCCGGCGCGTCCAGCGCTCCGCTTTGCGCGACGCCGAGGTGACGCAAGCCACGCCGGCCCAGGTCCTGCACCGTGCTTTGAATGCCGGCCTGCGTAACTTCAATCATCTCCGTCCTCCCGCGGCACAAAACGCACGCAGTCGCCTGGCAGCAACAGAGACGGCTCCGCGCGTCGCGAATCGAATAATGTCAGGTGAGTCCGGCCTATGATCTGCCAGCCGCCGGGACTGGTCGCCGGATAGATGCCGGTCTGCCCGCCGCCAATGCCCACCGAGCCGGCCTGCACCGCCAGCCTGGGCTCAGCGCGCCGCGGCGTGGCCAACCGCTCGGGCAGTCCCCCCATATAGGCGAAGCCGGGCTGAAAACCGAGGAAGTACACCACGTAGTCCGCCGAAGCATGAGCGGCCACCGCTTCCGCCTCGCTCAAGCCGGCATGCGCCGCCACCATCGCCAGATCCGGACCGTGGCGACCGCCGTAGCACACCGGCACATCCACCCGCCGCACACGCGGCGCGGCCTCTTGCGCTTCCGCCCAGCCGCGGCGCAAGCGCCCCAGCCAAGCCTCGCCGTCGCCGGCGTCCGGGTCGAAGATCAGGGTGAGATTGTTCATGCCGGGCACCACGTCGATCAGCCCAGACGCACCCGTCAAGGTTTGCGCCAGCCACCAAATGCGTCGCTGACACGCCAGATCGGCCGGCTTAACGCTTTCCAATACAGCGGCCCGCTCGCCCAGCAGGTAATAGCGCATTGAGTTCGATGCCAAACCATTCTCCATTTGCAGCCGCCCGCCTCGCGGTGCGTGTATTTGTTATTTTGCGGATAAAACATCTATAAATTATTTGTATTTATTGGCTATGTCCAGCGCAAATGACGTTTTGTTATACTGGCCGGCCAAGCCACTTCGTCTCCGGACCCGTCCATGAACGCTCAACGCAACATCGTCTCCTCATCGCATCTGGTCTCCGAGCGTTGCGCCGAGCTATCCGAGTTCGAATTCGGCTTGATCGTGGCCAACAACGCTTTCAATCGCTGGATGACCCGCTGCATGGCGGCCGCTGGAGAGAGCGATATGACCGCGATGGAAGTGTCCCTGCTGCATCACGTCAACCACCGCGGCCGCAGCAAGAAATTGGCGGACATTTGCTTCGTGCTGAACATCGAGGACACTCATGTGGTGTCCTACGCGCTGAAGAAGCTGGTGAAAATGGGCTATGTCGGCAGCGAAAAAGTGGGGAAGGAAGCCTTGTTCGCCACGACCCAGGCCGGCATTGAACTGTGCCAGCGCTACCGCGACGTGCGCGAGCAATGCCTGATCAACGCGCTGATCGACAACGGCGGCCAACAGGCGGATATCGGCGACAACGCGCAATTGCTGCGCATGCTGGCCAGCTTGTACGACCAGGCCTCGCGCGACGCGGCCTCTATGTAAGCGCTGGTTGATCTGCGAACCGCCGCGCCTGGAGAAAAACTCGCGCGGCAAGCGCGGCACATGCTTGCCCCGCCATTTTGGGCGAACGCCGCTCTTGCCGCCGGTCGCGCCGGCGCAGACTCTTCCCGTTCCCAGATACCAATCCAATCAAGCCAACGGCAAGCCCAGAGAAATTAGGCTATTCATTTATTATCAAACCTTCTCATCTAAAATAAACATTCGATATAGTTGTAAAAAATATTGAATAATTTCGAATGGGATGATAAAAACGCCATACACCAGCACTTAGACCGGTGAAATACCGCCCGTTGGCGGGTGCGCCGCGACAGGCAGACTCCGAATTCAACTGCGGCGTCGGCTCGCCGCTCGGGCCAGAGACGTCGGCGTCGGCGCTTGATGGGGACCATTTAGCCGCATAGTTACCATATTCATCAGCCGGAACCGCCATGAGGTCGAATACCGCCAACCGACAGCTGCTCTTTGTCGTGCTGCCCTTCTTGCTCATCGTCGTCATGCAGGTGGCGCTAAGCGCGTTCAGCCTCTATGTGGTTTCCACCGCCAGAGCCTACGTGGCGGGGGAAGGCTTATGGTCGAAAGCGCAGAAGGACTCCATCTACCATTTGACCCGCTACGCCCAGACCGGGTCCGACCACGATTTCCAACGCTACCGGCTGGCGATCTCCATCCAGTTGGGCGACCACCGGGCCCGGCTGGCGCTGGATCGCAAACCGCCGGATCTGGACACCGCGCGCCAAGGCTTCCTGGACGGCGGCAACCATCCAGACGACATTGAAAACATCATCCGCGCCTATCTGTGGTTTCACCGCATCAGCTACCTGGCCGAAGCCATCCGCTATTGGAAAATAGGCGATTACTACCTGCAGGAAATTCAGACCATCGGCGAGCAATTGCGCCAAGGCTACGCCGACGGCTCCTTGAGCCAGGCAGACAAAGCCGCTCTCACCTCTCAGATCGTCGAAATCAACGAAGCGGTGAAAGCGCCGGCCCAGGGCTTTTCCCGCGTGCTGGGCAACGCCTCCCGCGAAGTCAGCCAGGCGGTCTGGAGCGCCAATCTGATGGCGGGGATGCTGCTGGTGCTGCTGACCATTTTGCAGATCCGCCGGCTGATTCAGGCCTCGGACAATTACAAAGCCGCCTTGCAAGCGGAGCAGCAACGCGCCGAGATCACGCTGCAATCGATAGGCGACGCGGTGATCACGCTGAACATGCAGGGCGAGGTGATCTATCTGAACAACAGCGCCAAGCACATGCTGAGCCACGTAGAGACGGAAAGCCTGGGCCTGCACTTCGATCAACTGCTCAGCCTGATCAAACAAGGGCAAGAAACCGACAGCACGCTGCGCTTTGCCGAGCTTTGCCGCCAGGACGAAACCAGCCGCACCTATCCCAAGCTGAACATGCTGCGCCACAACGCGATTCCGCTGCAGGTCAGCCTGGTGGCCGCGCCGATTCGCGACCGCCACGGCGAGCAATACGGCATCGTGCTGGTGCTGCATGACAATACCGCGGAGCAGCAATACATCAACGAATTGTCCTGGCAGGCCAGCCACGACGCCCTGACCGGCCTGGTCAACCGCAGGGAGTTCGAAACCCGCGCCATCAAGGCGATCAAACAACTGGACCAAGCCGAGGCGTCGCTGGCGCTGATGTTCATTGACCTGGACCAATTCAAACTGATCAACGACACCTACGGCCACGCCGCCGGCGACGAACTCCTGTGTCAGATCAGCCGCTCGGTGGCGCGGCGACTGCGCGCCTCGGACACGCTGGCGCGGCTGGGCGGCGACGAGTTCGGCGTCTTGCTCGGCAACAGCTCGGTGGAATCCGCCATCGCCAAGGCCAATAATCTGCGCCAGGCCATCATGGAATGCAGCTTCCAGTGGGAAGGCAACCAATTTTCCATCAGCGCCAGCATCGGCCTGGTCTGCGTGTCCGACGCCGACACCTCGCTGGCCGAGGTGATGCGTTCGGCCGACATCGCCTGCTACATGGCCAAGGAAAAAGGCCGCAATCGCATCCAACTGCACATTCCTCACAATTCCGAAGTGTCGGCGCGCTTTCACGAGATGGACTGGGTGCAGCGGCTGCGCCAGGCCCTGCGCGACGACAGCTTCACCCTGTACGCTCAGGACATCGTCCCGCTGGCCGCCCATCCGGAGCGCGGACGCTATGTCGAGGTGCTGCTGCGCCTCAACGCCGACGACGGCAGCCAGGTGCCCCCGGGCTTGTTCGTGCCAATCGCCGAGCGCTATGGCCTGATGACCGAAATCGATCGCATCGTGGTGGAAAAAGTGTTTCAGGAGCTGGCGCTCCTGCACCGCGCCGGCAATCAGGACATTAGACACTGCGCGATCAATCTATCCGGCTCCACCCTGTGCGACGACGGCTTCCTCGCCTTCGTGCAGCAGCAGTTCCAACGCAGCGGCGTCCCACCGGAACTGATCTGCTTCGAAATCACAGAGACCAACGCCATCGCCAACCTGGAAGCCGCACAGCGGCTAATCCACGAACTGCGCCGAATCGGCTGCCTGTTCTCGCTGGACGATTTTGGCACCGGCATGTCTTCCTTCGCTTACCTGAAGCACTTGCCGGTGGACTTCCTGAAAGTCGACGGCAGCTTCGTCCGGGAGATGGCGACGGACCCGATAGACCATGCCATGGTGGAGATGATCAATCACATCGGCCACGTCACCGGCAAGCGCACCATCGCCGAATTCGTGGATACGCCCGAGATCGTGGCCGAGTTGCGCAAACTGGGCGTGGACTACGCCCAGGGCTTCCACCTGAGCCGGCCGGAGCCCTTCGGCTTTCGTCATGCGCGCGGCGATCACCGAATGCGACAGCAATAGGCTACCGGCCTGATCGTCAGGCCGGATCAGGGCGGCCGACAGGCCGCCGCGTCTGGCCGGCTTGGCCCGGCCTTGCTTCTAAGGAAAGGGGACACGATGAGTAAAGAGATCGGTTTTGTCAGGAGCGGCCCGCTGATGGACCTCCACAGCTATCCGGAATGGACACGGGAGATGGTTCGTCACTGCGACGCCTTCAAGCGCCAGGTGGTGGAGCACGAGCTGTTCCGGCAGATGCGCGACGGCGTGCTGCCCGTCGCCGTCCACCAGGCCTTTCTGCGCGGCGGCTGGCCGGTAATCGAACAGTTTCCGCAATACATGGCCAAAAACCTGCTGAAAGTGCGCTACGGCCAACATCGCGGCCACGATATGGCGCGCCGCTACCTGATCCGCAATATCCGCGTGGAGCAAAACCACGCAGACCACTGGGTACAATGGGCCGCCGCGTCCGGCGTGGACGCCGACAGCCTGCTGCATAACCCCCAGGCGCTGGAAACGCTGAGTCTCAGCCACTGGTGCAATCAGGTCTGCGAGCGTGAATCGCTGGAGGTGGCGATGGCCGCCACCAATTACGCTATCGAAGGCGCTACCGGTGAATGGTGCGCCGCCGTTTGCTCCAAAGAGGATTACGCCCGGCAGTTTCCCAAGGAAAAACGCGCCAAAGCGATGAAGTGGCTGGCGCTTCACGCGCATTACGACGACGAGCACCCGTGGGAGGCGCTGGAAATCATCGTCACGCTGGTGGGCGAAGACCCAAGCTCGCGGCAAGTGGCGGAACTGCGCCACGCGATCTGTCAGAGCCACCGCTACATGCGCCTGCTGCTGGATCATTACATGAGCCAGCCCGCGCAGGAAACTTGCCCGCGCGCCTGCGCTGAGCCGGCGCTGGCCTGACAGCCTGTTCAAAGCGTCGCGAGCAAAGGAGGGGAAGGCTTTTAGGCAGCAAAGGCGGAACGCGCAAGACCGGCGCAAACATCCCGCAACCGTACTCGCCAAGCACAGCCGCCCCCGCGCAGCGGGCAATGACCGGAAACAGAGCCAGCCGTAAAACAAACCGCCCCGCAAGTCAAAACTTGCAGGGCGGTTTACTTTGCCTCTATGGACCGGTTTAGCCGCGCAGGCGACGCAACACCTCATCCTTGCCGATCAAGGCCAGCACCGCGTCCACCGAAGGGGTCTGCGTGGTGCCGCATACCAGCACGCGCAGCGGCATGCCCAGCTGGCCCATCTTGATGCCCTCTTCCGCGCAGAACGGCTTGAACAGTTCGTGGATGGCTTCCGCGGACCAGGTGTCCAAACCCGCCAGCTTGTCGGCGAAACGCCCCATGCGCGCCACGCTGTCGCCGGACAAATGCTTGTCCACGTCGGCCGCCGCGGCTTCCCGCTTGCGATAGAAGTAGTCCACTTCCAGCGCCAGCGCGTTCAAATCCTGCACCCGCTCCTTGACCAGAGCGATCACGTCCTCGATGGCAGGCCCGCCGGACAGCTCGACGCCGGCGGCGGCCAAACGCGGCGCGATCAGCTCGGCCAGGCGGCCGTTGTCGGCGGTTTTGATGTGCTGGGCGTTCAGCCACATGAATTTTTCATGATTGAAGCGGCTGGCGGACGCGCTCACCGCCTCCAGGCTGAACCACTCGACGAACTGCTCCATGCTGAAGAACTCGTCGTCGCCGTGGCCCCAGCCCAGGCGCGCCAGGTAGTTCAGCAGCGCTTCCGGCAAGATGCCCTTGTCGGCGTAGTCCACCACGCTGACCGCGTCGCGGCGCTTGGACATCTTCTGGCCGTCCTCGTTGAGGATCATGGGCAGATGGCCGTACACCGGCAGCGGCGCGTTCAAAGCCTTCAGGATATTGATCTGGCGTGGGGTGTTGTTAACGTGATCATCGCCGCGTATCACGTGGGTGATCTGCATATCCCAGTCGTCCACCACCACGCAGAAGTTATAGGTCGGACTGCCGTCCGGGCGGGCGATAATCAGATCGTCCAGTTCCTGATTGGCGATCTCGATGCGGCCCTTGACCGCGTCGTCCCAGGCCACCACGCCGTCCAGCGGGGTCTTGAAACGCACCACGGGAGCCACGTCCGCGGGGATCGCCGGCAAGGTCTTGCCGGCTTCCGGACGCCAGCGACGATCGTAGCGCGGCTTCTCCCCGCGCGCTTCCTGCTCTGCCCGCATCGCTTCCAGCTCGTCCTTGCTGCAATAACACAGGTAAGCGTGGCCAGAGGCCAGCAGCTGCTGGATCACATCCTTGTAACGGTCGAAACGATGGGTCTGGTAGAACGGGCCTTCGTCGTAGTCCAGGCCCACCCAGTGCATGCCGTCCAGAATCGCCTTCACCGATTCCGGCGTCGAACGCTCCAGATCAGTGTCTTCGATGCGCAGCACGAACACGCCCTTGTTCTTGCGGGCGTAGGCCCAGGAAAACAGCGCGGTGCGCACGCCGCCGATGTGCAGATAACCGGTGGGGCTGGGAGCGAAACGGGTACGGATCATGGTGACTCAGGCTCGAAAACGTAAAACGGCTATTGTACGCCGGCTGACGAAGCGGCAGCAAACCCCAGGGTTTGTGGGAAACGCCCTCCCTGCCAGCGCAAGCCCCTTAAGAACGTATTTACGCTCTCTCGGGCTAAAAGTAGATCGCAAACAGGTTCTAAGCCGGCCAACGCCGGTGCAGACTGGCCGGCACCAAGGACTCCGGCTCGGCCAGGGCCTGACCTTCCAGCAAGGCCAAAGCCAATTCCAGGCTGCGCGCCGCCATCTCGCGGCTGTCCTGCACGATGGCGTCGACGCGCAACGGCAAGCAGTCTAGCAAGGAGTGATCGTCGAAGGTCAGCAGGCGCAGCGGCGCGTTGGCCAGGCCGCAGTGCTGATTGAGGAAGGCCAGCGCGCCCTCCAGCAAAGAGACCGAGGCGGTGAACAGCGCCTGCGGCAAGCGGTGATGCTGTTGCCGCCATTGCTGCATCAGTTCGAAACCGGAGCGGCGCAGGTAGTCTCGATGGCACACCCAGCCCGGCTTTTCCTCCACGCCATGCAGCGTCAAGGCCTGGCGGTAGCCTTGCAAGCGATCGCGGCTGGGCGACAACTCTGCCTGGCCGCCGAAGAACACCACTTCAGACACGCCCTGCTCCAACGCGTCGCCCACCAGCCGCTCCACGCTGGCGCAACCATCGGTCACTACCGACGGAATGCCGCTGCCGTCCACCCTGCGGTCGACAAACACCAGCGGCAACCGCCGCACCCATTTCTGGTAGGACTTGGCCTCGTGCGTGCACGGCACCACGATCATCGCGTCCACCTGCCGCGCCGCCAGATGGGCCATGACCTCGGCCTCGCGCCGTGGGTCTTCGTCACTGGTCACCAGCAGCATCTGATAGTCGCGCTGGCGGCACAGCTCTTCCATCGCCTGGGCCAGCGCCGCGTGAGCGGAGTTGGTCAGATCCGGAATCACCAGCCCCACCGAATTGCTGCGCCGCGAACGCAAGGAGCGCGCCGACTGCGAAGGGTTGAAATGCTGCTCGCGCGCCACCTTCTCCACGCGCTCCACCGTCGCCCGGGAAATACGATAACGCTCGGCATGGCCGTTGAGCACCATGCTGGCGGTAGTGCGCGACACGCCGGCCAGTTCGGCGATATCGTCTATGGTCAAACGCTTGTAGCCGCTCATCGACAGCCTATTCCTCATGCGGCGGCGCCATGCCCGCCGCCCGAAACTCAATTGCAAAACAGCCCCGGCCTGCGCAAGCGCGGGGCGGGGCCGCCGATTGCTGGCAACCTTACCTCAAGCGGGCCGCCGTCGCCAGAGCGATAGCGGCCTCCCCGGCTTACTGCTTGACCAGGTTCAAAGGCACCGGGATGAATTTCTCCACCTGCTGACCATCGATCAGCTTCTTGGCGGTCTGCACGCCGTACTGACCAATCAACTCCGGCTGTTGCTGCACAGTGGCCGCCAGCCCCCCCGCCTTGACCGAAGCCACGGCGTCGGCGGTGGCGTCAAAGCCCACCACCACAACGTTCTTCAGGCCCGCGGCCTGAATTGCTTTCAAAGCGCCCAGCGCCATTTCGTCGTTATGAGCGAACACGCCTTGCACGTCCTTATTGCCCTGCAGAATGTTTTCCATCACCGACAAGCCCTTGGCGCGGTCGAAATCGGCCGGCTGCTTGGCCACTACCTTAACCTCGGCCTTGCCGTCCGCCACCGCGTGGAAACCCTGGCCGCGCTCGCGTGCCGCGGAGGAGCCGGGAATGCCCTCCAGCTCTACCAGCCGGCCCTTGCCGCCCAGCTTCTGCAGCAGGAAGTCGGCCGCCATCTTGCCGCCGGCCACATTGTCGGAGGCAATATGAGCGCTGACTTCCGCGCCGTTGACGCTGCGATCCAGCGATACCACCTTGATGCCCTTGCTCACCGCTTCCTTCACCACATTGGCGACGGCGGAGGAGTCAGTGGGGTTGATCAGGATCACGCTCACCTTCTTCTGGATCAGGTCCTCAACGCTGGCTTGCTGCTTGGCGGAATCGTCCTGCGCGTCCACGGTGATCAGGCGCACGCCCTCTTTGGCCGCCTCGTCTTCCGCTCCCTTGCGCAGCGAGACGAAGAACGGATTGTTCAGCGTGGACACCGCCAGGCCCACCACCGGTTGGCCGGAGGCCGCGGCCGGCGCGCTGGCGCCAGCCGACGCGCCGTCGGCCGGACCCTGCTTGGTGCAGGCGATCAGACTGGCCGCGATGACACTGAAAACCAAAGGCTTGATTAAGCGTTGCATATCGGAACTCCCCTTGTGTAATGGTCGCTTGCGCTACGCGCCCGCCGGCGGCGGGCCCGTTCTCACTTCTTGCCGCTGCGGTCCAACAGCACCGCCAGCAGAATCACCACGCCCTTGATCACTTGCTGGTAGAACGAAGACACGCCCAGCAGATTCAGGCCGTTGTTCAATACCCCGATCAGCAAAGCGCCGATCAGCGTGCCTACAATCCAACCGCGGCCGCCGGTCAGGCTGGTGCCGCCCAGCACCACCGCGGCGATGGCATCCAGCTCATAGCCGGCCCCAGCGGTGGGTTGCGCCGAATTCAAGCGCGAAGTCAGCACCGCGCCGGCCATCGCCGACAGCGCGCCGGACAAGGTGTAGACCCAGATCTTGACCCGATCCACCTTAACGCCGGACAGGCGCGCGGACTCCTCGTTGCCGCCGGTCGCGTAAACATGGCGGCCAAAAACGGTTTTCTTCAACATGAACCAGAAGCCGGCGAACATCAGCAGCATCCACACCACCGGCACCGGCACCACGCCGGCCACATAGCCGCCGCCCAACATGGAGAACATATCGCTGCCGAAGCCGGTGATCGGGCTGCCGTTGGACGCCACCAGCGACAGGCCGCGCAGAATCGTCATCGACGCCAGCGTGGCGATGAAGGGGGCCACCTTGCCCTTGCTGATCACCAGACCGTTGCAGCAGCCCATTAGCGCGCCGGACAGGATGCCCAACAGGGTGGCCAGCAGCGGATCCACGCCGGCCTGCAGCAGCATCGCGGTCAGCACCGACGACAACGCCAGGATGGAGCCCACCGACAGGTCGATGCCGCCCAGCAGGATGACCAGGGTCATGCCGAAGGCGATCAGCGCGTTGATGGAGACCTGGCGCATCACATTGAGCAGATTGCCCATGGTCAGAAAGTCGGCGCTCATCACCGACAAGCCGGCGCAGATCGCCAGCAGGGCGATGAAAGGCCCGAGTTTTTGCAGCGTTGCTTTTTGTTGCGGGGTCATCTTGCTTACCGTTTCCCTTGCTTGCGCCCAATGGGCGCGACCTGAATATTCAATGCGCGGCGGCGCTCAGTCCGCCGTCGCGCCGGCCGCCGCGGCCATGATGTCTTCCTGCGTCGCCGAAGCGGCTTCAAACAGCCCGGCCCGGCGGCCCTCGTGTATCACCAGGATGCGGTCGCTCATCGCCATCACCTCCGGCAGTTCGGACGACACCATGACGATGGCCACGCCGGCGGCGGCTAGTTGATTGATGATGTGGTAGATTTCGGCCTTGCCGCCCACGTCGACGCCTCGCGTCGGCTCGTCCAGCAGCAGCAGCTTGGGCGGCTCCGCCAGCCACTTGGCGAACACCACCTTCTGCTGATTGCCGCCGGACAAGGATTTGACATCCAGTTCAGCGTCGCGGGTGCGGATGCGCAATTGCTCAATCAGCCGCTGCGCCTCTTCGTTCTCGGAGCGGCGGCTCACCACCCCCAGTCGCGCGTGGCGGCGCAGATGAACCAAGGTGGCGTTTTCCCGCACCGACATGCCCAACACCAGGCCCTGGCTCTTGCGGTCTTCCGTGACGTAGGCGATGCCGGCGGCGATGGCGTCGCCGGGACGGCGGATGTCCAGCTCCGCGCCGTCCAGCCGCACCCGCCCCTGCCGACGCGGTTTGACGCCAAACAATACGTTGAGAATCTCGCTGCGCCCAGCGCCCATCAACCCGGCCACACCCAGCACCTCGCCCGCGCGGACGTCGAAGCCGATGTCCCGAATCCTGCCGTCGTCGGCCAGACGCTCCACTTCCAAACGCACCGCGCCGGGCGCGGACGCGCGCTTGGGAAAACGGTCGCCGATCTCGCGACCCACCATCAGCCTCACCACCTCGTCGAAATCGGTGGCGGCGATCTGACGCTCGCCGACGAAACAGCCGTCGCGCAACACGCTGATCTTGTCGCAAACGCGGAAGATCTCCTCCATCCGGTGCGACACGTAGACAATCGCCACGCCGCGTTGCTTGAGCTGCTCCATGAAGACGAACAGCGCTTCAATCTCGCGCTCGGTCAATGCGGCGGTTGGTTCGTCCATGATCAGCACCTTGGCGTTCAGGGACATCGCCTTGGCGATTTCCACCATCTGCTGCTGACCAATGGACAATTGTCCGGCCTCCGTCTCCGGATCAATCCGTCCGGCGCCCAGCTGCTGCAGAATCTGGCTCGCCTCGCGCCGCATGCCGGCGCGATTGATCACGCCAAAGCGGCTATGCTCGCGCTCGCGTCCCAAAAACAGGTTCTCCATCACCGACAGCTGCGGAATCAGGTTCAGTTCCTGGTGGATGATGGCGATGCCGTGGGCCTCGGCCTCGGTGGTGGAGCGGATCGTCACCGGCCGATCATTGAGCAGCACTTCTCCGGCGTCGGCCTGGTGCACGCCGGATAGAATCTTCATCAGGGTCGATTTTCCGGCGCCGTTTTCGCCCATCAAGGCATGCACTTCGCCGCCCTTCACGGTGAAATCCACCGCCTCCAGCACCTTGACCGGACCAAAGGCCTTGCTGATGCCGCGCATGCTTACCTTCATTGCCCGCCCCTTCAAAAGATCACGCCGGAATACAGGATCACATTGGCGTACGGCGTGCATTCGCCGGTGCGGATCACCGCCTTGGCCTCGCGGCAGCGGCGCTTGAACTCCTCATGCGGCACGTACTCCACCGCCACGCCGTGCGCGGCCATATCGTTGGCCAGCACTTCCACAGCCGGACTGTGTTCCAGGCACTCGGCGGCGAACAGCGCACGCTCCGCCTTGAAGTCCGCCAGGATGGAGTCCAACACGCTGGGGAACTCCGGCACGCCCAAGCGCAGGCTCAGGTCTATGCACTCTACGCCGGGCGGAATCGGCAGGCCGCAATCGGCGATGACCAGGCTGTCGGTATGACCCATGCTGGCCAATACCCGCGCGATATCGCGGTTCAGATGTCCCAGCCGCTTCATGCCTGCTCCTTCAACATCTGTTGCAGCGCGGCCAGCGTCGGCATGCCGCTTTGCGCGCCCGCGCGGGTCACGGACAAGGCCGCCGCGGCGCAGGCCAGTGCCATCGCCGCCTCGAGACCCTGCGGCCAGAACGCGGCCAAGGCGCCGTTGAAGGTGTCGCCGGCGCCGGTGGTGTCCACCGCGGACACCGCGAAGCCGGGTTGGTGATGCAGGCTGCCGTCGGCGCGGCAGAAATAAGCGCCGTCTTTGCCACGTGTCATCGCCACCCTGCCCGGCAGTTTGCGCATCAGCGCCTGCCAGTCCCCGCCCCGTTCGTCCAGAGCCTGCGCCAACTCATGCTCGTTCGGCGTCAGCAAGGCGGTGCGCTCCAGCAAGCTGGGCGGCAGCGGATGGGCCGGCGCCGGATTCAACAAGAAAGGCTTGCCGTGGCGCTGAGCCAGTTCGGCCGCGCGCTCCACCGTGGCCAGCGGCACCTCCATCTGCGCCAGCACCACGTCGGCATAGCGAAACGCCTGCTCGTCCTGATCCAGATGTTGCGGCAGCAACTCATGGTTGGCGCCGGGCACCACCACGATGGCGTTGTCCCCCTCGGCCAGGGTGATCGTCGCCAGCCCGGTGGCCACGTCCGTTTCGCGCAGGCGACCAATATCCACGCCCTCGCCCTGCAACGTCTCCTTGAGCTGAGAACCGAACATATCGCGGCCCACGCAGCCCAGCAAAGTCACCTGCGCGCCCAGCCGCGCGGCGGCCACTGCCTGATTGGCGCCCTTGCCGCCCGGATAGGACGCAAAGCGCTTGCCAAACAAGGTTTCACCCAGCCGTGGATAGCGTTCCGCCTCCACCACCAGATCCATATTCACGCTGCCCACAACCAGGACCCGGGTCATAATTTCCTCATCGTTATCAAGCGACGCGCGCCTTAGTCGACGGCATCCATTGCTAAAACGTAATCAGCTGACGCTTTATAGCAGAGCTGCCTACAGGCCGGAAGCGATAAACTCAATCTGTTCAGCAAATGCAACAGTCCTCGCGAAGCGCATCGGCGACGCTTGACGGCGGCCGCGCTCCGATGTAGCGAGGAAACTACACGTCGGACGCTTAGTCCAGACGCAAAAAAAGCTCCCCTCAGGGAGCTTTTTTCCTGCCGCCGCAGCGGCGCTTAGAATGTGTCTACGATCTCGCGAACTAGAGCAAGCCCTTGAACAGGCCCTTACTCGTCCAGCACCGCGGAAGTGTAAACATCCTGCACATCGTCCAGGTCTTCCAGCGCGTCCAGCAGTTTTTGCATGCGCACGGCGTCATCGCCGGACAATTCAGTCTCGTTCTGCGGCTTCATCGTCACTTCGCCCATTTCCGCCTTGAAGCCCTTGGCTTCCAGCGCGCTCTTGACGTCGGAGAACTCGTACGGACCGGTGATTACTTCGATGGAACCGTCGTCGTTGGCGACCACATCCTCAGCCCCGCTTTCCAGCGCGGCTTCCATCAAGGCATCCTCATCCACGCCCGGCGCGAACACCAGGTAGCCGCAATGGCTGAACTGGAAAGACACGCAACCGTCGGTGCCCATATTGCCGCCATACTTGGAGAACGCGTGGCGCACATCGGCCACCGTGCGAGTTTTGTTGTCGGTCAGGCAGTCCACCATCACCGCCGCGCCGCCTATGCCGTAACCCTCGTAGCGGCACTCAACATAATCGACGCCCTCCAACTGACCTGTGCCGCGCTTGATCGCGTTATCGATATTGTCCTTGGGCATGGACTCGGCCTTGGCCTTGTCCACCGCCAGGCGCAGGCGCGGGTTCATATTGGGGTCCCCGCCGCCCATCTTGGCCGCAACGGTGATTTCCTTGATCAAGCGGGTAAAGATCTTGCCACGTTTGGCATCCTGACGACCTTTGCGGTGCTGGATGTTAGCCCATTTACTGTGACCTGCCATAGTTGCCTCTGTCTGTTGTCCGGTCCACTACGGACCTTTCAGTCAAAATTGGCGCCTATTCTATCAGAACTTGAGGGGACCTCGAATACCGTCGCAAGCGTCTCGAGAGCAAGGCGCACCGCGCACAGAGGCCTAAACACAAGGGGTACAGCGAGCGAGCACGGAATCAACGCTGCCAGCAGGCTTTTCGAATCCCCCTGGAATCTGGACAGGGGCGGCGGCCCCCGCTACTTGGCCTTGAGCATGGCCAGCATCATCTCGAAACCGGCGCGATACATCTGCTCCAGCACCGGCACCATCATCGGTAAGGTCAGGTAGATGCTGATGAAGCCTATCATCAGGGTCAGCGGAAAACCGAAAGTGAAGATATTGAACTGCGGCGCGGCGCGGGTCATCACCCCGATCGCCAGGTTGGTGATCAGCAGAGCCGCAATCACCGGCATGGCCAGCCAGACACCCCACTCGATCAGGTGGCCGCCCCACAGGGCAAGCGACTTGATGCCCTGATCCGGCATGCTCATGCCTATCGGCAGCACCCGGTAACTTTCCACCAAGGTGGACAACACCACTTGGTGACCGTCGAAGGCCAGGAATAGCAAGAAGGTGAACAGGGTCAACAGCTGCGACACCACCGGCACTTGAGCCGAGTGCATCGGGTCGAAGAACATGGCAAAACCCAAGCCGGTTTGCGAACCCATGATGAAACCCGCCACTTCCACCGCGGAAATCACGATACGCATGACGAAGCCCATCGACAGGCCAATCAACAACTGTTGCAACAGAATGGCCATTCCCTCCGCCGATACCAGCGGCACCGCCGGCAACGGCGGTAGCAAGGGCGCCAGCATCACGGTGAGGATCAGCGCGAACCCGGCCTTGAAGCGGCGCGGCACGCCGCGGTAGGCGAACACCGGCTCCACCAGCAGCAGGCCGACGATGCGCGCGAACGGCCAAACGAACATGGCCACCAGCGCGTTGATCTGCGTATCGGAAATGCTGAGCATCAGCCGATCACGTGCGGAATGCTCTGGAACAGCCGCGTGGTGTACTCAATCAGCGTGTTCAGCATCCACGGTCCGGCCAGCACCAGCACCAGAAACATCGCCAGCAGCTTGGGAATGAAGGTCAGCGTCATCTCGTTGATCTGAGTCGCCGCCTGCAGCACGCTGACTAGCAAACCCACCAACAGCGACACCAGTAGCACCGGCGCCGCGACGATGATCAGGATGTACAGCGCGTTCTGCACGATATTGATGATCAGCTCCGGACTCATGCCGCCCGCTCCTCGCCTAAAACGCCGGGCAGCGCCCGGCGACGTTTCCAGTCACAAACCATCATGCCGCCTCAGCCAGTATAGAAGCTCTGCACCAGCGAGCCCATCAGCAAGGTCCAGCCGTCCACCAGCACGAATAACATCAACTTGAAAGGTAGCGAAATGGTGACCGGGGACACCATCATCATACCCATTGCCATCAGGATGCTGGCCACGACCAGATCGATGATCAGGAAGGGAATAAATACCATGAAGCCGATCTGGAAGGCGGTTTTCAGCTCGCTGATCACATAAGCCGGCACCAGGGTCTTCATGGATACATCGGCCTTGGTCTGCGGCTTTTCCGATTGAGAAATCTCGATGAAGAAGGCTAGGTCCTTCTCCCGGGTTTGGCGCAGCATGAAAGCCTTCATCGGCTTGCTGGCCTCGTCCACCGCCTGTTGCAGCGTGATCTTATCGTCTGAGAACGGCACCCAGGCTTTGGCGTAGACTTGGTCGAAAGTCGGCCCCATCACAAACAGAGTCAAGAACAGCGACAAACCGACGATCACCTGGTTGGGCGGCGACTGCATGGTGCCCATCGCCTGCCGCAGCAGCGACATCACGATGATGATGCGAGTGAAAGCCGTCATCATCAGCATCATCGCCGGAATGAAGGTCAGCCCGGTCATGAACAGCAGCATCTGCAAGCTGAGCGAATAATTCTGCCCGCCGCCGGCCGCCGGCGTGCTGCTCATCAAAGGCAAGCCACCGGCCGCGTCCGCGATCAACGGCGTCGCCAACAAAACCAGCGCGCCGTATCGGAAACAAGGCCTCATCGCGGTCCCGCCTTGCTATTGCGGCTCTTGTCCATCGCCGCCTTCAACCAGCGCGCGAAAGGCTCCGCCGCCGGCGCCGCTTCGATTTCCGCGCCTTCCGGGCGCGGCAGCTTGCTTAGCAGATTGACTTGCTGCGGCGTCACGCCCAGCACCAACCACTCCCCCTCCAGCTCCACGATCACCACGCGCTCCTTGGGCCCCACCATGGTTCCGCTGACCACCTTCAGGCGGTTAGAGGCGCCCAGCATGCCGCCGGAAAGCCGTTTGAACAGCCAGGCCATGCCGACGATGGCGCCCAGCACCACCGCCAGGCCGAACAAGACCTGCAGCAAACTCATGAACGGCGACGGCGCGGCCGCCGGAGACGGCGCTGCCGTGGCCGTGGCCGCAGCGGCCAGACCGGACGCCGCCAAATAAAAAGCGCCCTGCACAGCACGGCGCGTCATCGCAAACATGGCTGACCTCGTCATTTTTGCAAACGGCGAATGCGTTCCGCGGGCGTGATGATATCGGTCAGGCGAATACCGAACTTGTCGTTGACCACCACCACTTCGCCCTGGGCGATCAGACAGCCGTTGACCAGCACGTCCATCGGCTCCCCGGCCATGCCGTCCAGTTCCACCACCGACCCCTGCGCCAATTGCAGCAAGTTGCGGATGGCGATCTTGGTGCGGCCCAACTCCACGGTCAATTGCACCGGGATGTCCAGAATCATGTCCAGATTCTGCGGGACGCCCGCGCCGGAGGTGCTCGCGCCCAGTTCTTGGAACAAGTTTTGGGCTGGCACCGGCTCTGGAGCGGAATCCACCACTTCCTGCTCGGCCATTGCGGCGGCCCAGTCGTCCATCGACACTTCTTCCTCGCCGCCGGCTCCGCCGGTAGCGGCTGCCGCGGCGGCGGCCGCTTCGGCCTCCATCTGCGCGGCTTGCAATTCTTCTTCGCTCATTGCTCTTTATCCCCCAGAGGCTCGTGAAAATCATTCGCGCCGGCCAACACCTGCTCCACCTTCAGCGCATAGCGCCCCTGCACGGTGCCGTAACTGGCTTCGAACACCGGAATGCCCGATACGTCGGCTTCCACCCGCTCCGGAATCTCCAGCATCACCACGTCGCCGTTCTTCAAATTCAAAATCTGACCCAAGGTCACCTTGGTCTTGCCCAAGGTCGCCACCAGTTCCACTTCCGCCGCCTGCACCTGATGCGTCATCAGGTTGACCCAGCGGTTATCCACCTCGGTGCGGTCCGCCTGCATGGTGCTGGACAACACATCGCGGATAGGCTCCACCATTGAATACGGCAGACAAATATGGAAATCGCCGCCGCCGGCGCCCAGCTCAATATGGAAAGTCATCGCCACCACCACCTCGGTGGGCGTGGCGATATTGGCGAACTGGGTGTTCATTTCGGAACGCAGATAGACGAACTCGATGGGATGCACTGGCTCCCAGGCTTTCTGGCACTCGACGAACACCACATCCAGCAAACGGCGGATGATGCGCTGCTCGGTGGGAGTGAAGTCGCGGCCTTCCACCCGCACATGGTAGCGCCCGTCGCTGCCGAACAGGTTGTCGACGATCAGAAACACCAAGTCCGGGTCGAAAATCAGCAGCCCCGTGCCGCGCAAGGGCTTGACGTGCACCAGGTTCAGGTTGGTGGGCACCACCAGATTGCGGATGAACTCGCTATACTTTTGCACCCGCACCGGCCCAACCGAGATTTCCGCGTTGCGGCGGATAAAGTTGAACAGGCCGATGCGCAGATTGCGCGCGAAACGCTCGTTGATGATTTCCAACGTCGGCATGCGGCCGCGCACGATGCGCTCTTGCCGACCGATGTCATAGCCGCGGACGCCTTGGGCGTCGCCGCCGCCGGCATCATCCTCATCCTCCCCGGAGACGCCCCTGAGTAGGGCATCTACCTCTTCCTGGGAAAGAATATCGTCGCCCATGCCGCTTACTGCTTCTGGATGATGAAGGAAGTAAAGAGCACGCTTTCCACCGGCTGCTCCTCGCCGGCGTCCATCGACTCATTGATGATCTGCTTGACCTGGGCCTTCAGGCGCACCTTGCCGTCAGGCGTGGCCAACTCCACGGCGGACTTGGACGACAGCAGCAAGATCAGCGCGCTGCGAATTTTAGGCGCGTAATCGGTGAATTTCTTTTTGGCTTCCTCGTCGGCCAGCTCCGCCTGCATGTCCACCTGCAGCAAGGAGCCGTCGTTGCCGGCCAGGTTCACAACGAAAGTATCCAGTTTTTCGAAGATCGGGGGACCTTCTTTTTTCTTCTTGGGTTTTTCCTTGGTCTGCTCGGCGTGTTCGCCGGCCGCCGCCGGCTTATTCATATTGGTGAACATATAGGCGGCCAAGCCCCCCACCGCGGCCAAGACCAGCACCAGCAATATAATGACGATCAGCATCAATTTACCGCCGCCGCCCCCTGCTTTTTTCTCTGCTTTTTCCGCTTTTTTATCTTCTGCCATATACCTGCCCTGTTCACTGGGTGTTCATAGTGAAATCTTAAACGATTTCTTCACTATATTTTCTAATTTTAGATGCAAATTGAACAGGGGAGATTATCACAAATGATCAGGCGAAAATGCTGAGAATGCCGCGAGCCGCCTTGATGCTGCTCAATGCATCCATCGGCTCGGGCTCGGCGTTCTCGTTCTGGCGCTGCGATTGCCCGCGCTGGAACGCCTGCTGTTGCTGTCCGGATTGTCCGCTGGACACCTGCGCGTCGGTTAGCTGAATGCCGCCGGCGGCCAGCATGGAAGACAGACGATGCATATTGTTTTCCAGCGCCTCGCGCGTGGCCGGCACCGCAGCCGCGAACAACACCTGCGCCTGGTCGTTGCCGTTCATCTTCAGCGTCACCTCGATCGGCCCCAATTGCGGCGGGTTCAGCTGAATCTGCGCCTTGTCGGCTTTGAGGCTGACCATGCCCATCACCTGCTCGCTCATGGCCTTGGCCCAGTTGGGATCGGTCACCGGCTGTTGCACGGTGAACACCGGCGTGGGCGCAGCCGGCTTGGCCGCCAGCTGCTCATGCCCCTGAAGCGGCAAAAACTGCGGCAAGACTTTTCCGTCTTCCGGCAAATTTTGCTGCGCCGGCAGCGACAGATTGCGGGCTTTGGCTAGCGAAGCGGGCAGCGCCGCCGCGATGTCGGGCTTGAGTTCAACGGGCTTGGCGCCGGTTGGCAAATCGCCATTGGCCCGCGGCGAGGTCGTCGCCTGCTGCTGAACGGGCTGCTGCGCGGCGCCCATCAGCGACATCCCCGGCAACGGCATCGCCGAAGTCTGATCATCCTCGCTCTTGGCCGGCTTATCCTTGTCCAGGCCTGCGTCCGCCAAAGCATCGGCGTTGGCGCCCGGCAAGAAGGAACTGCCCAAGGTGCTCATCTGCAGCCCCAGCAGGCTGGCGAACAGATCGCCGGCGCCGGTGTCGCCGGCAGTGGCCAGATTGCCCCCCGGCATATTGGCTTTGCCGCCGACCGGATTGGCCGCGGCTGCGTTCACAGGTGTCGTCATGGCCGACTCTCTACAAGTAAGACGCAAACAGTAAAGCAACTAGCGTGCCACGAAGCTTGAACAGGCCCTTAGCGCCTGTTTGCCATCTGCTGTAAACACGTTCTTACTCCTCGCCGTGGGTGCTGTCCCAAAACCGCCGGGTGGCGAATTCATCGCTGACCTTCTGCTGCACCCGCGCCTCGCGCACGGCGGCGCGCTCTTGCTCGCGCTGCAACAGCTTTTCATAGGCCTTGAGCTTCTTGTATTCATGCTGCCAGGCCTGGCGCTCCAGCAAGAAGCGCTGAGTGCAGCGCTCCACATCTCCCTGCTGCTGCACCATGGCCTCGTCCAGCCGAGCGAGAAAACGCTGGAAATCCTGATATTGCAAAGCACTGATGCCCTGCGCGCCGCGACTGGTCAGCCGTTGCCGGTACTCGCCGCGAAAAGCGTCCAGCTGCTCCAGGCGCGAACGGGCCTCCGCCAGCCGGCTTTGCGCCAGCCGCATACGCTCGGCCGCCGCTTTCTGCTTGTCGTCGGCCAAGCGAATCAACAACAGGTATTTGCTTTCCGCCACGCCTCAGCCTCAGGACAACACGCCCTGCAATTGTTCGCAGCTGGAAGAGAAATCCTGCGACTCATGCATCGGCTGGGTCAAAAAACCGACCATGGGCAGCTGGCGCCGCATTGCGTCGTCCAGCACCGGATCCGAGCCTGGCACGTAGGCGCCGACGCTGATCAGGTCGCGGTTACGTTGATAGCGGGAATACAGCTGCTTGAATTGCCGAGCCAGGGCCATCTGCGCTTGAGGCACCACATCCACCATGACCCGGCTGATGGATTGCTCGATGTCGATGGCAGGATAGTGGCCAGACTCGGCCAGTTCTCGCGACAGCACAAAGTGGCCGTCCAGAATGGCGCGCGCGGAATCGGCGATCGGATCCTGCTGATCGTCGCCTTCTGACAGCACCGTATAAAAGCCCGTGATGGAACCGCCGCCCTCCGCGGCGTTGCCGGCGCGCTCAATCAATTGCGGCAGGCGCGCGAACACCGACGGCGGATAGCCCTTGGTCACCGGCGGCTCGCCAATGGCCAGCGCGATCTCGCGCTGCGCCATCGCGTAGCGGGTCACCGAATCCATCAGCAGCAACACGTCCAGGCCTTGAGCGCGGAAGTATTCGGCCAGCGCCGTGGCGTAGGCCGCCCCGTGCAGACGCATCAGCGGCGGCATGTCCGCCGGCGCGGCAACCACCACCGAGCGGGCGATGCCTTCGTCGCCCAGGATGTTTTCGATGAAGTCCTTAACCTCGCGGCCGCGCTCGCCAACCAAGCCCACCACCACCACATCGGCCTTGGTGAAGCGGGCCATCATGCCCAGCAACACCGACTTGCCCACGCCGGAGCCGGCGAACAGACCGAGGCGCTGACCCCGCCCCACCGTCAACAAACCGTTGATGGCGCGCACGCCGACATCCAGCACATCGCGCACCGGCGATCGGTCCAGCGGGTTCATCGGTTGGCTGTGCAACGGGAACCAGGCATCCGGATGGATGGGGCCTTTGCCGTCCAGCGGCCGCCCCAGCGAATCCAACACCCTGCCCAGCAGGCTGAGCCCCACCGGCACCATGCGGCCGGACGCGCCGTCGGTGGCGGCCTGGGCTTGGGTCTTGCCGAATTGCGGCGGGTGCCGCGGCGTCAGCGGCATCACCGGCGTGCCCGGCAGCAGGCCGTGGACGTTGCTCAATGGCATCAGGAACACTTTGTCGCCGGAAAAGCCCACCACCTCGGCCTCCACAAGCTTCCGGTCCGCCAAGGCCACCTGACAAGCGCTGCCCACCGGCAGCTTGAGACCCACAGCCTCCATCACCATGCCGGTAACGCGAACCAGCTTGCCGCAGGGCTGCCACAGCTTGGCGGCGCGCGCGCTGTCCGCGCAGTCGCGCAGCCATGCGCGTTGGCGCTCAATCAGCTGCGGGTGGCTCATCGTCCATTCCCAGCGCTTTGCGCATGGCGGCAATACGGGTGCTCATGGTCAGATCCAACCGCAGCGCGGCGGTGTCTATCACGCAGCCGCCGCGCTCCACCTCGGGGTCTTCAATCCATTGCCATTGGGTTTCCGGCGTTTCCTGCGCCAGAAACTCTCGCGCCACCTCCAGATCCGCCGGGTTCAGACGCAAACGCGCCTGCGCCAGCGTGGCCGGCAAGTCCTCCAGCGCCTCGCGGAGCAGCTCCTGAATCAGCAAGGGGTTCTGCCGCGCCAGCCCATGGCTCAGTTGGCTGGCGAGCTCCAACGCCAAGGCCAGCCAATCCGCGGACAACTCAGTTTCAAAACGGGAAATCTGTTGCGCCAGCCCTTCCGCCAACTGCTGCAAGGGCTGCCAGGCCTCGGCGAAGCGAGCCTCCTGCTCTGCGCGCACCTCGGCCAAGCCCTGCTCTCTCCCGGCGGTCAAGCCTTCTTGGTAACCGGCCGCGCGGCCGGCTTCCTGCCCAGCCTCATGGCCGGACTGCCAGGCTTCCTGATGGATGGCCTCCAGTTCGGCAGCGGTGGGATAGCCGCTCACCGCGCGCTCGCCGTCCGCGGCGTCGGCAGCCTCCTCCGCCCCGGCCGAAGCGGACTCGACGGCGGACTCGGCCTGCGCCTGCTCCTGTTGACGGCGACGCTGTTGCGCCAGCTCCATCAGCTGCACCGGCGTCAGCCTCTGGGTCAGGCCGTCCAGCGCGTTGGGGCTCCAACTGCTCCAGCCCTCCAACTCTTCGCCGGGAATGATGGGATTACTCGACGAGACCTTCATCACCGCCCTTGCTGCCTAGCACGATCTGGCCGTCGTCGGCGAGCTTGCGCACCACCTTGAGAATCTCCTTCTGCTCGGCCTCCACTTCGGACAGTTTGACCGGCCCCTTGGACTCCAGATCGTCGCGCAGCATTTCCGCGGCGCGCTGCGACATATTGCGGAAAATCTTGTCCTTGAGCTCGGCGCTGGTGCCCTTGAGCGCGATCACCAGGGAATCGGATTGCACTTCGCGCAGAATGGTCTGGATCGAACGGTCGTCGATTTCCAGAATGTTCTCGAACACGAACATCTTGTCCTGAATGCGCTGCGCCAGCTCCGGATCGTATTCGCGGATATAGTTGAGCGCCGCGGCTTCCACGTTGGACCCCATGAAGTTGAGGATTTCCGCGGTCAGGCCAATGCCGCCGGCCGCGCTCTTCTTGATGCGGTCGGAGCCGGACAAGAGCTGGGTCAACACATCGTTCAACTCGCGCAGCGCCTGCGGTTGCACGCCTTCCAGCGTGGCGGTGCGGATCAGCACTTCGTTGCGCATCCGTTCCGGGAAGTAGGACAGGATGGAGCTGGACAGGTCCGGCTCCAGATGCACCAGAATGGTGGCGATGATCTGCGGGTGTTCGTTGCGGATCAAGTCGGCGGCGGAAGAAGGATCCATCCACTTCAGACTTTCGATCCCGCTGTGATCGTTGCCCTGCATGATCTTGTCCAGCAGGTTGGCCGCCTTGTCCGGCCCCAGCGCCTCGATCAGCACATTGCGCAAGTATTCGTCGGACGCGCCGATGCTGGCGCGCGCCGCGCACTCGCCCTTGAATTCGCTGACCACCTCGTCAATCTGCTCGTAGCTCAGATTATTGATCGCCGCCATCGCCAGCGAAATCTTCTGCACTTCCTTGGGGCCAAGGTATTTAAACACCTCGACGGCTTCCGCCTGACCCAGGCTGAACAGCAACACCGCGCTCTTGCGCACTCCGTTCTCACTCATCGGCGCTTATCCATTCCTTGATGATCTGAGCGGCCATGCGCGGATCGGATTTCACCATTTCACGCACCGCTTCCAGATTGGTGGTGTATTGCCGCATCTGCGCTTCGCGCGGATCGCCGCCGCCCGCGGCGCCGCCGGCGTGACCGGCCGCGCCTTCTTCGCCCTCTTCCCCGGCTACGCCCAGCAGGCGGCCGCCCGCGGCGGCGGCCTGCGCCGCGGCCTCTTCTTCGCTGCCCTTGGCTGGGGCCGGCGGCTTGACCAGGTCGCGCATGATGGGGCGCACCACGCCGAACAGCAGGTAAAGCACGGCAATGGTCAGCAGGCCATACTTGATCAGGCTGGAGCCGTTGCTGGTCACGTAGTCTGTGACTTTTTCCTGCAACGTCGCCGGCACTTCGGCGTCTGCGAAGGCGGCGTTGACCACGTTCAGGGTGTCGCCGCGCTGGGTATTGAAACCCATCGCCTCCTTGACCAGATTATTGATCTGCTGAACCTCCTGCGGAGTCAGCGGCGTCGGCTTCATCTCGCCGTTCTTGTCCGGCATGCGCCGGTAGTTGACCACCACGGCGGCGGACAGACGCTTGACGCCGCCCTGCGGCATCTTGGTGTGCTGTATGGTTTTGTCGACTTCGTAATTGGTGGTGATGTCGCGTTGCAAGGCGCCGGACGCGCCCATGGTCTGCCCGGACAGCGTGGCCGTGCCGGGCGCGGCGCCCGGCGGCAGCGTGATCGGCGCGGAAGCGGCCGACGGGGGCTGATTGGACAAGGCTCCCGGCACCCCGGACGGCAGCGCCGCGCCGTTATTCAGCTTTTCGCTGATCTGCTGGCTGCGGGTAGCGGATGGATTGGGGCTGGAATTGGGCTTGAAGGTTTCCGAGGTCTGCTCCACCTCGGCGAAATCGACGCTGGCGGTGACCTGAGCGCGCGAGTTGCCCTTTCCGAAAATGGGCTCCAGGATATCCTCAATGCGCTTGACGTAGCCCTCTTCGATCTGGCGCACGTAACCCAGCTGCCGCTGATCCAGACCAGAGTTTTCATCCGGGCCGCTCTGCTTGGATAGGAGATTGCCGTCCTGATCGACGATGGTGACGTTCTTGACCGGCAGATTGGGCACCGAACTGGACACCAAGTGCAGAATGCCGGCGATCTGCCCGGCGTCAAGCAAGCGGCCGCGGAACAGGGTCAACATCACCGAAGCCGTCGGTTGCTGCTGCTCGCGGACGAATACGCTTTGCTTGGGGATGGCGATATGAACCCGCGCGCTCTCCACCGAGCCCACCGCCTCAATGGTGCGCGCCAGCTCGCCCTCAATCGCGCGCTGATAGTTGACTTGCTCGGCAAACTGACTGATGCCGAACTTCTGATTGTCCATCAGTTCGAAACCGACGCCGCCGGCCTTGGGCAAGCCTTGCGCCGCCAGCTTCAAGCGCGCGTCGTAAACCTTGTCCGAGGGCACGGAGATGGTGCCGCCCTCGCCCAGTTGGTACGGCACGTTCATCTGCTGCAGCGAAGCGGCCACTTGGCCGCCGTCGCGGTCGGAGATATTGGAGAACAGGATTTTATAGCTGGGCGTGCGGTTCAACACCACCGCGCCCACGATGACGGCGAAAATAGCGGCCACCGCCGCGAGGAACAGGACTTTTTTATTGTTGGGAAGCGCTTTGAAGCGATCGGACGCTTCATTCATGCGGCTTCGCCAAACGGGCGTAGCGTTTTCTTCTGCCAGGTCAGCCATACAGTGGTTTTAGGTTCGAGCCCACCGCCGCCGGCTGGTCGGGTCCGGCAGCGCTAGACTTGGGTATTCATGATTTCCTGATAGGCGGTGACCAGCTTGTTGCGCGCCTGAACCATGGTCTGGAACGACAGGCTGGCTTTCTGCAGCGACACCATTACGTCCTGCAGGTTGACCCCCTCGTCACCCAATTCAAATTGCTTCTGCATCTCCTGCGAAGTCTGCTGCGCCGAGTTCACCTGCTCCAAGGTGGACTTTAGCACAGCGGAGAAGTCCACCTGGGACGCTTCCGGGGCCGTAGCGGCGGGCTTGCCCGCGGCCAGGGCCGAGGCGGTGCGCAGCTCGCCCAACAGTTGATCGATATTTGGCACTGACATGGTTACTCCAAGCCATTTCCATCTGGAACCTCCTGACATCCGTCGGCAGCGTCTTCATCACGGTAACGCTGCAATTTATAGCGCAATGTGCGCTCGCTGATGCCCAGTTTTTCCGCGGCCAGCTTCTTGACGCCGCCCACCGCGGTCAAGGTTTCCAGAATATGGCGTTTCTCTAGCGTTTTCATGTCGGTTTCATCCGACACGGAATTGTCTTTTTCAGACGCTGTCCGGGTAACCTGAGCCGCGACGGAATCGTGATCCAGCAGCAGGTCGGCGGCAAAAATTTCCGCCCCGGCGGCAAGAATGACCGCCCGCTGCACCACATTCTCCAGTTCGCGGATGTTACCCTCCCAACTATAGGCCGTCAAATGACGTTCCGCATCCTCGGACAGGATCAGATTGCTTCTTCCGGCGGCCTCTGCGTACTTTTTAAGCATGATTCGTGCCAGAGGCAGAATATCGTCGCGGCGCTCGGCCAGCGCGGGGATCCGCATCGGAAACACGTTCAGGCGAAAATACAGATCCTCGCGGAATTGGCCCGCATCCACCGCGGCTTGCAGGTCGCGGTTGGAAGTGGCCAACACGCGGATATCCAGCTTCAAGGTTCGCGTGCCGCCGACCCGCTCCACTTCCCGCTCCTGCAGCACCCGCAGCAATTTGGCCTGCAGCGACAGCGGCATCTCGGTGACTTCGTCCAGCAAAATGGTGCCGCCCTGGGCCTGCTCGAACTTCCCCGGCAAGGCCTGGGCCGCGCCGGTGAAGGCCCCGCGCTCATGGCCGAACAAGGTGGACTCCAGCAGGTTCTCCGGAATGGCCGCGCAGTTGACCGCAACGAAAGGCCCTTCGCAGCGCTTGGAGTGCCGGTGAATGTAACGCGCCAGCACCTCCTTGCCTACGCCGCTGGGGCCGGAAATCATCACGCTGACGTCGCTGCCGGCCACACGCCCGGCCAGCGCGAACAGTTGTCGCATCGCGGCGGACTCGGCCACCACTTCGCCGCTCGCTTCGCTAGGCATGCGCAGCAGGTGCTTTTCCACTTCGGCGATCAAACTGGCCGGCTCGAACGGCTTGAGCAGGTAATGCGCGGCGCCCGCGCGCAGCAATTCAATCGCCCTTTCAATCACGCCGTATGCGGTCATCAAAATGAAAGGCACGCCGGGGTAACGCTTTTTCGCCTCCTCGAACAGCGTGTAGCCGTCCATCGGCGCCATTTGGGCGTCGGATACGATCAATCCCACCGGCGCTTCTTTCAATCTGGCCAGGGCCGCGGCGCCGTCGCCGGCCTCCAATGTGGGGTAGCCGGCCAGGCTCAAAGTGTCAACGATGGCTTCGCGCAAATCGGCGTCGTCTTCCACCACCAAAATAGGGAGATACTTCATGTTTTCTTGTTCTATCAGAGGGTTAAGCCGACCCGCCGGCTTGATGTTGCTTTTGCGAGGCCAGCACAGACAGGCGCGTGGCGATGCTCTCCAAGGCCAGCACCTCATGCGCGCCGCCCATGGCGATGGCTTCCTTGGGCATGCCGAACACGACGCAGCTGGCTTCGTCCTGGGCAATATTCCAGGCGCCTGCCTGCTTGAGCTCCAGCATGCCGCTGGCGCCGTCCCGGCCCATTCCGGTCAGGATGACGCCGATGCAGTTCTTGCCCACCAGATTGGCGGCGGAGCGGAACAGCACGTCCACCGACGGCCGGTGCCGGTTGACCGGCGGCCCGGCATGCAGGCCGATGGCGTAGCCTATGGTGGGCGCGGGCTTGATCAGCAGGTGGGAATGGCCCGGCGCGATATAGACGGTGCCGTTTTGCAGCCGTTCATTGTCTTCCGCTTCTTTCACCGTCAACTTGCACAAGGTGTTTAAGCGCGTGGCGAAGGAATGGGTGAACATTTCCGGCATGTGCTGAGTGATCAGAATGGGCGGCATCGAGGGCGGCAGCGCGGTCAGCAAGGTGCGCAAGGCCTCCGTGCCCCCGGTGGAAGAGCCGATGACGATCACCGCCTGGCTGGCCAAGGGCATTTTACCGGCCTGCTTGGGCAAGATGATGTCCGCATTATGGCTGGGCACTACGTCCAGCGGCTTCTTGGCGGAGGCTCCCCTCGTCATCTGCCCCATACGCGTCCTTGGCTTTCTATGGTTATTGTAAAAACAGCCCGCGCGCGCGGCGTTTCCGTGTCAAACGGCTTCATGGCGCCGGCTCCGTCTCTGTGTCCGCAATGCGGGCCAGCCAAGCATCGCAAGCCGCTTCCACTAGATCCAGCACGGTATCGAAACCGCCAGCGCCGCCGTAATAAGGGTCAGGCACATCGCGGGGAGCGCCGGGGAGCGGCTCAAGTAGCAAATGCAGCTTGCCGCGATAGGATGGCGGACATTGAGCATTTAACAAAGCCAAATTTTGCCGGTCGGCGGCCAAAATCCAATCGAAACGCTCGAAATCGCGCCCATCCACCTGCCTTGCCCTCAAATCGGACAGGTCATAGCCGCGGCGCAGCGCCGCCTGACAGGTCCGCCGGTCCGGTGCTTCGCCGACATGGTAGTCGTGCGTGCCCGCCGACTCCACTCGCATCCGCGCCCCCAGGCCCGCGCTCTTGAGCTTGGCGCGCATCACCCCTTCCGCGGTTGGCGACCGGCAGATGTTTCCCATGCAAACAAACAAAATGGACAAGCAATCGTTCTGGCTCATGGACGGCTTCGGCTCTCTATTTTTATTCAGTATGGGATTCAAGCACTGACTCGCCTCGATCTTATCACTTCCACCGCCGGCCACGCGCTCACGAGAGGCGCGCCGGCGATTTTCACGCAGCTTCCGCGACTAACGCAACGCCGGCAAGTCCATGCCGGCCAGATAGCCGGCCGCGATGCAGGCGCTACGCGTCGAGTCGAACAGGAGCACCACCCTTTCCGCCTCGTCGGCCAAACCTTCCTCCTCCGCCAAGGCCAAACGCTCCAGTCCGGCGCAGGACCCGCCCAACGCGCTGAAGCCCAAAGTCAGCGCGGCGCCCTTCAAATTGTGCGAGTGGCGCCGCACTTGATCCCGCTGGCCGGCCAGCGCGGCGGCCTGCAATTCGTCCACCCTGCCAACCTTGCCGGAGAAGAATTGCGCCACTAGCTCCCGGTATTTTTCCAGGGTCAGCATTTCCGTCATTTTTTCTATCATCGCCACGTCCAGCAAGGCCGGCAAGGTGGAGGGCTCGGCGCTGCGCTCCGGAGCCGGCCCATCGCCAAACTGGCGCTCCAGCATGGCTTGGAAATCTTCCACATGCAGCGGCTTGGCCAGAAAATCATCCAACCCGCCGGCGAGTGCTTTATCCCGCGTTTCCGCGAGCACGTCGGCCGTCAAAGCGACGATTTTCATCCCCGGCGTCATCGCGCGTTCGCGCAAATGCCTTGTTGTCTCGATGCCATCCATCTCCGGCATGTGCAAATCCATCAAAACCAAATCGAAAGGTTGCCGGGTTGCCGCCTCCACCGCTTCCGCACCCTCCTGAATCACGGTGACGAGATGCCCTTGCTTCTGCAGCATCGCTTGCATGTATTTGCGATTGACCGGGTTGTCGTCCACCACTAAAACGCGCAGCTGACGCCCCGGCTCTGCCGGACTCGCCCCGCCTCCCGGCTTGACCCGGCCTTCCGGCGCGCTCATCGCCTGCAAGGGCAGCGACAGCACAAAAACGCTGCCCGCGCCCAGCGCGCTGTGCACGGTGATGCCACCGCCCATCAGTTGCGCCAGGTTTTGGGAGATTTCCAGGCCCAGGCCGCTGCCGCCGTACTGACGCACAGTGGAACTGTCGCCTTGAGAGAAACGCTTGAACAAACGCGCCAGGGTTGCGTCGTCCATGCCTATGCCGGTGTCCCTTACCGTGATCCGCAACACCGCCCCGCCTTCCGAGCCCGATTCCGCCGCTTCAGCCTGGATGGTCACTGCGCCTATCTCGGTAAACTTGATCGCGTTGCTAAGCAAGTTGAGCAGGATTTGCCGCAGGCGTGTCGGGTCGCACAGCACCCACTCGGGCACGTTCAAATCCAGCGCCATGCGCATGGCCAGCCCCTTCGCCACGGCCTGTCCGCGCATGAGGCTTTCGCATTGCAATAACAATTGCCGCAAATTGCACACCGTGGGCAGCAGGTCCAGCTTGCCCGACTCCAGCTTGCTGGCGTCCAGCACGTCGTTCAGCAAGGCCATCAGATGGCGAGCGGACTCTTCGGCGGTCTTGATGTAGTCAGCCTGCACCGGCGTGGGAGTGCAGTCTCCCAGCAAGGAGAGCATGCCCAAAACGCCGTTGAGCGGCGTGCGGATTTCATGACTCATATTGGCGAGAAACACACTTTTCGCCATGCTGCCGGCCTCGGCCTGCACCCGCGCCTGCTCCAGCACGTCGGTCAGTTCTTCCAGCTCGTGCCGCCGCCGCTCCAATTGCCGCAACTGCCGGACCACGATGGTGGCGAAGCCGAGAATCAGCGCCCATTCGAAGGCCATCAACCAATTGCTGACCACAATGTGTTGCTGCATGCTTTTGTTGCGCGCGTCCACTTGCTCCGCCATGCGCTGATTAGCCACCAGCGAGAGGTCGTGCAACGGTCCGTTCAGCAGGTCCAGCTCGGCGTCCAGCCGCCGCAAGCCGTCCAGCTCCAGCGCCGCTCCGGATTGGCGGCTGAAATAGACGTCGGCCTTGCGGATGAAGGCATCCAGCTTCGGACGCGCCTGCTGATATTCCTGCGTTCCGTCCAACAAACTGGAGTACAGGCCGTGGTCGACCACTCCCACGCGGCTGACGAAGATGTCGTAGCGCTCTTGCAGTTCCGCCCTGTCCTGCTGATGGTTCAGCACATGTTCTATCGTCGTCTGCAGCCTCATTGCCTCGGTTTCGAGCTGAAAATAGGCCCAGACGATGTTATCGCCTTCGTAGCGCGCGGCGGTGTTCAGCATATCCGCCTGACGCACCTGGATATAAGCCACCCCGGCGAACACGCAGGCCAGCGTCGCCCCGATCAAGATCAGGCTCCGCCAGGAGGAGTAGCTTCGCTGCGGCGTGTTCATCGCGCTCAATGTACCAGCAGGGATTTGAGCTGCCAGGCGGAACGGTTGTAATACAGTTCCGAACGCAACTCTTCTTGCGAGTCGTAGGGGTAAACGATGAACAAGGGACCTTTCTCACGCACCGGCATTGGCTTGCCGTTCATTTGCGTCGCCAGAATCACGTCGAATCGGCTGGCGTCGTCAAAGGGGATATCGGTCTTGTAGTCGTTCAGCGCCACCGCTTTCAGCAATTTGCCATGAGCGCCGGCGGCGGCCAACACGTCACGCAGCAACGGCCCGGAGAAGCGGGTCAATCCAGGATACCAGGGGGTGTGGGTGCTGAAACTGCGCTGCGGCAGCTTGGCCAACATCGCCATGTCGAAGGCCGCGGCGTCACCCTGGTTCTTTTGGCTGATGTTGCCGCTGATCACTAGCACCGCCTTGCCGGCGGGTTTGGCCAAAGCGTCGGCCGCCATGGCCAAGGGCGTCGCCACGGCCAGGCCGAGCAGCAGCAATAGGGTTCCCAATCGTCTCATGATTTTCTCGCTTAGGTAGGCGTTGCAATGAATATCCAATCCCGCGCTGACTGCGACACATCTCCCCCGCAACTCGCCAACCATTCCGCGAAAGAGGCCTCGTCTACCGGCGGGGAGATCAGGGAACCTTGAGCGGCTGACACGCCGAACTCCCGGCACAAGGCCCATTCGGCCTCGGAAGCCACGCCTTCGGCCACCACTTTCAGCCCCAGCCTGCGCCCCAGTTCGACGCTGCCGAGGAAAATGGAACGGTTGGTGGCGTTGCCCGCCGCGTCGATGACGAAACCTTTGTCTATCTTTAATTCTGTGAACGGGATGCGCGTTAGCCGGTCCATGCTGGCGAAACCGGTGCCGAAATCGTCAATTGCCAGGCCAGCGCCCTTCAAACGCAAGCGGGTCATGATTTCCAGCGCCGAGGCCGGATCCGCCATCACGCCGCTTTCCGTGACTTCAAACGTCACCCGGGACATCTCCAAGCCGGTTTCGCGCGCAATCGACACCAAGGAAGTCACCAGGCTGGAGTCCTTCAAGGACTGCATGGAAAGATTGACCGACATGTTCAGGCGTTTCCGCGCGTCCAGACGCTTCAACGCTTGCGCCGCATCCGCGAACAAGCGCTTGGTCATCTGCGTGATCAGGCCGCTCTGTTCAGCCAGTTCGATGAATTGCAGCGGGCCCAGCAAGCCCAGTTGAGGATGCAGCCAGCGCGCCAGCACCTCCACGCTCAACACCCGACCACAGGCCACGTCCACCTGCGGCTGGAAAAACGGCACCACCTCGCCGCGCTCTATGCCCAGGCGCAACTCTTCGCTGTTGATCCGCTCCATGGGCAGACAAAGCGCCTCTCCCGCGGCAATGGGCGCGGCCAGCATCGCCCGCAATTGCTCCGGATTCACCGGTTTGGGCAAGACGCCGCACAGACGCAGCGCGTACATCCGCGCCAGATCGGCCACGCTGTCCAACACCCTCTCGTCGAAACCGCTGGTGATCAGCAATTTGCCTTGGTAAGCCCTCTCCCCCAAATGGCGCACGAATTCAACGCCATCCATCCTCGGCATATCCAAATCGCAAAAGATCAGGTCGAAAGCCCGGTCTCCTGCATCCAGCTGCATCAGCGCGTCCAGGCCGTCCACCGCCTCGGATATCTTGCTCATGCCCATTTGGCGCAGCACCGCGGTCAGGAACTGCCGGGATATGGCTTCGTCGTCAACCACCAAGATTTGCGGCATCGTCTTCCCCATCTAGCCCATCTCCCGCTGGCTGTTATCACGACCGGCGCCCGTGCGAGCCTCCGCAACCAAGCCTCTCTGCGTTGTTTTTCGCCGCGCCACGGCTCAGGGCCGTTTTTGCTCCTGCTAGTATCTAAATAGCCCGCGGCCTTCGTCTTTTCCAGCAGGTGTCCCCGGCCATGACCGGCAAACTCAGCCGCCCCAAGCGGCGGGTCGTGCCGCGGCGGCCAGTTCCGCGCGCATTTCCAGCGCCAGCTGCCAAACTTTCCGCGCCAGCGGCGACAAGGAACGGTTCGGTCGTTTGATCAACACAATGCGGCGACTTTCCACAGGCAGCAGCGGCAATACGCTCAAACCGCCGCCGGCGGGCAGCGGCATGGCCAGCCCCGGCGTGATGCTGAGGCCCAGGCCGGCCGCCACCATCCGAAACACCGATTGCGAGTGTCCCAATTGCTGTGTCACTTCGCACGCCAGGCCATGCTTGACCAGCAGTTCATCAATCAGCCGGCGGCTGCCGGAGCTGTGGTCCAGCAAAACCAGCGGCAGGCCGTCCAACTGCGCCCAATGCGCGGCCTCATGGGCGGCCAAATCGTGGTCGCTGCGGCACACCAGCCAGAAGTCGTCCTCCAGCAAGGGTTCGCTCTCCAGCGGAACAGCCGCGTCGGGCTCCACCACCAGGCCGAAATCCACCTCCCCGCTCGTGACCGCCTCGATGTTCAATCGTTGCACCTGATCGTGCAGCACCAGCTTCAATTGCGGGTAGCGCTGGCGACAACGCGCAATCAACAAAGGCATCAGACTGGCTGACAAGGTAGGGCTACTGGCCACTCGCACCACGCCGTGGGCCTGAGCACCCCCCATCCGAGCTTCGCTCAACGCCTCTTGCAGCGCCTCCAGGACTCGCGTCAGCTTTCCCTGCAGACGGCGAGCCGCCGCGGTGGGTTCTACCTCCCGCGTGGTGCGGTCGAACAAACGCAAGCCCAAGGCCTGTTCCAACTCCCTCACCGCGCGGCTGACCGCCGGCTGAGTCAGGCCCAGCGCGTCGCCTGCGCGGCTGAAACCGCCCAGTTCGATCACGGCCTGGAAAACCCGCAATTGACGCAAAGTTACACTCATATCAATTACTCATGAATAGATCATACAAATGCATTTGTATTCTTAATTGCACTGCGGTTCAATAGCGGTTTCTCCTGCCATCGCCGCATTGACACACGCCCCATGCCCAAACTACTCGACGCCTTCACGCTGTCCCTGCTCGCCACCGTCGCCTTGGCCAGCGCGCTGCCCTGCTCCGGCGACGCCGCTGTCGCGCTCAACGTCATCACCAATCTGGCAATCGCGCTGCTGTTCTTCTTGCACGGCGCCAAGCTGTCCCGCGAGGCCGTGTTGGCCGGCGCCTCCCACTGGCGCCTGCACCTGCTAGTACTGGGCTGCACCTTCCTGCTTTTCCCGATTCTCGGCTTGCTACTGCAACCGGTGCTGCAGCCGTTGCTGACGCCGCAGCTCTACTTAGGCATCCTTTACTTGTGCATGCTGCCTTCCACCGTGCAGTCATCCATCGCCTTCACTTCAATGGCGCAGGGCAATGTGCCGGCCGCCATTTGCAGCGCCACCGCGTCCAACATCCTGGGCATCTTCATCACCCCGCTGCTGGTCAGCCTGCTGGTGGTTAAACACCATGGCGCAGGCCAGGGCTGGGGGCCGGTGCTGGACATCGTGATGCAGCTGCTGCTGCCCTTCGTCGCCGGGCAGCTCGCCCGCCGCTGGATAGGAGGCTGGGTGGACCGAAACAAGGGCTTGCTGCGCTATGTCGATCAGGGTTCCATCCTGTTGGTGGTCTACACCGCTTTCAGCGCCGCGGTGATCAGCGGGCTATGGCGGCAAACCCCTCCCCTGGCGCTGGCGGCGCTGCTGCTGGTCAACCTGGTTCTGCTCGGACTGCTGCTGGGCATCACCATGCTGCTGAGCCGCAAGCTGGGCTTCTCCCGCGCGGACCAGATCACCATCGTGTTTTGCGGTTCCAAGAAAAGCCTGGCCAGCGGCGTCCCCATGGCCAAAGTGCTGTTCGCCGCGCCGGCGCTGGGCTCCATCGTGCTGCCGCTGATGCTGTTCCACCAGATCCAGCTGATGGCTTGCGCGGCGCTTGCGCAGCACTATCGCCGGCAGCAGCAGGCGGCAACGCTTCATTAAAAAGACGACGCCCCGCTCGAACTCGAACGGGGCGCCGCGCAGACAAAACAGCAAGACTCTTACAAGCGGTTCAAAGACTCGCGAGCAGGAAAAAGCCAAGGCGAAAACGGCGGAGAAAGCGGAATGCAAAGCCGGTGCATGAGCATTTCGACGCCGTGGCCCCGCAGCGCGGTGGACTTTTTAACAGGCCTTATAGGTCGTTGATCCAGGCCTGCTCCTTCAAATGCTTTAGTTGGTCGCGCAGGCCTGCCGCTTTCTCGAACTCCAGATTGCGCGCGGCCTCCATCATTTCCTTCTCCAGACGCTTGATTTCCTTGGCCAGGGATTTTTCGTCCATCATCGCCACTCTGGCGTTGTCCACCAGTTTCTTGCGCTCATTCTCCACGCTGTAGACGCCGTCGATGATGTCCTTGATCTTTTTCTCCACCCCTCTGGGCACAATGCCGTGTTCGGCGTTGAAAGCCATCTGCTTGGCGCGGCGGCGTTCGGTCTCGTCCATCGCCCGCTTCATCGAGTAGGTAATGCGGTCGGCGTAGAGCAAGGCCTTGCCATTGAGGTTGCGCGCGGCGCGGCCTATGGTCTGAATCAAGGAACGATCCGAACGCAGGAAGCCCTCCTTGTCCGCGTCCAGAATCGCCACCAGGCTGACTTCCGGAATGTCCAGGCCTTCGCGCAGCAGGTTGATGCCGATCAACACATCGAACACCCCCAAACGCAAGTCGCGGAGGATTTCCACCCGCTCCACCGTATCGATGTCGCTGTGCAGATAGCGCACCTTGATACCGTGCTCGGTGTAGTAATCCGCCAGCTGTTCAGCCATGCGCTTGGTCAGCGTGGTGACCAGCACGCGCTCGCCCTTCTCCATCCGCAATCGGATCTCGGACAGCAGATCGTCCACCTGGGTGGCCACCGGCCTCACTTCCATTACAGGATCCACCAGGCCGGTGGGGCGCACGACTTGCTCCACGACCTGTCCAGCGTGTTCCTTCTCGTAGTTGGCCGGCGTGGCGGACACGAATATGGTTTGCGGCATCAACAATTCGAATTCGTGAAATTTCAACGGCCGGTTGTCGGTCGCCGACGGCAAGCGGAAGCCGTACTCCACCAGATTGGCTTTGCGCGCGGCGTCGCCCTTGTACATGGCACCCACCTGAGGCACGGTGACATGGGATTCGTCGATGAACATCAACGCGTTTTTCGGCAGGTAATCGATCAGCGTGGGCGGAGGATCTCCAGGCCCCCTGCCGGAGAAATGCCGAGAGTAGTTTTCGATGCCTTTGCAAAACCCCATCTCGTACAACATCTCCAGGTCAAAACGGGTGCGCTGTTCCAGGCGCTGCGCCTCCACCAGCTTGCCTTCCTTCTGATACCACTCCAATCGCGCGCGCAGCTCTTCCTTAATGTGCTCGCAGGCCCGCAGCACGGTGTCGCGCGGCGTCACGTAGTGGCTGGAGGGAAACACGGTAAAACGCCCCACTCGCTGTTTGGTCGTTCCGGTCAGCGGGTCGAACAGGGTCAGCGTTTCCACTTCGTCGTCGAACATGCTGACCCGCAGCGCGGTATCGCTGCTTTCCGCCGGATAGATGTCGATCACATCCCCGCGCACTCGGAAGGTGCCTCGGCCGAAGTCCATGTCGTTGCGGTCATACTGCATGGTGGCCAGCCGGCTGATGATGTCCCGCTGCGCCAGCGTCTCCCCTTCTTTCAGATGCAAAATCATCTGATGGTAATCGGAAGGATCGCCAATGCCGTAGATGGCGGAGACGGTGGCGACAATGATGCAGTCCGGCCGCTCCAGAATGGACTTGGTCGCCGACAAGCGCATCTGCTCGATATGCTCGTTGATGCTGGAATCTTTCTCGATGAACAGATCGCGGCTGGGCACATAGGCTTCCGGCTGATAGTAGTCGTAATAAGAAACGAAATACTCGACGGCGTTTTCCGGGAAAAACTCCCGCATCTCGCTGTAGAGCTGCGCCGCCAGCGTTTTGTTATGCGCCATGATGATGGCCGGACGCCCGCTCTGGGCGATGACGTTGGCCATGGTGTAGGTTTTGCCGGACCCAGTCACCCCTAGCAAAGTCTGATAGGACAGACCGTCGCTGAGCCCTTCAAGTAATTGAGCGATGGCGCCCGGCTGATCGCCGGCCGGCTCGAATGGTTGATGCAGTTTGAACGGACTGTTGGGATAGGTGCGCAGCATGGGTCGAGACATCGGAGTAGATAGCCTGATTCTACGCGGTTCGCCCTTGCTTCACACCCCCGATGCGACCGCATATAAAAAAGCTGCGATTCAGGCTATACACAGTCAAAACATTGTTTAAAATACAGTCAGACCGAGCATAAAACACGGCTTGCGACGCAGACGTCGCGAGCCTATTTTTCGGTCCGAGATTTCGTTAAATCCGCTCTCCCTGGAGTGAAGCATGATCAAGAAAATTGCAAGCCTGCTGGTATCCGCGGCGTTAGCCATGCCGGTGCTGGCAGGCTCGCCGTCCAGCGTGATGGTGGCCTCGCAAATGGCCGACCAGTCCGTTCCGCGGCTGAATTCGCATTCGGTATTGGTGCTGAACGGCATCACCGGCGAACCCTTGTACCAGAAGAACATTCACCAACGCATGCCGATCGCTTCCATCACCAAACTGATGACGGCGATGGTGCTGCTGGATTCCGGAGCGTCGCTGGACCAAGAAGTGACTGTGTCCGACGCCGAGATCGACCGGGTGAAAAACACCTCCTCGCGCCTGGCGGTGGGCACCACTCTCAGCCGCAAGGAAATGCTGCTGCTGGCGCTGATGTCGTCCGAAAACCGCGCCGCCGCCACGCTAGCCCGCACCGCGCTGCCCGGCGGCACCGCCACCTTTGTGGAGCGCATGAATCGCAAAGCCCGTAGCCTGGGCATGAGCGAAACCATTTTTTACGACGCTACCGGCCTGGATATGCGCAACACCTCCACCGCCGCGGACCTCGCCCGCATGGTCCGCGCCGCGCACGGCTACCCGCTGATTCGCGCCTTCACCACCACGGAGAAACACCAGATTCAATCGGTGAGCCGCCGCGTGCTGCAATATAAGAACAGCAACGCGCTGGTGCGCGAAGGCGACTGGGAGATTTCGCTGCAAAAAACCGGCTACATCCAAGAAGCCGGCCGCTGCATGGTGTTGCAGGCCACGGTGGGATCCCAACCTCTGATCATCGTATTGCTGGCCGCCGGCGGTAGCGCCGCCCGCGTCAACGACGCCAAAAGCATCAAAACCTGGCTGGAGGCGCACCCCGGCAACTGGTTGGCCGGCTGAGCTCGCCGTTCCCAAATGAAAACGGCCCTTCCGTCAAATGACGGAAGGGCCGTTTTCATTACATCCGCTCACATATAACGCAAGTCGAACTGAGCCAGGCCGTTGGCCGAGCCCGGCTTGATCCCGCCTTCCTGCCCTTGCGGCACGGGTGCGCGGGTGGATTCGTACATCGCGTTGAAGCGCAGCGTGTTGCTGCCGTTGGTCAAGCCCACCAGCGGCGAATACTGACCCAGCACAATGTCCCCGCCGCCCGGCCCCATCAGGCGGATGCCCACGCCAGCGGCGCTGCCGTTGATCGCCATCAGTTCGCCGTTGTCGCGGTCGGCCTCTCCGTTAAAGCGGACCGCCACCGTTGTCATGGTGTCGATGGAGCACTCGGTCAACCGGATGTCGAAGGCCACCGGACGGGAACGGTCGCCGATTTTGCGGAACATTTGCGAGGACACCAGGCCCAGCCCCACTTCTAGGCTTTGTGAATTGGGATCCAGACCGCAGGCGCTCAATACCAGCTCGCCGAAAACGTTCAAGGTGCCGTCAGCCGCATGCGCCAGCGGCGCCGCCAGCGCCAAAGCCAGCACCATCGCCTTGAATTTCATTGCTCCACTCCTTACGCCACTTCAGTTAACCGTCTGATCATCCGAAGACCAGACGGCCCAAGCCGCTTAGATATAATCCAGATCGATATTAATCATGCCCTGAAATGGGCCCTCTTCTACTTTACCCATATTAGTGGGAACAATGGTTCCGTACATCGGCACGGTTTTCTGGCGATCGCCAAAACTAAAATCAGCCAGAAACTCAGATTGTCCAAAACGTAGTTGACGACCGTCATTAAAGAATAACTGCAAGCCTAAACCGCTATCAGAGCTATCCTTCTTTTTAACCAAAGTAGCCGTATAAGTATCCGTCAAGCCATTCTTCCCAGTGAAATAGCCATTAATTTTTACTGGGTCATCACAGGTTTTAACCAAATTTAGCCGGAAATCTTTTCGAGGCACAGCGGGCACGAGGCCTTTGACACTTCTGACAATACGACCAAAATCCAATGTATTGGAAGCAGGGTCTAAGCGCACTTCTACAGCGCATTGGATCGGCGTAATTTTACCCAACCCCACCACCTTGTAGACCAAGTTGGAATTTTCTTTATTATTAATACCCAGCTCGCCATCAAACTGAAGCACCTGAAACTCAGACATCCCTATACCACTTGTGGGAATCGTGCCCTGCTTAGCTATTACAACTTGAAAAGTAAGTGAAAAATTCACCTCCTTGCACTTATCGTAATTCCCTCCAAGATTACACTCGTCAATATAATAACCGGTTGGGATTCTATCACTAGCGTTAACCCCCCAATAAGTTCTGCCATTATAAACTACACCAAACTTTACACCTTTGGCATTGTTGTTATTACGAGGGTTCGGATAAAAATAAACCTGCTCCCTCATAGAAACACTATTATCTTTGTAACATGTTACATTGACAGTCCTATCTTCGGAGTGCCAAATCTCTCTTCCATCCGGCAAGGTCACTGGAACCTTAATGGTAGAGCCAATATCCCTCGTAATCATGGCGGAGCCATTGCGCCCCCCTTCCTTGCACGCCAGAGCGTGGCTCAAGGCCGGCAGCATGGCCAGCGCGGCCATCAATAGCAAACGCGGCAAACGACGATTCAACATTGGCTCTCCCTGCGCTGTGCGCTTGCGGAATTATTTCTTGTCTTCGCGGTACTGGCATTGGCCGTCCGCGCAAACGAAGGTAAAGGTATCCTGAGCGCCGAAATCATTGATGTTGCTCAGCTTCAGGCTGGCCGGCAGCGCCTTCAGCGCAAAACGGGCCTCGCCCTTGGGCGGCACCATCAGGCCGTCCATATCGCGCGGCTTCTTGTCTCCCGGCAGCTCCAGCCCCACCAGGGTCAGGTGATACGGGCTAGGGTTCTTGAACACCAGCTTGCCGGCGGCGGCGTCGAAGCTCAGCTGCAGCTTGTTGGCCGGGTTTTCGCCACGCGGCAATTGAGCCTCCTTGGGACGGTAGAACACCTTGATGCGCGACTTGATCGCCAGTTGCAGCACATTGTCCTTGTCGCTCTTGGGCGGCACTTCCTGCACATTCAGATAAAACAGCGATTCCCTGTCGGACGGCAAGCTGGGATCCGGAATGCGGCTCAAGCGCACTACGCCCTTCTCGCCGGCCTCGATACGCTGCAAGGGCGGCAACACCAGGAAGGGCGAAGCCAGGCGCTTGCCTTCGCCGTCGCTGAGCCAGGACTGAACCAAATAGGGTTGCTCAGGGTTCTTGTTGGTCAGCACCATGCTGACGTTCTTGTCCTGCTCCAGATAAATCATCCGGGTACGGTCCAGCAATATGTTGGCCTGGGCCGTTAGCGGCGCGGTCAACGTGGCCAAAACGCTCGCCAGCCCCAGTGCGCGATGAAGAGTTTTCATATCGATTCCTTATTCTTTATTCTGCGAGAGGCGTGCATGTCATGTCGCGGCCGCCCTGGCTCAGCTCGTAATCGGCCGGCAGCGGGTCCACGCGGCAACGCGTCTTGCCCCAGGAAATTTCCAGCTTGGGTGTCGGACTCAAGCCAGTGACGAAGGTCAAGCCGCCATCGCCCACCATGCCGACATCGCGCTTGCCGGCCACATCGCTCACGGTGGCGCCCAAAGGCGGCATTTTGCCATCTGGCAGCCTCACCGTCAGCAAGGCCTTACGTCCCACTTTGACCGGAAACTCAGTGCGCCCCACCGCGCCTTCAGTCAGCACCACGCGGCGCACCACGGAACTGGCCTCTACGGAGTCCGGCATATTGTCGTCGTCCAAGCGCACGTCCTGGCTGTAGTACGGCGCCACGCTGCTCAGCATGGCGAAGCCGTTGCGGTCGGTTAGCGCCGGCACGCCGTACACCGGCACGCCAGCCACGCCGTCGGTATCCACCAACATGCGGGTTTCACCGCCGTAGCTGTTGCCCATGGTCAGGCCGCCGGCGTGCAATACCAGCGAGCTACCCATCCCGGCGGACACGCTGCTGTAACCGCCCTGCTGCTTGCTGGCCGAAACATCGGCCTGCATGACGCGGCCGGTGTAATGATAGTCGCCGGACACGAGCGGCTTGCCGGAACGGGTATCCGCGCTCATCGCCACGTTGTAGCTGTGGTTGGGGGTACTGCTGTCCGAATAGCGCACCGTGTGGCTGGTATTGCCGGCGCTGCCCTGAATGTCGTAGCCGATGCGGCGGTTATTCTCCAGCGGCATGCTCAAGCCCAGGTAAACACGGTTGCTGCTGCCGGTCTGATCACGCAGATTCTGCACCGACAAGTTGAGGCTGACGTTGCGCAAGGAACCGATATTGACGTCGCGGCTTAGCGACAAATCCACCCGCTGGGTGGCGGTGGCGTTCCAATAAGTGGATTTTTCCGCCGACAGAAACACATTGGTCTGGCCGAAAGTCTTGCTGGCGGTCATACCCACCCGCTGTTTGTCGCTGATATAGGTCTGGCCGTCCAGATCGCTGAGGAATTGACCGAAGGATCGGAAATTACGGTCCGAAAAGCGATAGCCGAACAGGCGGATGTCCGCGTTCAGGCTTTCAAACTTCTTGGCGTAGTTGAAACGGTAAGAGCGGCCGGCCATGTTCACGCCGCCTCGCATTTGAGCGTTGGCCTGCGTCATGTCGGCGGACAAAGCGCCCCAGCTGCCGAGATCCTTGGCGAAGCCCATCGCCAGCGAGCGATAGTCCGCGGACGCAATGAAGCCGCTGTACAGCGACAAGGTCTGCGTCAGGCCGTAAGACGCCTCGGCGCTGGCCACATTGGGGTGGGACACGCTGCCGTTCTGATCCGCCTGACCGATGGCCGCCTTATAACGCCACATGCCGTTACGCGTCAGGAAGGGGACCGAGGCGGTATTGACGGTAAAGGTCTGCTGGCTGCCGTCGGCCTCCTCCACAGTCACATCCAACTGCCCTTGCGTGCTGCTGTTCAGATCGCGAATGGAAAACGGGCCTGGCGGCACATTGGTGGTGTAAAGCACCCGCCCTTGGTTGCGAATGGTCACCTTGGCATTGGTTTTGGCCACGCCGTTGACCTGTGGCGCGTAGCCGCGCAGGCTTTGCGGAATCATGCGGTCGTCGCTGTTCAGCGTGGCGCCGCGCATGGAGAAGGCGTCGAAAATCTCGGAAGTCTTGAACACTTCGCCCAGGGTCAGACGCGCCTGCATGCCCCGCAGATCGCGATAAACCTGGGTATTGTTCCAGCTCAGGCGGCTGCGGTTAGTCGCGCTGTCGTCGTACTGGTAATTGGAGCGCAGCCGCCAAGGGCCGGCGTTGGCGCCGGCCACGCCGTAGCTGGTGGTCTTGCTGCTGCTGGCGCCAAGGCCGTTGTCGGTGCGCTGATAGAACACTCGGTAATCCAGCATCGCGGCCGGCACGCCGTCGTTCCAGGTCTCCGGCGGCGCATAGTCTTCATCGCGATAAGCCAGTTCCGCTTGCGGCACCGAGATATCCAAGCGCGCATTGCTCTTGCTGTAACGCACTTTGGCGGCGCTGACCGCAGACAGATCAACGCACTGCTCGTTCTGCGGCCAGACAATGCCGGAGCGCAGACCAAGCTGACGGATCAAATCCGGCGGCAGACAGGGACGCACCGCCTGATCGGGGCCTTCCGGGCGGAAATCCAGCTCCAACTGCTGCAAAAAGCGCTGGTTCAGGTATACATCGGCGATATAGCGGCCCGGCACGATATAACCGGCCTGCTCAAACTGCTCCAGGCTGACGCTGCTGCTCGGGTCCAGCTGCAAAAAGGCGTCGTTGAACTCCACCGCATGGGCAATGCAAGGGCCGAGCGTCAGCGCCACTGCCACACTGTAAATGCGATGTTTGTTCATGCCTGCGGATATCCCGATTAAGTGCATGCGCCGCCTCACGGCGGCTCTGCCAAAACACACCGTCGCGTCAGATTGCGCCGGCCTTGATTCTGTCCCGCCAAGGAATGACGAAGCCGCGCCCGTTTTCAGGCGCAGGTGTATGCCTTGGGGAATACTTGCAGATGACTATCCTCATGCCCTGGTTTGCAGACTACTCATTGCTGACAGCGGACAAACCAGGCCTGATCATCGCCTAAGCGAACAGACCGTCAGGGCACAAGGAGATAGGGGTCGGAACTTTGCTTGGTTCCGTTTTTGAATCGAACTGCGGATTACTTGTACTGCAGATCGAATACGGCGAAGGCATCAGCCTGACCCGGGGTCACGGTTACTGCGTCGCCGGCTTTGGCGCCGTCGGCTTCGTATGCGGCGCTGAAGTTCAGGGTGTTGTTGCCGTCAACCAGATTAACAGCGGTGCCGTACTGGTTCAGCTTGATCTGGTCGCCATTGTTGGTGTTCACCAGACGAACGCCCACGCCCTTGGCGCCGCCGCTCTTCAGAGCCATCAGTTCGTTGTTGGCGCCAGCGGTGCCGGAGAACATCACAGCCACGGTTTTCAGCGTGGTGGTGGTGCAGTCGGTCAGGGTCATCTGGAACGGAGTCGGAGCCGAACGGTCGCCCACTTTCTTGAATACATGGGTCGGCACTTTGCCCAGACCAACTTCAAGGTTCACGCTCTTGGAATCCAGGCCGCAAGCTGCGGTAACGATTTCGCCCTTAACATCCAGGGTGCCAGCGGCGGCGAAAATAGAGGAAGCGGCAACAGCCATCAGGGAACCGGCAAATACAAATTTTTTCATTCTTGACTCCGACTAATAGGTAATCATTTTCAAACCGCATTGCAGCCTGGCATGCCACGTCGCGGACTATCCGCCAGTGCTGACATGCAGTACTGGAACGCAGACGAATAGTAGCAAGCAGACCCATTGCGTAGGTTTTTTTGTTTCATATTAAATTATTTCTTTAAAATAAACACAAAAAAACGCCTCGCTGACTTTAAACGATTTGATGAATCAATCTTGAATATTTGTTTTATTTCAGGGATTTGTTAAGGATTGAGCGATATTTGCAATAAAACAACACTTCAAATAAAGAAAACCCACACAATTCATGCCGTGTGGGTTTTTTGCTGATTTATTGAACAGATATGGGCTGAAATCAGAAGTAGTTGACCACCAGATTCACTGCGCCTGCCCGGGCGGTGGCACTGCGCAGCAGATCGCGGCTGCTGAACTGGTTCTCGCCTTTGCGCACATTCAGACTAGCGATCTTGCCTTGCTGGGAGGCCGCCGCGCTGTCCAGCGTCAACGTGGCAGGGCTGGCGCATTGGTTGAGTTCCAAAGCGGGCTTGGCGCGGGCTGCGTCGGCGCTCGCCACTTCGTGAGTCTGGGCGCTGCAGCCGCCTTCAACGATGGCGCCATAAAAGTGCACCTGGCCGCCTTGTGCCATTGCAGCGGAAGAAAGAACGGAAAGCAGGGCTGCCAGTCCAAGTGCGTGCAGACGTTTCATTTTCGACCTTCCTTTCTAAATCCCGCCATTAGTAATCAAATGCTTTTAGGTTTTGGCTTTTTTTGTAAGCCAGCCTAGTTCAATTGCATTCTAGTACAAGTGACATTTAAATTGAAAGGGCTATTTGATAGTTTTTCTTACAAGTTATTTTGTTTTAGAATTAACAAAAACTTACTAATAAATGCATGTTTAATTAGGTTTTAGTTAAACATATCAAATAACGACGTCTGACTATCGTTATGGCACAAACTTAGCGCGGTCGCCGTCAATACAATGGATGGGCGGAGCAGTCCCCCTCCCGCCCCCTGAAAAACAGTGACAAAAAAAGGGACGGCATGCCGTCCCTTTGATCCGCCGGCCTGCCGCCGGCGTTAATGACAAAATTATGCCAAGAGCCGCTAAGAAAGCCTCGCAGAGAACCTGAGCCAAGGCGCGCCGACGCAGAAAACGAAGTTTCTGCGAAGCTACAGTACCAGTCGTACGACAAGGAGGCGCACCCCAGGATCGGGAGTTTTGTTAGCGGGTCGAAGAGCAGATCCTAAGGCATCAGCGGCCAGGTATCGCTGCCCTTTCCATTGTCTTTTTTCGGCGGCGCGGCCGGCTTCGCCTCCAGCGCCCGTCCAGGCCGCGTCCGGTTAAAGTACTTTTCCAGCAAGGCGTCCAGAATCGCGGAAGTTTCGGTATCCGGCACGCCGTCATAACGCGCTGGCCGGAAATGCATCTGGAAAGCCGCCACCACCTCCTGGGTCTCTTTATCCAGCGCGCCGGTTTGCGGCGCTTCATAGCCGTAATCCAGCAAGCGTTTCTGCAAATCCCGTATGTCTCCGCGATAAGGCACTTGCCGCAGGTAGAACTGCACCGCCTCGCGCTCCGGCCAAGCCCCGATGTTGTAGTCGCGGTACAAGCGCTCCCACGGGAACTTGGGGCCGGGGTCCACTTTGCGCCCCGGCGATACGTCGGAGTGCCCCACGACCTTGTGCGGCGGAATCTGATGCCGCGCGATAATGTCCGCCGCCAACTGCGCCACCACCGAGACCTGCGCCTCATCGAAGTCAAACCACTGCCGCCGCATCAGGGGCAGTTCGTCCTCTTCCGGGGATGGATAGCCCAGATTCACAATCTCGATGCCGATGGAACTGGAATTGATCAGCCGGTCTCCTTGCCAGTAACTGCGCCCGGCGTGCCAAGCTCTGCGCTCTTCCGGCACCAATTGGTACACCTTGTTGGACATGCCCAGCAAAGCGGCATCCGGCACCAGATAATGCGCACTGGCTCCGTGCTGGCCCTGCGTGAGCATTTCCAGCGCCAGAGCGTTGGGCACGGCGGTGTAATGGAATACCAGGTTGCGAACCCTGGAATCCTGATTTTCGGAAACCACGCTGGCGTCTATCCGATAGCTTTTGGCTGCTCCCGCCGCGCTGACGCAAGCAGAACTCAACACGCTGGCCGCCAACGGCGCCAGCAGGGGCAAAGCCCCTGTCCAACCCAAAATGTGTCTTCTACTGATCATTTTCCATTCAACCTTATCGTCAAGTATGCGCGCGGTCATTTTCCCGGCGCACACTGCAAAGGTAGAGTTTTTAAACTAATAAATAGTTCCAATTAAGATATTGGCATTATAAATGCCATTTAATTAACATGGAAATGCTCAGTTTCAGCGCTAAACCACGCATACAGGCTTGCCAACCTGCAGATCCTGCTTTAGATTGCGCAGCGACTCATGGGAAACCTGCATTGAGACTATCGGCATTCAAATCCATTACCCGGCTGGCCCTGCTGCTGTTCATTCTTTGGCAGGCCCTATCCTTGGCCAACGGCGCGGTTCGCGCCGACGACGCGCTTGGCCGCGCCAGCCCATCCTATGCCGCCAGCCAAGACATAACCACAATGCAAATCGCGAGCGGCAGCCATGTCCACTGCGGCGGCGAACAGGGCGGATGCGGAGAGTGCCAGACTTTGCCATCCGCATGTCCAGGCTTAGCGGCAAACACGGTGGAGTCAGGCTGGCCCGGCTTCGCCACCGTCCTTTCACTGCGCCACCCGCCCGCACCTCCGCACCGGCCGCCCCGCGCCTGAGCTCCTGTTTACGATCTGCTGCGCGTTGTAAGACGTGACACGGTGAGTGCTGCTTCGAAATGCTCATGTACCGCTAGCACACACCGTTTTCTCCGCAGCAACGCCTGGCCCCTCTCTCGCGAAAGCGAGGGCAGGCTCCAAACATTCCGCCTTCTTTAATCTCGCAAACGCGCCGCTCCCTCCGCGGCCCAAATCGCTTGGGACTCCTTCCTATGAATGTAATCATCGGCTACGTCGTCGTGATCGGCATGATCTTCGGCGCCTTCCTGATCCACGGCGGCGCCATCGGCGCCATTCTCTCCGCGATGCCCACCGAGATGATGGCGATTCTGGGCGGCGCGCTGGGCGCCTTCATCGTCGCGAATCAGACCAAGAACCTGAAAGCGGTGGCGCGCGCGCTGCCCGCCGCGCTCAAGGGATCGCGCCATGACAAGGCCCGCGCGCTGGATCTGCTCAGCCTGCTGTACGAGCTGCAGGTCAAGGCGCGCAAAGAGGGCATGATGGCCCTGGAGGCCGATGTCGACGCGCCGCAGCAAAGCCCTATCTTCAACAAGTACCCGGCCATTGCCGGCGACCATCACGCGCTGGGCTTTATCCGCGACTACCTTCGCATCATGGTCAGCGGCAATCTGAACGCCTTTGAAATTGAGAACCTGATGGATGTGGAACTGGAAACCCACCATCAGGAGGGCATGGCGCCCATCGCCGCCATCCAGCGCCTGGGAGACGCCTTGCCGGCCTTCGGCATCGTCGCCGCCGTGTTGGGCGTGGTCAACACCATGGCCTCGGTCGGCGCGCCGCCTGCGGTGCTGGGCGGCATGATAGGTTCCGCCTTGGTCGGCACCTTCCTAGGCATCCTGCTGTCCTACGGCATGGTGACGCCGTTGGGCTCGCTGCTGGAACAGAAGCTGGACGAGGACAGCAAGGAATTGCAATGCATCAAGACCGTGCTGCTGGCCGGCATGCAGGGCTATCCGCCGCCCAGCGCCATCGAGTTTGGCCGCAAGGTGCTGTTTTCGAGCGAACGCCCGGAATTCGAAGAACTGGAAGAACGCATCAAGAGCCTGCGCTAAGCTCGCCCGGCAAGGGGATCAGCTCCTCGGCGTTCACCCCCAGGCCAAACTGGCCGCCTAGCCGCAACTCCGCGCCCAGGCTCGCCGCCTCGCGCGCGGACAGGCTCAGACTCAGACGCCCCGCCTGCGCGGCCACTTCCACGCGGGCGCCGTCCGCCAGCCAGGTCAGCGACTCAATACGCGCCGGCGGGTACTGCGGCCCCAACCGCAGCGCGCGGCCTGGCACCACAGCATGCTCCAGCACGTTTTCATAACCGATGAAACGTGCCAGCCATGCGTTTGCAGGCCTAGCCAGCAGATGCCGCGGCGCGTCGCATTGCACGATGCGCCCCTGATGCAAGACGGCGGCGCGGCTCGCCATCGCGAACGCCTCCTCCCGGTCATGCGTGACCAGAATCGCCGGGATCCCCGACTCCGTCAGCAGCTGCGTGAACTCCCTTTGCAACTGGCCTCGCAAGTGCGCGTCCAAGCTGGAAAACGGCTCGTCCAGCAACAATAGCCGCGGCCGGGTCACCAGCGCGCGCGCCAGCGCCACCCGCTGTTGCTCGCCGCCGGACAAGGTCCAGACCTTGCGCCGCTGATAACCGCCCAACCCCAACCGCTCCAGCATCGCCTCCGCCTCGCGAGCGGCCTGAGCACGGGACTGCCCGCGCTCGATCAGGCCGAACATCACATTGCCCGCCACGTCCAAATGCGGAAACAGAGCGAAATCCTGGAACATCAGCGCGAAGCCGCGCCGCTCCGGCGGCAGCCGGCTGATGTCCTCGCCTTCAAAACGAACGGCGCCGCCGTCCAGCGGCAGCAGGCCGGCGATGATTTTGAGCAAGCTGCTCTTGCCGCAGCCGGACGGTCCCAGCAGGGCCAGAGTCTCCCCGGCCGCCACCTCCAGCGATACGCCATCCGCCGCCACCCGCGCGCCGAAACGCTTTTCAATTCCTATGAGCTCAAGCACACCGGTCTCCTTTCTCCGGCTCCCCCGGTCTAGCCGTCCCGCTTTCAATCACGGCAAAAGCCAGTGTGGCCAGCACCATCAGCAGGCCGGACAACAGCATCGCCGCGTCCGCGTTGGCCTCACCGGGCCGGCCCAGCTTTTGATAAATCAAGGTGGTCAAGGTCAGCCATTCCGGCCGGGACAGAAACAAGGTAACCGCGAACTCCCCCACCGCAGTGGCGGCGGCGAAGGCCAGCCCGCGCCGCAAAGCAGGTTGCAGCAAGGGCCAAACCACCCGCCGGAACACCTTCCAAGGGCTGGCGCCCAGGGAGCGCGCCGCCTGCGCCAGATGTTCAGGCATGCCGTCCAGCGCCGCGCCGGCGGCCTTGGCCACGAAGGGATAGGCCAACAAAATGTAGGCCGCCAACAGCATGGCCAAATTGGCGCTCCAGCTTGGGTACAGCAGCAACAGGCCAAAAGCCACGCATACCGGCGACACCACGAAAGGCAGAAACGCCAAGGCCCGCAGCCACAACCAACGCCCCGCCGCCAGTGCGTGGCACAGGCCCAGCAGCCCGGACAGCAGCACGGTCATCACAGTGAAGCGCGCCGAATTGAACAAGGCCAGCCGCAGTTCCTCATCCCACAGCGCGGGCAGCCCATCAAGCGCGGACAACGCTTTCCACAGCACCGCCAGCAAGGGTAAGCCTGCGAAGATCAACAGGATGGCGAGGGCCGCCGTCAGCCAGGCGCGGTCCACCCAGGTCCGCGCGGGCGCGGGGAGCAGCGGCTCGCAGCGCGCCGGCACGCCCAAACGCGCTTCCAGCCAGGCGTAAACCGCAGCGACGCTGCCGGCCACCAGTAGGCTCAACAACGCCAACGCGCCGGCGTCGGCCAGGTTCAGCTCATACGCCACCAGCGTGTAGATCTCGACTTCCACCGTGGCGTAACGCTGGCCGCCCAGCAACAAGGCCAGACCGAAGCCGGAGAAACAGTAGAGAAATACCAAGCAAAGATTGGGCAGCAGCCAGGGCAGCGCCGCCGGCCATTCCACCCGCCAGAACGCGCGCCAGCGGCCGGCGCCCAGGCTGCGGGCAGCGGCCAGCCGGCTGGCGGGCACCTGAGCGAAGCCATCGGCGGCGGAGCGAATCACCAGCGGAAGATTGAAAAACAGATTGCCGTACAGCAACAGCCAGGGCGAGTCCTGCAGATTCAGCCCGCTCAATCCTCGCGGGCCGAACAGCGCCAGCACTCCTACCCCGGCGACCAAGGTGGGCATCACAAAAGGCAACATCAGCAGGCGCAGCGCCAAGCCGCGCCCAACGAAACGGAATCGGGCCAGCGCCCACGCCGCCGGAACGCCTAGCAACAAGGCCAGCAAGCAAGTCGCGCCGCCCTGCAGCACCGACCACAACATGCGCCAGCGCAGATAGGGATCGCTCAGCAAACCGAAGGACAGCGGCTCTCCGCCCTCCTGCAACAAGCGCGCCAACGGCAAGGCGGACATGGCCAGCAAAAACAGCAAGGGGGGCGCCGCCAGCAATAGGCGGCTCCTACCGCTCAGCATCAAGACTGCGTTCCCTTCAACGGCCAACAGGCGGTCAATACATCCTCCACGCCATCCTCGTCCTCGCTTTGGCCCGCCTTGGCGAAGCCCAAAGCCTCAGCCAAACATTGCGAAGGCAGGTTATCCGGCGCGATGGACAGCACCAGCCGCGGCGCGCCGGCCCGGGCCGCCCAGGCGCCCATCGCCAGCACCGCTTCGCGGGCGTAGCCTTGGCGGCGATACGCCGGGTAAATCGTATAGCCCAGTTCCACGTCGCCGTAACCGCCCAGATAAGGATGGCCGGGCAAGGAGTGAAAGTTGGCGTGGCCCACCATCGTCAGATCCTCGCGACGCAGCAAAGCGCGCACCGACCAGGGCGCGTAATCGGGCTGGCGTTCGATATCGTCCAGCCGCAAAGCCATCAAGTCCTGCTCGTTCAGCCATTCCGTCGCCAGCGGCGCGCCCAGCAGCTCGGCCGCCGTTTCCGGTTGGCCGGCCAGGCACAGCCACAGCGTTTGCGGGTCCAGATGACGCAACAGCAGCCGCGGTGTTTCGATATCCGGAATCATTGCCCGCCCTTCAATACCACCCGAGTCCAGCGGGACACCCATTGCCGGGAGCGCTCGGCGATCACCTTGCTGTCCGGAGTGTCGTGCGCGGTCGGCTGCTCGGCGAAGCGGTAAACCGGATCCAAGGCCACCTTGTCCATCACCGGATACATCCACATAGTAGTGGTCACATCCTTCTGCACCGCCTCGGAGCGCAGGAAGGCGATGAATTTCTCGCCCAGCGCCGCCTCCTTGCCGCCCTTGACCAGAGCCGCGCCTTCCACCTGACGGAACACACCGCCTTTCAAGGGCAGATTGCCGGTGGGCGCGTCGTTCAGTTTCTGCTTGCTGTAGAACACCTCCGCGGCCGGGCTGGTGGCGTAGCTGACCACCAGCGGCCGGCTGCCGCCGTTTTTGGAAAAGTCCGTGTAATAGGACTCGCTCCAACCTTTGCTGACCTTCAGCCCGTTGTCGCGCAAGCGGCCCCAGAAGGCGAAGGCCTTGTCCTCGCCCATCGCGGCGACGGTGGACAGCATGAAGGCGAGCCCAGGGCTGGAGGTGGCCGGATTCTGCACCACCAGCAGGTTCTTGTAGGCCGGCTTGGTCAAATCCTCCAAGGTCTTGGGCAAGGCCAATTGACGCTGAGCGAACCAGGCCTTGTCGTAATTGAGCGTGACGTAGCCGTAATCTATGCTGACAGCGCCCGGCAAAGCGGCCTTGCCGCCTTGAGCCAGCGCCGCCGGCACCGGCGCCAGCACGCCGGCCTGCTGAGCTTTGCCGATCAGGCTGTTGTCGATGCCGAACACCACGTCGGCGATGGGATTGGCCCGGGTCAGGATCAGCTTGTTCAGCATCTCGCCGGCGTCTCCGGCCTTGATGATGGACACCTTGGCGCCGTTCTGCTTTTCAAACTCCGCGAGCAGAGGCTTGGACACCGTGAACGAGCTGTGCGACAGCACGCGCAGTTCGGCCGCCGACGCGGCCAGACTGACCGTCGCCAGCGTAACGGCGATCAAAGAGGGAAAACACTTCATGGACATCTCCGTACACAATGGCTATTGGCCGGAGCAAGCGGAATGCGGGCAGCGCCCGCGCATCACGCTCCCTCCGCTGGCATGACCCAGATCAGGTTGCAGGGTATTTTCTCAGCCCGCGCGCGGGCACCCCTGGTGACAGCCGGCCAGTATACCCCAGCTGCCGCGCGCTGACAGCCAACACTCTTTAACAGAGTCGGGCGGCGCCTTAACACACCGATGACAAGCGCCTTCTAAGCTAAATAGGCTTGCGCCCGCTCCGGGCGCGTCGGGAGACCATGCTTGAACCCCATGCAAATCCTTTGCCGGCCGCTGACAAAAGCGGCGGGCGCCATTCGTGTCATCGCCAAGGCTGGAGTCTTGCTGGCCGTTCTCAGCTTGCCCGCTCTAGCCCAGGCCGGCATCGGCATCGCCGGCGCTCGCCACTTGCTGTCTCGCACCGGCTTCGGCGCCAACCCGGCTCAAATCGCCGTGTACGCGCCGCTAAGCAGAGAAGCCGCGGTGGACCGGCTGCTGGCCAATACCCGCGCCAGCGCCGACACGCCGCCGCCGGCCTGGGTGAACGAAGCCTTCGAGCGGCCGGGGCAGCCCAATCTCAGCGAAGAAGAGAAAAAAGCCTTGCAAAAGGCACGCGCCGAGCACGCGGTGGAACTACGCGGCTGGTGGCTGAACGAGATGCGCTACACCACATCGCCGCTCAGTGAAAAAATGACCCTGTTCTGGCATAACCACTTTGTCTCAGCGCTGGACAAGGTGCGCTCGCCGCAAATGATGTACCAGCAGAACCTGCTGCTGCGCCGCTACGCCCTAGGCAATTTCGGCGACATGCTGCACGCCATCGCACGCGATCCGGCGATGATGCGCTACCTGGATACCGCCAATAACCGCAAGGGCCAGCCAAACGAGAACTTCGCTCGCGAGGTGATGGAACTGTTCACTCTGGGCGAAGGCCATTACAGCGAACAGGATATCCGCGAGGCCGCCCGCGCCTTCACCGGCTGGGGCTTGGACCGGGACGACCGTTTCGTCAACCGCCCCAAACTGCACGACGACGGCGATAAGCTGATCTTCGGCCAGCGCGGCAACTTCGACGGCGACGCCGTGCTGGACCTGCTGCTGCAGCAGCCGGCCACCGCCGAATTCATCACCGCCAAACTGTGGAAAGCCTTTATCTCGCCCAAGCCGGACCCGGCCGCCGTCAAGCGGCTGGCCAGCGGTTTCCGCAATGGTCGTTACGAGATCAAACCCTTGCTGCGCGCCTTGCTGCTCAGCCCACAGTTCTGGAACAGCCAGGGCCAGTTGGTGAAATCACCGCTGGAGCTGACCATAGGCACCCTGGTGACTTTCGACCTCAGCCCACCGGACTGGCGCGCGCTGGCCGGTCTCAATCGCCAGTTGGGCCAGGATGTGTTCGCGCCGCCCAACGTCAAAGGCTGGCCAGGCGGAGAAACCTGGATCAACAGCGCCACCTTGTTAAGCCGCAAGCAGTTCCTGGACCGTATCGCCCACGACGCCGCGCCGGCCCGCAACGCCTTTGCGCTGCCGGACGGCGGCATGGACGAAATGAAGGGGCGCGAGGCGCGCATCAACCGGCTGGCCGCAACCGGCCTACGCTCACTCAAGCTGCAACCTGACGAATGGAGCGCCATCTATCAGGTGCGCAGCGCTCAGGACACCGCCAGGCTGCTGCTGGCGCTGCCTCCGGCCAACCCTCTGCCCGAATCCCTCAGCGGCGCGCAAGCCATCGCACCGCTGCTGCTGGATCCGGTCTACCAAATTCACTGACAGGAGCCCAGCCATGTTCCAACGACGTCAATTTCTCAAGGCCATGGCCGGCGGCCTGATGGTATCGGTGCTGCCCAATCTGAGCTGGGCGCTGGCTCCCGCCGGCTATCGCCGCCTGCTGGTGCTGATCGAGCTCAAGGGCGGCAACGACGGCCTCAACACCGTGGTGCCCTACGCCAGCGCCGACTACTACCGGTTGCGCCCCGGCATCGCCATTCCCCGTGAACAAGTGCTGCCGCTGGACGAACGCCTGGGTTTGCACCCGGCCATGACCGGGCTGCTTCCGCTATGGCAACAGCGGGAGTTGGCGGTATTACAGGGGGTTGGCTATCCCGACCCCAACCTGTCCCACTTTCGCTCCATCGAGATCTGGGAAACCGCATCCAATAGCCAGCAATATCTGAGCGAGGGCTGGCTGAGCCGGCTGTTCCGCGAACAGCCGACACCGCATGACTTCGCCGCCGACGGCGTGGTGTTGTCCAGCCAGGCGCTGGGGCCGCTGGACGGCGGCGCGCGCGCGGTGGTGCTGAGCAATCCTCAAGACTTCGCACGCCAGGCCAAGCTGGCGGCGGACCAAGGCCACGCCGGCAGCGGCGCACTCGGCCATATTCTCAAAGTGGAGGGCGACATCCGCCAGGCCGCCGCCGAGTTGGGGCAGCCGGCCAAACCCTTGTCCGCGGCGGATTCGCCGATGGCAGCGCCGCGGCCGACCGGAGCGTTCGCCCAGGCCGTCGCCACCCTGGCGGATACCCTGTCGCGCGGCGTGTCCATCGCCGTGGCCCGCATCACCCTGACCGGCTTCGACACCCATGGCAACCAGCCGCCCACCCAGGCGCGGCTGCTGGGCGAACTGGCAGATGGCATCGCGCTCTTGCGCACGCAATTGCAACAGCAAGGGCGCTGGGACGACACCCTGGTGCTCAGCTACGCCGAATTCGGCCGACGGCCGCGCGAAAACGGCAACCGCGGCACTGACCACGGCACCGCCAACGTCCATTTCGCCAGCGGCGGGCGGGTGCGCGGCGGGCTGTACGGGCAAAGCCCGCAACTGGCCGGCGTCAGCGACGGCAACCTGCCCTACGCCATTGACTTCCGCCAGGTCTACGCCACCGCCATCCAGAGCTGGTGGGGCAAGGACGCCCACAATGTGCTGGGCGGCCGCTTCGCCCCCCTGCCCCTTCTCAAGACATGAGAAAGCCAGCCCGTAGGAACCTGTTTACGATCTCGCGAGCAAGGGCGGGACCAGGCGAAAACGCCTGAGAAAGCGGAGTGTGCACACGGTACATGAGCATTTTGAGGACATACTCGTCGTGTCATGATCCACGACGCGTAGCAAATCGTAAGCAGGTTCTAAGGCGTAAAAAAAGCGGCCCGCCTGATTGGCGCGCCGCTTCCATGTCCATTGGGAAGAGGTCCCTAGTCAAGGCATTCAATCATGCCTCAGCCGTACTTTCCAACTCCGGCAAGGCGATGTGGTGATCCTTGCTGTATTGATAGTCGTGAAACACATGTTCGGCGCTGAGCAGTTGATAGCTGCCGTCTGCGCGCTGGACGGTGGTGTCTTTGAGACGGTAGGCGTTGTGGCCGCAGGTCCAGCAATCGAAATTGCGCATCTGCGTGCACAAACAGGTCTTGTCCCACACTTTGATGCGGCGCTCGCCGGGATGGGCGGCCACTTCGCGGTTGTAGGCCTCGATATAGGAACAACCGCCCTTGGCGTCCAGCAGGTAGCCGTAGGCTTCGCAATTAGGGCGAATGCCGTCGCCGATGGCCGGACAGTGCTTGATCATGCGCATCGGATAGCCGGTGGGCGACAGTTGGTTGACTTCGATGTCGTCCTTATTGGCTTTGAAGTATTCCTGCTGCACTTTCTCCGGCAAGCCGCATTCTCGCGCCACGGTGAAGCGAGTAGCCACCTGCACCGCGCCGGCGCCCATCTCCAGGAATTGAGTCGCATCGCTGCCGGTGAACACGCCGCCGGCGGGAATCAGCGGGATATCCAGTTGCTCGGCCCGCAGCCAGTCGCGGATTTCGGCCACGATGACGGCCAGGTCGTATTGCGCCCAATCCATGCCGAAGCCCAGGTGGCCGCCGGCCAGCGGGCCTTCCACCACCACATAGTCCGGCAGGCGGTTGCTGCGCGCGCTCTTTTTCAGGAACAACTGCAGAGCGCGCAGCGAGGAGACGATGATGCCGAGTTTGGCGTCGCGGAAACGCGGGTGATCTTCCATCAACGCGAAGGAGCCCAGATGCAGACCGGCTGCCAAAGTAATGCCGTCGATGCCGGCGTCCAGCGCGGCGTGCATGCGCGTGCGCAAGGTTTCCTTGGGCGCGTTCATGGTCAGCTTTTCCATGCAGTTGATGAAGACCAGGCCATCGCCGCGTTTGGCTTCCATGGTCTTACCCACATGCATGCGGGTGGCTTCCGCCAGCAAACCCAAGTCGAACTGCACGACGGATTTGTCGCTGTTCTCGACATTGAATTTGTACTGCTTGAGCTTGTCTTTGACGTATTTGGTGTTGAAGCGGCGGTCGGTGACCGTGGGCACCATGGCGTCGGAAATATGCCCCACGCCGCCCAGTCTGGCCGCTTCCAGCGCCAGCGCCGAGGTGGAGATGTCCACGCCCATGCCGCCAATCATGATGGGCACCAGCTCCTGCTTGCCCAGCCGCAGTCTGAAATCGTCAACGCACTTCATTAAATCAGCCTATCTCTCCTGAATGCTGGCCGGCATTATCCCCCGGCCTTATGGGAAAATCCATTTTTTTAGAGTTTTTGCTCCGAGGCCCCAGCCAAACCGCTTCCGTCAGCCCCTGCCGGTTCAAGCGCCCAGCCCTGGCCACTATGCGCCCGCCATATTGCAGCCATGCTACGCGCCGGCTCATTGAAAAAGCCGGGAGGTCCCGGCCTTTCCCTGCATGCCGGCGCGTGGCAGGCCGCAAACTGCGGTCTTACCAAATACGGATGCGCTCGTCTTTCGGCTTGAACATCTTGTCACCGGGCTTGACCTCGAAGGTTTCGGCAAAGGCGTCGCTGTTGCTCGCCGCGCCGATGGCCCGGAACTCGCCGGGCGAATGCGGATCGCTCACCAAGCGCGACAGTAAGGCCTCGTCGCGAATCTTGTTGCGCCACACCTGGGCGAATCCATAGAAGAAGCGCTGGTCGCCGCTCATACCGTCTATTTTAGGCGCCGGCTTGCCGCCCAAGGACAGTTGGTAGGCCTTATAGGCGATTTGCAGGCCGGCGTTGTCCGCGATGTTTTCGCCCAGCGTCAACTCACCGTTGATGTGCTTGCCCGGCAAGGGCTCGTAGCCGCTGTACTGCGCCACCAGCTTGCCGGTCAGTTGATCGAAACGGGCGCGGTCCTCCGCCGTCCACCAGTTGCGCATATTGCCGTCGCCGTCGAACTGGCTGCCCTGATCGTCGAATCCGTGGCTGATTTCATGGCCGATCACCGCGCCTATGCCGCCGTAATTAGCTGCGTCGTCGGCCTTGGCATCGAAGAACGGCGGCTGCAGAATAGCGGCCGGGAATACGATCTCGTTCAGCGACGGGTTGTAGTAAGCGTTGACGGTTTGCGGCGTCATCCCCCACTCCTCGCGATCCACAGGCTTGCCCAGGCGGGCCAGCATGCGGCGATATTCAAACAAAGAGCCGCGCTTGATATTGCCCACCAGATCGTCTCGCTTGATCGTCAGGCCGCCATAGTCCCGCCACTTATTGGGGTAGCCTATCTTCAGCATGTATTTGGACAGCTTGTCCTGCGCGGCCTTCTTGGTGGCAGGGCTCATCCAGCTTAGCGTGTCTATGCTCTGGGCGTAAGCTTTCATCAAATTGCCCACCAGCGCTTCCATCTTGGCCTTGGACTCCGGCGGGAAGTAAGCCTGCACGTAGAGCTTGCCCAGAGCCTCCCCCAGATTGCCCTCTACCGCTTTCACCCCGCGCTTCCAGCGCGGCTGCTGTTCCAGCGTGCCGGCCAGCGCCTTGCCGTGAAAGTCGAAACGGGTTTGCGCCAGGGCGCTGTCCAGATAGGGCGCGTAGGCGTCCAACGTCTGCGCCGTCAGATAGTCCTGCCAGTCTTGCAGCGGCCACTCGGCCGCCAGCTTGGCCCAGGCCTGAACATAGCTGGGCTGGTTGACGTTGACCGCGCTGACGCCGCCGGCCCCGGCCGCCTCCAGGAAAGCTTGCCAGTCAAAGCCCGGCGCCCGCTTTTTCAGCTCGGCCACGCTCATCTTGTTGTATGTCTTTTGCGGGTCTCGGTTCTGCACCTTGCTCCACTGGGCTTCTGCCAGCCTGGTTTCCAGCGCGAACACGCGCTGGGCGCGCTGCTCCGGTTCGGCGTAGCCGCCCAGCTTGAACAATTTTGCGAGGTAGGCCCGATAGGCCTGGCGAGCTTTCTCGAAGCGTGCGTCCTTGCCCAGATAATAGTCGCGGTCCGGCATGCTCAGGCCGTTCTGATACAAGCCGGCCAGGTATTGACGCGCGTCCTTGGCGTCCGCCTCAACGTAAAAAGCCAAGGGCTGTTGCACGCCCAGACCCTGCGCCGCGCCCATCCAGGCCGCCATCGCGCGCTTGTCCTTCAAGCCGGCGATCTCCGCCAGATCGCCGCGCAGCGGCGCCAGGCCCAGTTTGTTCAGCGCGGCCTCATCCATAAAGCTGTGATACAAGTCGCCGATCTTTTGCGCCTCCGGCGATGCATTCGGCTTGGCTGCGGCCTCTTCTATCAGCTTGCGGCTGCGTTCCAGGCTCAAGTCGCGCAATTGCTTGAAGGCGCCGTCGCTGTCTTCGGACGCCGGCAGCACCGCGTGTTTGATCCAGCCGCCGTTGACCGCGTGATAGATATCGTCCTGCGGACGCACCGCGTTGTCGAAATGCTGTGTGTCGATGCCGGACACGACGCCGGCTTGTGCGTGCCAGGCCAGCAACAGACTTGCGGCCATCAGGGCTAACTTCATTTTCATCGGGGGTTCCTTTCACTCCATTTCTCTGCGGCCCTGTTTTCCTTGTTTTGGTTCCGGTGAAAATGCCGGGCCGGCTCACAACGACAAGAGAAAGGCAGCCCAAAGGCTGCCTTTTCCTCACAACGAGTCAAACATCCATTTCATGACAAAGACAATATATATATCAACACAAGACATATATAAGGAATGGCTTGGTCAGGCCTGCGGGATCAC